>JBKPCC010000046.1:0-30848 GCA_046727215.1 Acidobacteriota bacterium
GCCCATCATAACTCAGACTCCAGTTGTCACCGTGCCCCAATCTGAGGCATTGAATCTGCTTGAAAAAATTTGTCGGGGCCCCAACCCTTAACGAATGAGTCGCGTCTAAAAAGATTCTAGTGCGCCTATGCTGCGACTTCTTAGGCGTGGGCGAGCCGCTCATTCAACTGCGGCACAGCCAAGTTGACAATGAAATTCAAGCTAATTCGCGCTCCGGTTGAATGAGTTGTGAGGCGTGGTTGCAGACACACACCTTAGAAAGGCAGACACCACACCTTTCCATCAAACTCAATAATCCATAATGATTCACTGTCCCAAGCCAATCCGCTCGGACGTTTGATCTGGTTCAAAGTATATTGAGAAGTTACCGCACCTGTTGAAGAATCAATAGAGGAGAGCCTGTTGTTCTTCATATGTTTTACGACGATCCGTGCGAACCCGGTCTAAGCGATTTTTGGGGCGACTATACCTATGAAAAAACAGCGCCTGCCCGAAGTTGCTGGGAGAAATTTAAGGATGCTGCAGCAGGTTTAGCTGACAATATTGTGGACCTATATGGAGGATAGCTGAACGTGATCCTGAAAGTCGTATTCGCACTGATCGGCATTTCGCTTGCCCTTTTCTTTACTGTTCGATTCGTTATCTCATTAGGTGAAAGGGGGAAGACCCGCTCCAAGGTGTGGAAATGGATCAAGAACGTTATCGACGCAATAAGCGGTATCGGTTAGCTGCTCGCTTCGGCCCGCCCTCGATGAATTCGGTGGAGAAAATACAACCAGATTTTTCGTGGCAGACAAAAACCAAAAGTGTCCTGGGTTTGCAGGCACACCATACTAAAAAGGATCTCAGAATGGCAAAGTTTGATGACCTTCCGCTGGATGGTTCCGTAATATGACAAATTACTCTAATGCCCGGTCGAAGTCTTCAACTCAGCGTTCTACGAGCTCCGACCAGTTCCGAACGTCAAGTCACGACTCAATACGGCCTGCGATTTGACGGCATTCAGAGTTGCAAGTTTGACTTTGAGGCTCAACTGTTGGCAGCGTGATTTCCTATCGCCTGTTCAGCGCGGGTGGAACGTTCCTTGTCGGCAGCTTGAATTAACCTTACGGCTACAAGGCACAGTTCGGCTACAACACTGACAGCGAGACTGCCCCACAGAAGAATGGATACGTGGTAATTTCGCTTTTACGGGAAAGTTCCATTTCAACTTTACCAAGCGTTATATCGTGTCCCTCGTGATGAGATCTTAGTGGACGCGCTATGGATATTTATTATGCCCCGTCTTCCTTTCACCAGGCTCGGATCTTCTCCTACAACTACCCCCCAGTTTGCCTGACCCGTTACCGGATCCTTCAAGACTCCAACATACCCCGCGTTAATAAGATCGTCGAAAGAGTGGGGCAATTCCTGCTTGTCTTCAGCGTATTTGCGAAGTGCATTTCGGAGCGTCGATAGGTTGTGATCCAAGGCCTGCTCATTGGCCACTGCTATGGCCTTCTGCCACCCCGTAATTGTCGAGTAAGAAACTGCTGAGAAGGTGCCGATACAGAAGGCCGTAGCGGCAATTACGAAGCGAAATCTTGTTGGACCGAGCCTCTCATGCATTAATCTAAACTCATAGGGGTACACTGAATCCTAAATTTCAAATTCTAATTTTTCTTCAGCCGCCGCTTCACAGCTGCGTCAGCAAGTTCGGATTGTCCGCTTATCGTCAGCAGACGGATTGCGGCCCGGCGGATCTCTAGATCATCATGTTCTTCGATAGCCTGAACCAGCGGTTGCACCTGACCTGCCCTGGCCATCACTAAGAGCAAAGAAAGAGCGTTATACGTTCCCTCACGAGTATCGGTGCCCAGACTATCAATCAGCTCGCCTGCTAATCCTGACTCGACGATCGCCAAACCGATGTGTTCGCGACGCTCCGCTGATGCTTCTTCAAACGCTCGTGTGAATGATTCCGCCGAGCCTGCGACTTCCATTCGATGGAGAGCCAGCGCTGCCGCATTTCTAACAACTGATGATTCATCGTCAAAAGCTTGAATAACCACTGGCAGTGCCTTTGGAGATCCGATCTGCGCCAGATCGTTGAGTGCTGCTGCACGTTCTTCCGGGTGTTCGCTTTTCAATTGGTCAACGATGGTGTTGGGAGCTTCCGGACTAATTCGCACCTTCGCTGATGTGTCGAATACTGGTTCAACTACGACTGGCGAACCGCCATTCTCATTTGAATCAACACGCCGAATCGGATGGTTCGGTGCGTCTTCCAATTGGGTATTTGCGTCTTCCTCAGATCGAGATTGCTCAATCAGTTGCTTATGCTCGAGCTCGACCTTCACACGAGCGGCGTCTTCAGCTTTAAACCGGTCCCTTTCTTGCTGCAACATCGCTTCCGCCTGTGTCCGCCGCAACGATTCTTCTTCGATCCGTCGCCGTTCCTCTAACTCCTGTTTTCGAAGTTGCTCAATCTCTTCTCGAATCCGCTTCTGCTGCTCGGCGCGTCTCTGCAACTCTGCTGTAGCTTCCTGTCGCGCCGTCTCCAGTTTTGTTATGGCTTGCTCCTCTTCTAAGGCACTACGGTGAGCCTCAGCCATAACCTTGACCGCCTTTTCTTCGAGCTGCCGGCACGCTTCCTCTGCTGTGCGACGACGTAGCTCAGCCTGTTCGATGCGACTACGCGCGTCGACCTCCGCTTCGCCTAGTCGTTCAATGTCGCGATTGATTTGCTCTTCAAGAGCGCTCGACTCGTGAATCGCAACTTCGACGCTGGCTCGACGCGCGGCTACTTCTTCATTCATGCGTTGCAACTTCTCTATCTCAAGTTGCAACTGTTCCCGTTCCGCTTTGTGACGTTCTTCTGCTTCCTGATGCAGTTGTTCGACAGCGGCGAGGCGCCCGGCTTCAGGAGCGCCCATTGCAGCTTGCTGATCAAGCAGCCGTACTGTTTGCTGTTCTATGGATTTGCGGGCCTGTTCCACCTGACTTCTTCGCAGGGCCGCCTTCTCTGCTGCCGCACGCAACGCCGCTTCTTCACTCTTTAGTCGCTTAAGCTCAACGTGATAGACCTCATCAGCTGTTCGTCGCGCTTCCTCAGCTTCTGCACGACGAGCAGCAGAAATTTCAGCTCGTCGTTTGCTTAGGTGTAGCAAAGACTCAGACAGATGATCAGCTTCGGTGCGAACGTGCATGAGCTCATCCGCGAATCGTTTGCAGTCTTGCTCGGCGACGGCTTTCTTCTCAAGCTCAAATTCATATCGCTCGGTTGTGACTCCTAGCTTTGTGCGTACTTCTTCATCCTGTTGCCGTAATTCGTCGAGTTCAAGCCTCAATTTAAGTGCGCGATCAGTCGCGACCTGCCCTTCCTGTCTCGCGCTTTCAAGGGCACTGTTGAGCTCCAGAAGCTGAACCTCCACTCGTTCCAGCGTTCTTCGAAGTTCATCTTCCTGCGCTAACAACCCAGCCAATTCAGTTGTTTCTATTGTTTCGCGTTGAACCGGCGGTTCAATTTTGTCGGAAGGTTGTTCTCGTTCACCTTCCGTTGCTGATTCATCCGGAGAGAGCATCGGTTGTGGATTAGAATCCTGACATCCGTCTTCCGTTTGTCTACCTGCGTGGTCGGATAAGCGATGCTGGGCAATTCTATTCAGGGCCAATTCGGCTGCTATGCGAACCTCCTCTTCATTATCAAACAAGGCGGCATTCAAGGGTGCAATCGCCAAATCGCTGCGGAACTCGCCTAACGTGTGCGCAGCAGTAGCTCGTTCGCTCGCAGACGGAGCTTCTCGCAGATGCCGAACCGCCTCATCGAAGTAACCATGCTCGATGAAAAGCTGACGTGCTCGTTGTTGGATGCCAAGATCCTCGCGCGAAATCGCTGCGAGGAGCTCTTCCGCAACTATCTTTCGCACACCCGGATCTCCAGCCAGAATTACTCTTGGATTGTGATGATCGACTTTCTCGTTTTCTGAGGTAGGTTGGTTTTGTTTGCCCGGGGTTGGATCAGTTTCAGACAACGGTGATGAACCTGCTTTCTGGACGGTATCTGCTAAGAATAAGCTCCCTGAGTGCTTTCTTCTAGTGCACGCGTGTTATTTTTCGTTTCCTGGTGGGAATACTTCCACAAAAAAGCCAATGCAAAATAAAAACCGTCCGTAGGACGAAAACTCCTACGGACGGTTGCTCAATAGCAAGGATTGTTACCTAGCCTTTCGAAAGCTCATCAACAACCTCAGTTGCGTTGAATACTTTTCGCAACACCTCCATCATCGCTCGCACATCTACCGAAATTGCTCGGTTGACTGATTCGTCATAGTCGAAGTTGCCGACTAAGGACTGGATGTTGCCGTCGAAAATCAAGCCCACGAGTTCGCGGTTGCGGTTGATGGTAGGTGAACCGCTGTTTCCCCCGATGATGTCGTTAGTAGTCACAAAGTTGAATGGTGTAGCCGGATCGATTTCTTTTTCCTTCTCCATCCAACGCGGGGGAAGGTTATAAGGGAACTTGTGATTGAACTTTGCCGCCCGATTGTAGAGACCGCCAAGCGTCGTGAATGGCGGGACCATGTTCCCGTTCTCGCGATAACCTTTTACGGCGCCGTACGAAAGACGCAAGGTGAAGGTCGCATCCGGATACAACTTCGTACCTTCCTTTTCAAACAATGCTCTGGCGATTTTTCCATAGTTTGCACGTTCAACCGCCACCACTTCTTCCTCATAACGTTTACGGACTGCGCGAGCCTCGTCATCAACGCTCCGCGCGAGCTGGATCATTGGATCGGTGGACTCCTCAATCGCCTTGATCCCACCGGCCGCTAATTGTTTACGGTACTCAACGTCCTTCAACTTTGTTCCGTCAATGAGTTCCGTAGCGCGCGCTTGTGGGGTCTTCCCCTTCAGTACACGCTGAGTAATTGGATCGTTGGGCCCGTACTCCTTCTCGAGTAACGCCAGCGAACTTGCCAGCTTAAGTTTTTCGAAGTCGTCATAGACCGGAGAAGGTGAGAACAGCGCCTGCTCGAGTGATGCACGGCGTGCGTCCGTGTATTCGGGTAAGCGTTCGCTGTTGGGCTTCTGGTTTTCTGTCGCCAAACGCACAAGTGTCCGGGCAACATCGTAAAGCGTCGTATAAAAACCGGCTTCCAGCTCAAGGAAGCGCCTATTTCGTTCATATGCAGCCTGTCCCTGACGTCCTTTAGCAATTGCATCCCAGGCGTCCCCGTAAATCTGCTTCTTCTTGGGATCTGCATTGACTGATGCGCGCAGGGCGCGTTCAGCAGCCATTTTCTTCGTCATCAATTTCGGGTCTTTCAAACCCTGCAACTGCCCCTTGTAAACCTTAATAGCGTTCTCGATGCTGTTCAGTTCATTTTGAGCCCTGCGCGTCTGTTCTTCTCCTTGAGCCATATACGCCTTCAAAACGTCACGACGGCTTTCAAGAACACGAAGCAGCAAGGGAATAGCCGTGTCCCTGAGAAACTCAAGGTGAGCGACGGTATTCAGACGAGACGTCGACCCGGGATGGCCGGTTACAAACACAAGCTCGCCGTCCTTCGCTCCAGTCTTTGACCATTTGAAATAATTCTCGACTTTAACTGGCTGATCATTTTCGTAGACGCGAACCAACGACATATCAATGTTGAATCGTGGAAAATTGAAGTTGTCTGGGTCGCCGCCGAAGAACGCGGCCTGAAATTCAGGAAAGAAAACCAACCGGACGTCTGTATATTTCTTGTAGCGATGAAGATTGTATTGACCGCCCTGATAAAGCGTGACCACGTCGCTGCGAAGACCTGTAGCTTTGAGCGACTCGGCTTCTATGGCCGCAATCGCCGAACGACGTGCTGTGTTTGCTTCGGCAGGTGAACTGCCCTCTTTTACAGCCGCATTGACTCGGTCTGTAACGTCCTCGATGCTTTGTAAAACGTTGAGCTCCAAGCCGGGTGCTTTTAATTCCTCAGCCTGGCTATGAGCGACAAAGCCTTCCTTGGCATAATCCTTTTCCGCTGTGCTGAGCTCGCCAACGACGTCTTCAACAATATGATAATTAGTTAATACCAGGCCGTTTGGTGAAACGAACGATCCTGACCCGCCATTGTTGAAGCGTACGGAAGCAAGCTGCACCTTATGGAGCCAGTCGTCAGTGACAACAAAGTTGTACTTTCGTTTGATATCTTCGCGGGGAACATTATTAAAGGGCCACATTCCTTCGTCTACAGCAAAGACGACAGGGATGGTCTGTAGGGTAAACAGTGCGACGATCAGCGCGCACAATAGTTTTCTCAATCTCATTAACATATTCCTCAGGCGGTTTTTGGGGGAAAGACTTTGAGCTTCTATGAAGCCGATTGGATGCCTTAGAGTAGTAATCGGAGCGGGGGCAGATGTCAAGGAGGGTGAGAGTGAAGTCGCCATGTTGAAGTAATTTTTCGTGTTCTTTCGTATTGTTTCGTGGATCGTCTTTTGGGCTAACACGACTGGATCCACGAAATCACATCACCAAAGAACACTAAAACGATCTAACTGGTCTTACGGCGCGCGAGTAGATTAAAAATAATGGCAACTCCCAGCAAAGCAAGACACCGGCGACGGATATCGAAGTTTGCGACAGGGCTCTTATCTGAGTTACGGCGCCTAAATCTGCCTTTAAAGGATGAGCCGATTGTAATTGCAGTCTCTGGTGGCGCAGACTCGACTGCCCTATTGCTGGCTATGCACGAACTAAAATCAGTAGGGCCTATTTCCAACCCGCTAATTGTTACCCATCTCGATCATGGACTCAGGAAAACTGCGCGACGAGATGCCGCCGCGGTTTCCACGTTAGCCAGGAAGTTGGGACTGAAAGCTGTGGTTGGACGAGCAGACGTTAGGAAAATGGCAATTGAACACAACGACAATCTTGAACAAGCTGCTCGCCGCGCGCGTTACACGTTCCTCGAGCGTACGGCCCGGAGGAGTGACTCAAGGTTGATTGCTGTAGCTCACACGATGGATGATCAGGCTGAGACCGTGCTGCTTCGACTCCTCCGCGGAAGCGCTGGTGAAGGCCTCAGCGGCATGGAACCAGTCCGAACTCTTCGGTCAGGTTCGGATATTCAACTCGTGCGACCGCTTTTGACATGGGCAAGACGGGCGGACACCGAGAATTATTGCCGTCAACAACGTATCGAATTCATTGTTGACGAGATGAATAAGGACGAAAGCTTTACACGCGTCAAAGTCAGGCAACAACTGCTGCCACTGATGGAGTCGTTTAACAAAAGGATCGTGGAAACCCTCTTTCGAACGGCAAGTCTCCTGCGTGAGGACAGCACCGCCCTTGCTGATGACGCAGCTAAACTGCTTTTGGCGGCAAGTGAAATCTCAGCGGACAGTGACGAAACCGGCGTTCCGACCTTACGTGTAGATGTACTGGCGGCCGCCCCCGCAGCCCTCAGGAGGCGCGCCTTGCGGCAATGGGTTCTGGCCGGAAAGGGGAACCTGAATCGCGTTGAACACGTTCATTTGCTGGGCTTGGAGCGCCTTCTGGCAGGAGATAAGGGTGGCCGCATAGCTGAGCTGCCAAATGGAATGCAGGTGCGCAGGAGGAAAGGACGGCTGGAACTGATTCGGAAGGCCACGTAGTGCCAAAAATTGGCGGTTTTGGCGAGCTTTTGCGGTTCGGTCAAATCCTGGAAAAAGAGTTGAAAAAGCCTTTTCCAGTCTCTAGAATCCAAGGTGATGACACCGCCTCGGAATGGCAGGCGGTTTTTCAGTTTGCTAACGCCCTCGAAGTTAAGGGGCATGGAACGAGTCAAACTGTCAGGTCGTCAACACAAGTGAACGTGAACTGCCCTGAAAGCGTGTCTGAGTGGCAGTTAGATTGCAACAATGAGAAGTCGCCGCGCATCAAAGAAACGGCTGTTTTGAAATGAGTTATACGCTTCCGCCAGAGATAAAATCGCGGAAGCGACAAAGGACGCCAAGATCCTGTATGATCGGGCGTCGGAGGCGTTAATGACATTGAGTTCTACTGCAAGGCAAATAGTTTTTTGGTTATTGATTATCGCGGGCGCACTTCTGATTTATAAGCTCGTGAACCCACGTGGGACTAATTCCCAAGATATTGATCTAACTATTCTTGATGCGAAGATTCAAAGTGGTGAGCTAACTCACTTGGTTATAAAGCAAAGCGAGACTGTGGCGACAGATGGTCGTGGACAACAGTATCGCGTTCCGCTAACTAACGAACAGACGAAGAACGACATCCTTAAGCAAGCGCGGGAAGTAGTAAATGGAAAACCGCGCGTGGCCAAGGTCGAAGAGGAGCCAAGCAGCAGTTATCTGTGGCCGATGCTCATTACGTGGGCGCCGCTGCTCTTCATCATCGGCATCTGGATATTCATGCTTCGACAGATGCAGTCGGGCGGCAACAAGGCGCTTTCATTCGGAAAGTCGCGCGCCAAACTGCTAAACAACCAGCAGAAACGCGTCACCTTTAAGGATGTTGCCGGAGTTGAAGAAGCCAAGGAAGAGCTTCAGGAAATCATCGAATTTCTTAAGGAGCCACAGAAATTTCAGAAGCTTGGCGGGCGCATTCCAAAGGGCGTGTTGATGATGGGACCGCCGGGAACGGGAAAGACGCTGCTTGCGCGAGCAATCGCCGGTGAAGCAAACGTTCCCTTCTTCTCGATTTCGGGTTCGGATTTCGTTGAAATGTTCGTCGGCGTCGGCGCTTCGCGCGTTCGTGACCTTTTCGAGCAAGGCAAGAAGAATGCACCGTGCATCATTTTCATCGACGAAATTGATGCGGTTGGCCGGCACCGAGGTGCGGGCCTGGGCGGTGGTCACGACGAACGCGAACAGACTTTGAACCAGTTGCTGGTCGAGATGGACGGTTTCGAATCGAACGACGGCGTGATTTTGATTGCGTCGACGAACCGGCCAGACGTTCTTGATCCTGCGCTGTTGCGTCCGGGTCGCTTCGATCGTCGGGTTGTCGTTTCGCGTCCTGACGTACGTGGCCGCGAAGGCATCCTGAAAGTTCATACGCGCAAGATTCCGCTCGGCGAAGATGTGGATATCAGCGTCATAGCTCGAGGCACACCAGGTTTCACCGGAGCAGATCTCGCGAATCTGGTCAATGAAGCTGCGCTTAATGCCGCGCGTTACAACAAGAAGTTGGTTGCCATGGGCGACTTCGAGTTGGCGAAGGACAAAGTGCTGATGGGCGCTGAGCGCAAGAGCATGGTGATCTCGAACGAGGAGAAACGGGTTACCGCGTATCATGAAGCTGGACACACGCTTGTTGGCCTGAAGGTTCCCAATGCTGATCCTGTTCACAAAGTCACGATCATTCCGCGCGGAATGGCTTTGGGCGTAACCCAGCAGCTTCCGGAAGGGGATCGGCACAACTTCACGGAAGAGTATTTGTTGGGCCAGATCTCGATTTTGATGGGCGGGCGAATTGCTGAAGAGACGTTCCTGGGCAGTATCACCACGGGCGCTGCGAACGATATCGAGAGGGCAACCGAGCTCGCGCGCGCAATGGTTTGCGAGTATGGAATGTCCGAAATGGGACCGCTAACCTTCGGCAAGAAGGAAGAACAAATCTTTCTTGGCAGGGAGATCGCGCAGCATCGTGATTTTTCAGAAGATACTGCAATTAAGATCGACTCTGAAGTGAAGAAGATAATCACGTCACAGTACGATCGCGCGCGAAACATCATTGAAGAGAATCGCGATACGCTGATCAGACTGGCTGAGTGCCTGCTTGAACGCGAATCACTGGACGGGGTGGAAATTCGGCGAATCGTTGCGGGCCTGCCGCTCGATGATGAAGGGCAGCAACTTGAATCGGGAGATCATGAAGATCGGCCGCAACTGAAAGAGCCGTCTGCCAAACCCTTGAAGCCCATTCTGCCGCCGATTACTGGAGGCAATCCGGCTCCCGCCTAAGAACGGGGAAACGAAAAAATAGGTAAAAAGGGGAATGGGTAAAGACCCGTTCCCTTTTTTGTTTCTCGGTATTTGTCCAATCTGAAGACAGGGGATGTCGTGTCACGTTTAACGGCTGCCTTCCGCTTCCTTCTTGCTTCCTTCCTCCGGACCCAGACTAGGAGAACGACACTCGCACTCGCTATGATGCGTCTATGCTTCGTAGTTGGCACGTTTCTGGACGGACCATTGATGTGGGCCAGCGCACACTCGTCATGGGCGTTCTGAATATCACGCCTGACAGCTTTAGTGATGGCGCACAGTTCTTTGAACTCGAGAAGGCTATTCGACATGCCGAACAGATGGTCGCCGACGGCGCGGACATTATAGACATCGGCGGCGAGTCAACGCGTCCTGGTGCAACCCCCATTTCTCCCGAAGAAGAAATACAACGCGTGATTCCGGCAATTGAGCAACTCGCGAAAACCATTTCCGCCCCGATTTCTGTTGATACGACGAAAGCGTTGGTCGCTGCCGCAGCATTGAATGCCGGGGCCTCGATCATTAACGATGTTTCAGCACTGCGGTTCGATTTACATCTTGCCGACGTTGCTGCGAAAGCCAGAGCAGGCCTGGTGCTCATGCACTCGCGTGGGATGCCCGGAACGATGCATGGGCTACCTCCAGTTGACAACATCCTCGAGGAGGTCACCGGTAGCTTGCACGCCAGTATCAAGATGGCCGAAACGCGAGGAGTTGCACGAGAATCGATTGTTATCGACCCTGGTATCGGATTCGGTAAAACTCAGGAACAAAATCTCGAATTAATCGCGAAGCTGGACCAGCTCGCCAATGCGTTCAAAGAATTTCCCATCCTGATCGGCACTTCAAGAAAATCGTTCATTGGTAGAGTGCTGGAGGGTGTGCCTGTTTCTGAGCGGCTACACGGCACGATGGCCACGGTGAGCGCTGCGGTGTTGCGTGGCGCAGACATTGTGCGTGTGCACGATGTAAAGGCTGCCGTTGAGACAGTGCGGACCTTGGATGCTATCAAAGCGGGAGAGGAATGAGGGAGTTTCGGAAACCGAGAAGAATTTTCACGCAAAGACCCAAAGAAGCAAAGACGCGAAGGAAAAACAGGATTAATCTTATGAGAAAACCCTGCTTCGGAAACAACCGCCTGTATTAGTGGCCTGGGTCGTGAGGAACGATCTGCTAAGGCAACAATGAACTAGTGTCACTTGCCTTAACTGTAACTGTACGAGAGAATCCGTCTCCATGCGAAAGTTGCTTCGCCTCTCCGCGTTACTAACCGCGCTTCTCTTCGTGTCCGGTTTTGCCGAGTGTTACAAGCCCGTAACTAAAAATCAGCTTCCATCTCGAATCAAAACTGTTGCTGTTCCCGCATTTCAAAACAACGCACTGCGTTACAAAATCGAATCCCGGTTCAGCGATGCAGTCATCAATGAGCTCGTGCATCGTGGCCGAGGGCTTCGAGTTCAGGGAAGCCGGGAAGGAGCTGATGCGGTTATCGAAGGCGTCATCAAAAGCTTCATCTTCTCTGGCGTTTTGCTGGACGACAAAGGCCGTGCACGCATTTTCGAGGTAACTATCGTCGCCGCTGTCACGGTTCGCGATCAGACGGCGAATCGAGTGCTGTATGACAACCAGAACTTCGTGTTTCGCGGTGAATATGAATTCGCCAACGATCCTCGGAACTTTTTTAATGAAGAGGATCCGGCAGTCCTTCGCATGGCCCGCAATTTTGCCGAAAGCATTGTTTCGACTCTGATTAATGCCGCCGAACTGGATAAGAAATGAAATCGCTATCGCGCCAGGATCTTGATAAACAACTCAAAGAATCCTCACCTGGACCGCTATATCTTCTCGTTGGACCAGAGACGTTTCTGCGAGACCGCATGGTGCAGAAGCTTACTGATGTGGCGCTTGCGGGCACTCTCTTGCGTGAGTTTAACGAGACGACATTTAGTCTGTTTACTGAATCCGCGAGCGATGCCGTCGCCGCGGCTGAGCAGTTGCCGATGATGTCTGATCGACGTGTCGTTCGGCTCAAGCATTTTTCGAAATTACGCGAACGTGACGAGGAAGTACTGATTGGTTACTTAAATAACCCGGTGCCTTCGACGGTTATGATATTTATTGCGGAAGACCTTCATAAGGGAAAGAGGCTTAGCAAAATCCTGCTCGATAAATGCGTCGTCGTCGACTTCCCTTCTCTCAAGGACGCGGACGCCAAGTTTTGGGTTAATTCACGGCTTAAATCCTTAAAGACAACCATCGATGAGCCGGCGCTGAATCAACTGATGTCATTGGTTGGAACCGACATACAGACGCTGAATTCCGAATTGGAAAAGCTCGCTTCGGCGGCTATTGAGCAGGGGCACATTTCACGCGATCTCGTTGATTCGCTGATTGGCCGATCGCGGGAGCTCTCGAATTTTGAACTTGGCAACCATCTAGTCGCCGGTAATCGTAAAGGAGCGCTACGAGCACTTCATCAACTGCTCGAAGACGATGTACCGGAGCTGCTGCTGCTCGGAATCATCGCCAGTAACTATCACCGTCTATTTTTGGCAAAAGAAATGCTTAATCGAGGGCTACGCGATGAGGTGTCGCGTATGGTTCCTTCGTGGAAGAGAAACGAGTTCCTTGCCTCCCTTCAGAAGAACAGCAGCGAAAAACTAACTATCGCGCTTACTAAAATCGCTGCGGCTGATCTGGCAATCAAAACCTCGCAAGCAACGCCGCGTCTTCAGCTCGAATTGCTGGTGTGTGAACTGGCGAAGAATTGACGGCTACTCCCTAAAGGGTTTTAAATCTGGTTCGATCCACTTCTTTTTCGCCGCCTGCGACTTCAAGAGCTCTGGACTGTAGTACTCAAAAACCAAACTCGAATTCCCGAGAGCGTTGATGACAGCGTTTGTGACCTCAATTAGTGAAAGATCCGAATCCAACTGGTTAACCTGTTTTTCGATCATCTTAAGCCAAAACACGGTAAGCGTTTCATTGTACTTCTCCGGGTCTACGCCGTGGTGTTCGATGAAGCGAAGCAATCCAGCCCGCATCTTATCCATTGCCTGTTCAAGCGTGAACTCGTAGACGTACCAGGTTGCAACGGTAAGATGGCTCTGATGCGGAAAGCCGGTCTTGGACGTTGTGCAGGACTCAAAGCCGCGGACCACAGCATCTATTTCGTCTTTGGATTGATAGGGGAAACTCATGCTTCCTCCATAGTCGATTATTACAGAGACAAAGTATGTCGATGCTCTTGAGGCATACCGCCTCAAAAACAAAAAACGAGGCGGACCGAAAATCGATCCGCCTCGAGGTTCCTTGTTTGATTCGTTACTTACTTGCTAGCGGCTGAATTTGCGTGCTGCGTCAAGCGCGACTTGTGACGGGCAGCAGCGTTTTTATGCAACACACCCTTTTGCACAGCCTTGTCGATGGTTGATATGGTCGACGGCAATATTGCTTTGATTTCGCCGCCGTTTCCAGTTGCCAGCGCGCCACGTAACTTCTTGATGGAAGAACGAACGCGTGTCCGGTTCGCCTTATTGATCTTGCGCCGCCGCTCACTTTGACGCATCCGCTTTTCCGCTGATTGATGATTTGGCATTCAAATTCTCCGAAAGAAAACTGCCCCGCACCTGAGCCCCATGCACTCCGTCAGCCGGTTTCGGGCGCCAGGCGCAAGTGACGGAGTATAAGGACGGACCGCCGGGGTGTCAACCAGTGGGGAGGCATGGCGTGGATGCATCGTCGGATCCCCCGGCGAGCCGAGTTTGTGCAAAAATCCCTAAACGGCAGTGTGGGGATTATTCAAGTCCTTTCTATCATCGGTCCAGACGAAAAGTTTACGCGCTTGAGAACGATCTTGAGCTGGAAAAATCGATCTTTATTCGCAAGCGCGTAAACTTGTGTAGGGTGGGTGCTGTAGGCTGGACTTGAACGATCCCCTCACCGCCCGTGAGGGGGATTCTCACTTTGACATAATGCTGATTCCCGATGGGGACTCAATCCCTTCGGGATGCCGTTGACATGCATGAAGCGCTGTAGTAGCGTCCGAGTTGCACGCTATGCTGGTGACCATTCCGCTATCCCACACCCTCTTGCCACCCCTCGATTTCCGTTCACGAAGCAAAGGAGATAAGTCCAGCTTTTGAAGAAAATTGAGCTTCCGCCGAGGGGACTCGAAACGCTTTTCGGCGTACACGATCAGAATATTAAGTACCTTGAATCGCTGTTGGATGTGCGTATAAACGCGCGCGGCCAGGATGTGTCCATCGATGGCGCGCCGGAGGATGTTGAGACGGCTGAAAGCATTCTCGAGGACTTCTCGGAGCTCTTCAAAGAAGGTCGCCAGTTTAGTGACCGGGAATTGCGAGAAGCATTCGCTCAGATTGCGGAAGATCGCGCCTTTAGTCTGCGTGACTATTTCACAAAAGCGCGATTTAACCCTGCAGGGAAGAAACAAGTTGCGCCGAAATCGGCGACACAGCGCAAATACATCCAGGCGATTCAGGACCGCGATGTGGTTTTTGGAATCGGAGTCGCCGGTACCGGTAAGACTTATCTGGCAGTCGCGATGGCGGTCCAGGCATTGATGCAAAAACAGGTGAATCGCATCGTGCTTGCACGTCCTGCAGTTGAAGCTGGTGAAAAGCTCGGGTTTCTTCCGGGCGATCTTCAAGATAAAGTTGATCCCTATCTCAGACCGTTGTACGACGCCTTGTTTGACCTGATTGATTATGAACGGGTGACGAGACTGCTTGAAAAGCGTGTTATCGAGGTAGCGCCGCTCGCTTTCATGCGCGGTCGTACGCTATCCGACGCCTTTATAATCCTCGATGAAGCCCAAAACACCACCAGCGAGCAAATGAAGATGTTCCTCACCAGAATTGGTTTCGGTTCAAAAGCCGTAATCACTGGGGACGTAACTCAGGTCGATCTGCCAACGGGCAAGCGGAGTGGCCTTATCGAAGCAGAACGAATTCTGTCCAAGCTTGAAGGAATCGAGTTCATTTACTTCACAGAAAAAGACGTCGTTCGGCACAAGCTGGTGCAGATGATTATCAAGGCCTACGAAGAACACTCTAAAAAGAGTCACATTTGAGAATTACTGTCGGGGGCGTCCGTCCGTGGGCGGCCCTTTTTGACGTTACAAGGCCGCTAGTTTAGAAACAGGGGCGACCACGGAGGATGTCCTACAGTTACAACCTTAATGATCGAAGTCGTCAATCAACAGCGGGGCACCAAGATCGATCGCACACAATGGGAACAATTTACGCGTAAGGCAATGCAGATGGTCGGCAAGGAGGAAGAAGGGATCACAATTGCGTTCGTGTCGAACCGGCGAATGCGAGAACTGAACAAAAGATTTCGGCACCTTGATAAGACTACTGACGTCCTATCTTTTCCCAGTGAGCAAGATGAGTTCTCCGCGTCAAGTCCAATGCTGGGAGAAGTTGCTATTGCCGTCGAGCAAGCCGCCAAACAGGCAGGCGAAAATGGGCTCAATTTTGAACAGGAAATCGCGCAGCTGATTCTCCACGGCCTGCTGCATCTTTGCGGATACGACCACGAAAGGGACAACGGCGAGATGAATAAATTGGAGCTCCAGTTGAGACGTAAGTTGCGGATCTGATTCCAAAGTGTTCGGCGAGTACTGACAAGGGACCACTTAACGCTTTACCATTAGCCCACCTATGGAACTTCAAATAGGTCTAACGCTTGTGTTGCTGGTTGTGCTGTGCCTGCTGGCAACGGTCGACATGGCGTTTGGTCAATTGAGCGACGTCGGCCTTCATCGTTTGACCGCGGAAGCTGAAGAAAGACCGGAACTTCGCTCGAAGGTCTTTCTGAAGCAAGTGCTGGAAAACCGGGCACGCTTCGGCTTTGCTATCTCTGCGACCATTCAGATTCTGCTCGTCGTCGTAGCAGTCTTAATAACCTCGATATCCCTCATCCTTTTTTCGGACCCTCGGTTCGTACTCGTCGGACTTGTAGCAGGTCTGATAATGGCGGGAATTTTCCGTCAGCTGGTGCCGCTGTTTATCTCGGCGCAAAACCCTGAAGCGACTTTGCTGTTTCTGTTACCAGTGATAAGGCCTTTCTTTCCGTTGATGGCCTTTATTGCCGATCCATTCCAGAAACTTTTCGATCGCTCAAAACGAAAAGATCAAGTTCTCGAAAATGGTCTCGAAGAACAGAATGACGATGATGGAGGCGATCTTCAAGCATTGATTGATGTAGGTGAAGCCGAAGGAATTCTGGAGGAAGAAGAAGGTGAGCTGATTCAGTCGATTATTGAATTCGGCGACACGCGAGTTAGAGAAGTGATGACTCCGCGGCCGGATATCGTGGCGTTGCCTTATACTGCCACGGTGCGCGAGGCCCGAGACGTCATACTCGATTCGAAGTATTCACGTCTGCCTGTATATCGCGAGCAGATCGATAACGTCGAAGGCATGATTTACGTTCGCGATCTATTACAGAAATGGGCTGAAGGAAAAGAGGACGAGACGATAGCTCCGCTCATTCGACCCGTTTATTTCGTCCCCGAAACAAAACCAGTCGATCAGCTATTAGAGGAAATGCAGAAAGCTCACGTCCAATTAGCCATGGTAATTGACGAGTATGGTGGCGTGTCTGGGCTCGTGACCGTCGAAGATATTCTTGAAGAGATCGTCGGCGAGATTGAAGATGAGGATATCGCCGGTGAGGAGTTGGAAGATATTCTCGACAACGGCGATGGCTCGTACGAGGTCATAGGTTCAACTGAGATTGGCAAGATCGAGCGACTTTTCGATATGGAAATCGAAGCCGATGACTTCACTACGATTGCCGGTCTGGTCACCAGCGAATCTGGAAAGGTCCCAGTCCCTGGCGAACAACTGACTTTTCGCGGTTTGGAAGTAGAAGTGCTCGAGGCGGACGAACGTCGTATCGGGCGACTGCGAGTCAGGAAATCCGAATCGACTCCAGCAACCGGTATTGGTCGGGCGAGCTGATGAAGTCAACGTTCAAAGGCATTGCTGGCCTTGTCAGCAACCGTTGGAAGGAAGCTTCCGTTTGCAAAGCTTGTGGAAACAGCTTTACATGTGGCGCGACACTTTCTGGCTGCTGGTGCTCCGAGGTTAAGCTGACCTCCGAAGATCGAGAGCAATTGCGAAGGCAATATCAGAACTGCCTGTGTCGTGCTTGCCTTGAGAACGCCGGAAATACTTCAACGCGAAAAACACCAGTATAAAAGATCAGTTCAGATAAACTGATGGCGAAGAAAAAGAGCAGATTCCTACAAGGTCGACGAATTAACCCCGCTGCAATTACTCCAAACACTTCACTCGCAGATCTGGTCGATGAATCATTCATGGCTTATAACGCGGCGCGTCTGCGTGAAGCCTGCCGGCTGTTTACGCAGAAGATGCTCGAGCCGCAGGTCACGGTTGGGCTATCGTTAACGGGCGCGCTTACGCCTGCCGGCCTTGGAATCTCCGCGTTGATACCTCTCATAAAAGCGGGTTTTGTCGATTGGATTATTTCTACTGGCGCCAACCTTTATCATGACACGCACTTCGGTATTGGTCTCTCTATGCATCAGGGGAACGCGCAAATCTCTGATATTGTGCTGCGTGAAGAAGAGGTGGTGCGGATCTATGACATCTTTTTTGATTACTCGGTGTTACTGGATACAGATGCTTTTTTCCGAAAGATCATAACTGGCAAAGAGTTTCAAAGACCGATGTCGACCGCAGAGTTTCACTATTTGTGCGGTCGCTATGTGCATGAACGAGAACGCAAGCTTGGTCAGAAAGATAAGTCGCTTCTGGCCGTGGCGTATGAGTACGCTGTGCCCATCTACACATCATCTCCTGGCGACTCTTCAATCGGCATGAACGTAGCCGCCAAAGCACTGGAAGGAAACAAGCTTGCATTTGATCCGTCTCTTGATGTGAACGAAACGGCCGCAATCGTGCTAGCGGCGAAACGTGGCTTGATAAACGGAGGAGCCAAGCGAGGCAAGAACAAAGGCGGACAGTCAGCTGTGTTTATTCTAGGCGGTGGGTCACCTAAGAATTTCTTGTTGCAGACCGAGCCGCAGATTCAAGAAGTGCTGGGTATTGATGAACGAGGACACGATTATTTTCTGCAGGTGACGGATGCGCGTCCGGACACAGGCGGGCTGTCGGGAGCCACACCAGGTGAAGCCGTGTCATGGGGCAAGGTAGATCCCGACCGGCTCCCCGATGCAGTTGTTTGTTATGTCGATTCGACGGTGGCGCTTCCTGTCATTACAGCTTATGCTTTAGCAAGACATGAACCGAGGACGCCCAAGCGCCTCTACGAGCATCGCAGCGAGTTCATGGATCTGTTGTCGCGTGAATACAAAAAGTCTAAGCGTCGCTGAAGCAGTAGTCAGCAATAGCCTAAACCGGCGAACAGGGGTCACACGATCATGGGAACGATAAGATCAAACTACAACTGCACTGAATGTCCGGCTTACTGCTGCTCCGTTTATGAACGCGTTCAGGTAAATCGACGTGATGTTCAGCGGCTTGCAAGACATTTTGGTGTAAGCGAGCAAGTCGCGACCATCAAATTCACGAAAGTAGTGAACAAAGAACGTGTTCTGCGCCGTAAGGCAGATCCTTTGATGGGTGAAGCATGTACTTTCCTCAACACAGTCACCCGACAGTGCAGCATCTATCACGCTCGCCCGGGCACCTGTCGTCAGTTTCCCGACACGCCGCGATGCGCCTATTGGGACTTACTCAAGTTCGAGAAGAAACAACAGGGTGATGAGGACGCGTTGCCACTCGTCAAGATCACCTTTGAGAATGGTCACAAGGACGAGCGGACGGTGAATTAATTCTTTGGTTATTTTCGAGGTGTAGTAATGGAACAGTTCTTATCAAAATTACGGGGCCGCAAAATCGATGTTTACTGCGGTGGTTCTTCAAGTGTCCGGGGCGAGGTTCTTAAGGTCGAAGGAGGTGTGCTTTATCTCAAGGACAGCGAAAATAAAACCTGCTACGTCGCCATCGACAAGGTGATCGTGGTCTGGGATGCCGCGGACGACGAACATCGCGCAGGTTTCGTCACACCACTACCCAATAATCGCTAGGCGGATTTCGAGCAAAAATCAAAACGCCGGTCGTTGTCGTAACGACCGGCGTTCTCTGTTCGTTGCAGGGCCTCGATCAGTCAGTGACTTTTGCAATCTTTGCTAAGGGCATTGGAACTTTGCGAAAACCGTCAATGCGCGAGACCCAGTAATCGTTAAAAGGAGAATAGACTACGCCATGGTGTCGAGACGCATGGTAAAAGCCATGCTCGTCAACCACCACGCCAACATGTGCGAGTCCGCTGAAGAACACCAAAGTACCGAATTTATATCTCTCGTCCGGCGCGGGCGCCTCAAATTTTCCCCACAACGCGCGAGCACTGCCACGATCGAAATTGACACCCGCAGCCTGAAAGATACTCCAGACAAAACCTGAACAATCGAACCCATTCGGACCCGTGCCACCCCAGCGGTACCGCGAGCCCAGGCGTTGGTCAATTGCAGATGTTAAGAGCTGAAGTGTGGCGTCGACTGGAACCTTTGCTGTCAGGCCGGGATAAGCTGGAATCTTTGCTGGTAAGGTTGGGTAAGCAGCTTTAACGTCCTCAGGTGAAGCTACAGAAGTGATGACTGGGTCATCAGGGAAACATAAGATGTCTTCTGGTTCTGTAGCTTGGGTTACTTGCCTGGGGCGAACGTCAGCGCTTTGCGCGGTGGCTGTAAGCGATACGCCCAAGATCGAGCACGCTGTAAGCACACAGGGGAACAGTTTGCGTAAGAACATGGAAGGGGAACTCTTCTCCTTACCTGATTCGTCGAGCTTAGTTGTCGGGTCTTTCTTGTGAGGAGGGGCACTGCTTGAACCGGGCTCGATGTTACTTGTCCGTAAAGCAAGCATTCAAGACGCAATGTGACTGTTTCGTGACGAATCACACCATGTATAAAAGTGCGAACCAAAAGAGGTCACGTCGCCTGAGGGCGACAAGGATGTTTTTTGGAGGAATTTGTGTAGTTCAATTTGTTAAAAAAGACAAAATGGTCAAAGTGAAAGATATGTCCAGCCTTGGACCATATGAGCACCGATCTTCAATTCTGAATTATCTCGAGACGTTGCGATACAGGTTCACCGCAAACAGCAGCGTGAGTGCGAGCGTCATGGGGCACATTCTCCTTTAGTGGTAGAAATGTATAACGCTCGCATTTTTCCGAGTTAGAGCGAGAAAATTATTCGACCTGCCGCGCCTGGTAGTTGAGTCCTACCGTCATTATTTTCTGGAGCAATTGATCGTAAGGTACTCCCGAGTGTTCAGCGGAGTCGGCAAAATCCTCGTTGTGGGCGATCTGCGGGTTCGGGTTTGCTTCGAGCAGGTAGAAGTGGCCCTCTTCCGTCATGCGGTAGTCAAGGCGCGCATATCCGCTCAAAAACAAGTAACGATAGATACGTTTGGAAAGACGGGCGAGCATCTTCTGCTGCTCAGGAGTCAGCTCAGCAGCTTTTGTCTTTACCCCAACGCGTTCCTGGTAAGTCGGGTCCCACTTCACTTTTAGCGTAGCGATGTTTTCGGCACCCTCCGGTAATTTTTCCATGACGAGCTCCCAGGGCGCGTAAGTCTGAATATTCTGGTTGCCGATCAAGCCGACATAGATCTCGCGGCCTTTAATGTACTGCTCGGCAATCGCATGGGTTTTATTTTGACGGTGTATGAACTCAACCCGCTGCGTAAGTTTCTCGTCATCATGCACGATTGACGCCTGAGCAATTCCTACCGACCCCTCTTCGCTAATCGATTTTACGAGCAAAGGAAACTTCAGTCGCTTTGGACGTTGTACTTTTCGATTCATTGGAAAAACGGCGAAGTTGGGCACCGGAATACGGTGATATGACAGAATCATTTTTGTAAGTGCTTTGTCGTGAGCGAGCGTCAGGCCGCGAGGGTTGCAGCCCGTGTACGCCTGCTTCATTAGCTCGAGGTTACTAACGACGTGCTGATCGTACATAGGATAGCCGTGAAACTCTTCCAAAAGATTAAATGCGATATGTGGTTTGTGCTCGAGTAAGGCATTACCGACTACATTCAATTGATTGTACAAGCCGATCGGATACACCTCATGTCCCATTTTCTTGAGAGTTGCGATGACATCGTATTCGGTCTTGACTTCCAGCTTTTCTTTTTCACTCAACCCATCGAGCGTGTCCGGCGGCACGAGGTCTTCGTGAACGAGGACAATAACTCGCAGCTTCTTCTTCGGCTCGAGGGTGCGGCGTCGCCTTTTAGAGTCGGTTGTCATACTGCGATTCGATGATATCCGGAATGCAAAACATTCATGACCTGAACGGTCAGCACAATCATCAGTCGTCTTCGGGCTTCGCGCTTCGGTGTTACTACTCGGAGCTTAAGCTCGCGACAACGGTCAATCATGTTTCGCAACACATGATCAATAGTGTACTGGTGAACTCCCGTTCCTTCAGCAACAATTTGGCGCAGCTCGACGCGAATACTGCGAATAAAACTGGCAGCACTGGGACGCGACTTGTATTTGGGATCATCTGAAAAGATTCTGCGCAGGTCGCGATCGTAAACTGCCGGCCACTCAAAGTCGTAACGTTGCCGCTTGCGCCTGTAATGCTGTCGCAGCGTCATTCTTAAAGCAGACAATGGCTCAACCTTTGTGCGTGTTCGATTAGCGGGTCGAGTGCCGGCCAGTTCTCGCATTAGCCCATCAATGTATTCGAGCTTCTGGAGTGCGGGCCAGCCTTTGTAGCGCCGGCGCCAGCGAGATCGCGGAGTTAACCAAACTGCGAACGTTTCTGCAAAGTCTTCCGCCGGATGTGCCTGCGCATACCACGCTCGCAAATGTAGAACGTAATTGCGACTCTTCGGTTTTGGTTTGTAGAAGTCGGGATATGGCAGCGTGAAAGAACCAAACAACTCGCGTTGGCGTCGTCTGAAGTGAATCCGAAACGCGGTGCTCAACGCGTGGCCTGCTTCATGACGAAGTATTCGCATGCATTCTGTGTCGGTTCCACCTTCTACCTCCAGCATCTGCCTGCGCTCGAGTTTCATCAACCGCGGATGAGCGAGGTAGAAGGGGATAGCAATACCCGGCACACGATCCGGTGAAAACCATTCTTCAGACAGCCAGACGTGCGGCTTGAAGCGAATGCCCCGGTCGTTTAGTTCACTGTACAGGCGTTTTATGTGCGGCTCGAGAAAGGATCCCTTTATTTTAAGAGGGAGATCACAAATGCGCATGTCGAGCAGCTGCTCGTCAGTTAATTCATTCCACGGAAAGCGATTGCCATTGCGGGTGCGGGTGCGAATGCGGCTTCGGCGCGTGCTCATACCGCAGCATCCCCCAAACCAAGTCTCTTTGAGGTGGTCTTTTGCGGACGGCTAAACGAGCCAGGAGCCGAATTGGCGACAGAAACGATGGCGACCGGCATTCGGGACGGGAGGCAAATCTTCAGAATGAACAGACCTCGCCATTTTAGCGACCTTGTGGTGGATGCGCTAGCCAACCTTCAAGTACCGGGCATCACACCTGTCTTCAGGAATGAGGAAGGGCATAATTTCTCGATCACACATTGGTCGCAGGCAGGGTTTCGCGCTCGGCAGATCTTTCGGCCGTGAGCAATGAGCAAATGTGGAAAGATCACCCAGTCCCGCTTTGGAACGAGCCCTATCAGGTCTTGTTCGATCTTTTCCGCCGTAGTTTCGGCGGACAAACCCAGCCTATGACTAATTCGCGAGACATGCGTATCAACGACAATTCCCGCTTTTACACCAAACGCGTTCCCAAGGACGACATTTGCCGTTTTTCGAGCGACGCCCGGAAGTTCCAGCAACTGGTCCATCGTATCCGGAACTCTACCGCTGTATGTTTCACTTAAAACCTTGGCCGTGCCCTGAATCGATTTTGTCTTATTACGAAAGAAACCCGTGCTCTGAATGTCCTTTTCCAGCTCTCGCGGCGAGACTGCAAGATAGTCCTCGGGTTTCTGGTATTTGCGAAACAGATCTGCCGTAACAATGTTCACTCGCTCGTCCGTACACTGCGCCGACAGAATCGTTGCCACCAGCAATTCAAATGCATTTGAATGATTCAGGCTACACTTCGCATCGGGATATGCACGCTTGAGGAGACGGATGATTTTTCTGACCCTCTCTCGCAAAGACTCAAGGTTTTCGACTAACTTCTTATTTTTCTGCGGCGACTTTTTCATGCTTATTAATAAGTTTGCCAGCAAATTACGCGACAGGCACAGTTTCTTTTCAGCCTAGCCCGTACGTTTAAGTTTACCGTGACGTTTGGCCCAGGTCTCAATCTTGCCGAACACCCAGAGGCCCAGAGGCATCAGTACCGCGCCCATCAAAGTCAGCACAACTAATTCATGAGTTACTGCTGACAATGGCGCGCTGACCAGGTGTTCCTTTGTTGACGCGCTGTTGCCAATGCCGATGAGTTTCCGGCAGGCTGAGAGAGTATACGTCGCCGGAGACAATGCAGACAGTGGCTGCAACCAGCGGGGCAGAACTTCGACCGGGTAATACACACCCGACACAAGTAACAGCGAGCCTTGGAAAATGTGCGTTGCTTCAGCGCCTCGTTCCGGACTCATGACGGGCAGCACGGCCGCGATTAGACCCAAACCCACAAAGGCGATTGCGCTGATTGCGATCGTGATCAGCACGCCGGGGATGTTCGCGCCCGAGAGGTTTAGGTCGGTGAGAACCAGCAGTCCCACCAATACAATCACAGTCTGAATGATACTGTTGCACAGCGAAAATAGACTGATTCCCAACAAATGAATAAAGCGTGAAACCGGCGCCATGAACGTATATTCGAGTGTTCCTTCCCACCGCTCGTATGCAATCGACATGGCGATTTCGTTGTAGAGCGTGGACATGAAATTCCACAGTAACGCACCGACCACCAACGTTAACGTCAATTGATAGTCTCCGGCCGCTACGCCGATCAAAGCGACCGTCGCCGAAGTCACGAGCGCATAGAAATTGAAGACGATGACCCAGGAAAGATACCTCCGGGTCAGGTGATACCCTCGAAAGAGGAAAGCCCATGTCTGTCTAATACTCTGTTCCATTAAACCTCCTCAACCACGACCTCTTCTTCGAGGCTGTCCTGATCGGCTGCCAGATCTTCTCCGGTCAGCCGAATGAACGCATCGTCAAGCGTGGCCGTTTGCGCGAGCCGCTTCAGTTCGGCGGCAGTTCCTTCGGCAATCAGTTTGCCGTGAGCCAGAAAGCCGATGCGGGCGCAAAGACGCTCGGCTTCGTTCATGTCATGCGTGGTTAGTAAAATGGTCGTCCCTTCACGGCTACGCAGTTCCTCGAGAAACGCCTGGACATCGCGACGACTCTTTGGATCAAGACCAGTAGTCGGCTCATCCAACAAAAGCAATGGCGGATTGATCACGAGCGCCCGGGCAATACTGATCTTCTGCTGCATACCTCGACTCATCTCTTCAAGCGGGGCTGAGAACCTGGTGTCCTCGATACCCAACCGCTCCAGGATATTCAGCGCTCGACGTTCCGCTGCGCGCGGTTCCTGACCATACAGCAGCGCCGTATATAGGAGGTTCTCGCGCGCAGATAGCTTTTTATAAAACGCCGCGTCCACGCTTACCCGGCCAATAATTCGACGCACGGATGCCTGCTCAGCCGGCAGAGAATGGCCCATTAGGCGTACTTCGCCCGCGTCGGCAATCAAAAGTGTCGAAAGAACTCTGATCAGACTGGACTTACCAGAGCCGTTCGGCCCTAGAAGGCCGTAAGTCTCTCCCTCGGCGACGCTGAATGAAACGTCGTCAAGGGCCAATGACTGCGAAGTCTTTCTGAACCCCTCGCGTCTGCGAAAACTCTTTCTAAGGTGCGAAACCTCGATGGCTGAATACTTCATAACGTCACCTGCGCATGCACTCGCGCAATTTGAAAACAAGCTATTGGACTGGGATTTACGAAAGGAGCCCGATTGATCTTGCAGGCACAGACGCCGGGGATGGCGGGCTGTAAAACACCGCAACCATTTCGCCACGCGATACGGAAGCGGCGACGCCAGAGATCGACTCAGGAGTTAACGAAGGAAGACCAGGAGTTTCATGCCTTCAAGGTACACGTGGAGGACTGATTTGGCAAGAGCCGAAGGAATTTCGATTTGCGAACTGCGAATTGCGAATTCTGTTCAGCGAAGATCGTATAGGGCGAATGGCGTCGCATAGGTCGTATAGGTCATATAGGCCCGATTGGAAATCGCAATTCGCAATTCGCAATCCGCGATTCTATCTTCTTCCGTGCGCAATTTTTTCCGCCTCGGGCAATCCACGTAGCTTCATCATGTACCAAACGCCAAGAAACGGTCCCGGCGCGAGAACTATGAATGCATATTTCCAGCTGACAACGTTCACAACTTTCGGCACGAGTTCGATCGACAACGTCGTGAGCAGGAAACCAAGGCAAGTTTGAATTGTTAGCGCTGTCCCGGTGTACTGCGGGTCTGCAAGTTCAGTAACGCATGTCGAGAATTGCGCTGAGTCAGCTACAACGCTCGCGCCCCACACAGCTGCAATGGCCAGTAAGTAAGCAGGATGAGCTCCGAAAAAAAGCCCTATGACAAGACAGCACGTCCCACTGATTGCCATGGCCCATGAGGTAACGAGAGTTCGTCCGACACGATCTGCAATTAATCCCGCGACAACACAACTGACGGCGCCACAGCCGATAACAAGAAACGATGCGACCTCCGCCAGCTGGCTGTTACTTCCACGACCCGCCAGGCTCGCCCGAATCATGACCGGCACCCACGTCCACATTGCGTAGAGTTCCCACATGTGTCCGAGGTAGCCGAAATTTGCGAGGCGTACCGCTCGGTTGCTGAAGAGCTTGATAACCTGCGTCCAATCGAAAGCTGCTCGCGGTAAAGCATACGGACCATCAGCTACGAACAAAAGAACGAGCAGGCCACCGGCTGCGGCGAGTAAGGAAGCGAACAGAACGTTGTTATGCCAGTCGGAACTACCGACTGCATTGATAAGATAAGGCGAAGCTTTTCCGAGAGTAAGTGCGCCAACAAGTACACCGAGCGCCATGCCACGCGAGTGGCGAAACCACCCGGCCATGATCTTCATTCCAGGCGGATAGACGCCTGCTAAACACATTCCCGTAAGAAATCTCAGTGGGATTCCAGTAGTGGGTCCGTGCGCGTACAAAGCAAATGCCGCGTTTATCAGCGCACCACCAATGGCCGCAACGGTGAAGAGAGTTCGAGCCCGCAAAATGTCGGGTAGATTGATGATCGCGCTTAAAAGCGTGCCGCAAACGAACCCAAGCTGGACAGCGATGGTGAGCCAACTTGCCGCTGAATCGCCAAGATTCCACTCCGTGCGCAAAGCGGGGACCACCGCAGAGGCACTGAACCATAGCGACATTCCCAGAAGCACAGCGAGCGATAGCACTGCGAGCGCACGCCACCGAGCACTCGTTTCTATCGCTTGCGGTAACGTTGTGACCTGGTTCATTCGTTCGTGTTCGCTTCGTGTGGTTTCGTGGATCGCTTTTCTCACGTACGACAAAGACGATCCGCGAAATCACACGAAAATTACACGAAAAATCACGTGCGGAGGAGGGTTACATGGCAAACGACAAATGTCCAATCCGATGTGAAATGGTTGGCTAAAGTCCGATGATCCCGTTATCTAAAAGTGACTTTATCATTCGTAGACTGTCTGCTTCGCGGAAAGGGCAGATGGAAAGGATTGATTGAATGTCCCACTCGCCGTTAATCCGTGAAAGAACGAACCCTTCCTGCGGACCGAGCTCTTTCTCGGAAAGGTCCTCCGGCCTGACCAGCAGTCGCGGGACCGCGGTCGGAGATAATTTGGAAAAAACCTGCCGCATGAATTTCGATTCCGCTTCCAGCATCAGCGTTTGAGCCGCCGAATTCTTGGGTTCTCGGCGCAGTACCGTGTGAATTATCGACATGGCCCGCTCAGCATCGTTCTGTGTGAGCTCCTTTCGCGCAAGCAAAAGAAGTTCGGCGGATCCTTCCGGAAGATTGGGCATGTCGTTGATCGGATCTGCAATTTCCGGCAACTCGCCCGCTACAACTGCCAGACCTTTGTTTACGAGATCATACAACTGCGCATAGACATCAAAAGCGGAAGCGTGCATGTTGTAACAAATTTCATCTACACTCATGCGCTTCTCCACAAAATAAAGGATCTGACGTATTTCTTTTCCGACGCTGAGTGAAGAGGTCCAACCTGAGCCCAATTCGAGCACGGCGCGATCTGATGGAATCAATGTGCGGTAACGCATGAGTTCGTCCGCCCGATATATTCCTTCCATGATCACGAGTGTCGGTTCTACCTCAACGCGTGTGAAGTCCGGAGGCAATGGGTCATCAACAATAAATTCGAAATGCGCTTCTTTCCAGATGAACAGGTCATAAATGATGTCTAGTGTCCTGATTTTCAGAATATCGGCGATTTCGCTTTCCTTCAGGACTCCCTGTGTAATCAGTATCTGACCAAGCCGGCCTTTACCAGCTTTTCGTTGGACCTCCATCGCTGCCTGGAGCTGAGCCTCATCCAACTTTCCGTAGTGGATCAACACTTGCCCCAAATACTCCTTGGGATCGTTCGTACTCGAACCAACAATGACGCCATTCTCAAAAAAAATGCCTTTGACGACCTTCTGATGCATGAATTTCAGAGTTCCCGTCTTCTTTCCCACAGCAAGAAACTGCAGGAGGTCAGACACACTCATTGTGGTCAGAGTCCCTTGAATTGCCATCATCCGTTTACCTTAGAAAAGCGGTTGCGGGCCATCTTCCTTACCGGAGAGGTTCTGGACAGTCTCGAACTGGGCAAGTTGGGTTCCCGGAAGAAACGACACGAAAAGAAGATTACATGGCTTTGGAAGCAGTATTCAAGTACTAATTATGGCCGGCGTCACCACTGTGGGAATAACCGCAGTCCTTTTTTAAGGGCGTACCGAGTTCATGAAAATTCTAACCAATTCAGCCAGTCCCTGGGCATCTTCATCATCAAATCGGTTCAGGGACGGACTGTCCAGATCAAAAACCCCTACTAACTTTCCGTCTCCCACAAGCGGTACAACGATTTCTGAATTGGATGCAGTGTCACAAGCTATGTGACCCGGAAATTCGTGTACATTCGGGACAATAACCGTCTGCTGAATCTTCGCAGCTGTGCCACACACGCCGGATCCTAACCCAATTCGTACGCATGCTGGCATGCCCTGAAAAGGTCCCAGCACCAACTCGCCGTCTTTGTAAAGATAAATTCCCACCCAATTCACATCATCGAGCGAGTGGTAGACCAGTGAGGATAAATTCGCCGCATTGGCAATGAAGTCTTGTTCCCCAGCCAGCAGATGGCAGAGTTGTTCCGCCAGGCTCGAGTAGAGCTCCACCTTTGATGTCACTTGCTGATTGGAGAGTTGAAATGTCATGTCTGCTCACGCGCCGGCCTGATACTGATAACGACTGATTTGGAGGCTGGCGTATTACTCTTTTCGGCTACGCTGCCAATCGGTACGAGCACGTTGGCCTCTGGAAAGTAAGTGGCTGCGCAGCGCCTGGGAATGTCGTATGGAACGACCGTGAAATTACTTGCAATCCTTTCCTCATTCTCGAAATGACTGACGAGATCCACTTTCTGACGAGCATGGAGACCCAATGCGCTTAAGTCATCCGGGTTTAGAAAGACAACTCGACGACCATTCCTGATTCCGCGATAACGATCGTTCAAACTGTAAATCGATGTATTGAATTGGTCGTGACTTCGAATCGTCATCATCATGAACTGAGCCGGTCGAAGATCATGTGAAGGCAACTCGTGGATGGTGAAAGCCGCGCGTCCCGTCGCTGTCTTAAATACACGCTGCTTTGCCGGATTAGGTAAGTGAAAACCGCCGGGTTCGCGCATCCGTCGATTAAAGTCGGTAAACCCGGGCACCACTCGCTCAATACGATCGCGAATTCGATCGTTGTCGGCCATCAACTCCTCCCAATTCACTGTTGTACGATTTTCGAGGGTCGCGCGAGCAAGCCGGGCGACGATCGACGTCTCACTCAATAATTCGCTGGACGCAGGTTCAAGCGCTCCTTGCGAGATCTGAACAACCGCCATAGAGTTTTCTGTCGTAACGCACTGTGGGCCAGACGCCTGAAGATCAATTTCACTCCGGGCGAGACAGGGCAGTATCAAGGCTTGCTCACCGGTCACGAGGTGCGCTCTATTCAGTTTTGTGGAGACGTGAGCGGTTAGCCGTGTTCGCCGCATCGCTTCGGCAGTGTATCCAGTGTCTGGAGTCGCCGATAAAAAATTCCCGCCTAGTCCAAAAAATACGGTGGCTTTGCCTTCATGCATCGCCTGAATGGCGCGAACGGTGTCGTATCCGTGACTCCGCGGCGGCTCGAAATCAAACTCGTCGCCTAGCGCGTTGAGGAAGGCGTCCGACGGCCGCTCCCAAATCCCCATCGTGCGATCCCCTTGGACATTACTGTGACCCCGAACAGGGCAAAGGCCCCCGCCAGGTTTTCCGATCTGGCCGCGGAGCAACATCAAGTTCACAATCTCCTGAATGTTTGCCACTGCATTGCGATGTTGGGTTAAACCCATGGCCCAGCAGAATATGGTGCGCTCTGATTCTGCAAAGATTCTGGCAGCGGCTTCTATCTGCTCCCTACTTACGCTGCACTGTTCGAGGAGAATACTCCACTCAGTTTGATTTAAGGCTTTCGCAAAGTCTGAAAAACCAGTCGTATATTGGTCAAGAAACTGGTGGTCCAACACTTTTCCGGGTTGTCGCTCTTCAAGTGCGAACACAGCTTTCATGAGAGCTTTTAGCAGTGCCACATCGGCATTGATCCGGACCTGGAGAAATATGTCAGCCAATTCAGTGCCATGGCCGAACCAACTGAGAATTTCCTGCGGATGCTTGAACCGCGTCATGCCTGCTTCCGGCAACGGGTTGATGTGCACGATCTTGCAACCATTGCGTTTGGCTTGTTGCAATGCACTCAACATCCGGGGATGATTCGTTCCCGGATTCTGTCCGATGACAAAAATTGCCTGCGCGACTTCAAAATCCTGAAGCGACACGGTTCCCTTCCCTACACCGATCGTTTCCGTGAGAGCTGTACCACTTGATTCGTGACACATGTTCGAACAGTCAGGTAGATTATTAGTGCCGAATTGCCTGACGAACAGTTGATAAAGGAAGGCTGCTTCGTTACTAGTGCGGCCTGAGGTGTAGAAGATCGCTTGATCTGGATGTGTCGTGGAATTCAATTCACCGGCTATAAGGGCGAACGCCTCGTCCCAATCGACAGGCTCGTAATGAGTGGCCGCTCGCCGAAGAATCATCGGATGCGTGATTCTTCCCTGGGCGCCGAGCCACTGATCCGACTGTTGCGATAGATCTAAAACGCTCCACTGACGGAAAAAGTCGGGAGTAAGGCGTTTAGTCGTAGCTTCATCAGCAAGATGCTTTACTCCATTTTCACAAAACTCTAGGTGCGAGCGAGTATCTGGTTCGGGCCAGGCGCAGCCGGGACAATCAACGCCACCGACCTGATTCATTTTCAATAGGGTACGCGTGCCGCGAATTATTCCGATTTCGCCCCAGGCACTCCTGGTAGCTTGAATGATGGCCGGCACGCCACCGGCAACTTTCGCGATTGGATCAATCTGGACCAACGTTGCTTCTTCGGGAGGTTCAGCGTTCGAGACTTGTCGAGTGTTATCGCCGTTTACAGAATCGTTCGACATAGGTAACAAGATACTCTATATGCAGTGAATGAT
>JBKPCC010000047.1:0-10003 GCA_046727215.1 Acidobacteriota bacterium
AAGATTGGCTTGAGGCATTTAGTAAACATCCTAAAATCGGCGAGCGAAAGGCCGAAAGCACGTCTCGTGGTTGGTCCGAACAAGAACAATCCGGCGTTAGGAGCGCGTCCGACGATACCAGGCAAAAATTGGCCCAGTTGAACCGTGAATACGAGCAGAAGTTCGGTTACATCTTCATTATCTGCGCAACCGGCAAGACTTCGGACCAGATGTTGAGTAATCTCGAAGATCGTCTGCATAACTCGGCTGAAAAAGAATTGCACATAGCTGCGGCTGAACAGGCTAAAATAACAGCCTTAAGACTCGAGAAGCTACTGAATTCATGAGCACCATCTCCACACACGTTCTGGACATTTCGCGTGGAGCTCCAGCAAGCGGCGTTCACGTCAGACTCGATGTCGAAAACCTGGATGAAAGCTGGTCTCAACTGGCCGAGGCCTGGACTGACGAGGACGGGCGAGTCAAACCGTTTTTCCTCGTGGAAACGGTACTGAGCGCTGGAAACTATCGTCTGATATTCGATACAGACGCATATTTCTCAGCCGCCGGCGTGGACTGTTTTTACCCGCAAGTCTGCGTGAGTTTCAGAATCGGTGACTCGCCTCAACATTATCACGTGCCGCTTTTGCTTAGCCCTTATGGTTTCTCGACCTACCGTGGCAGCTAGATGACTATCGATCCCACACTCAGCGAGTGGCTTAACCTCATCTTCCGCTGGATACATGTGTTTGCGGGAATCATGTGGGTAGGTACGACCTACTACTTCACCTGGCTGGATGCGCGACTGTCCGAAGAAGAGCGGCATGTCTCGGGGAACGGTGTGCCGGCACAAGTTTGGATGGTCCACAGCGGCGGATTCTATGTTGTGGAAAGGCGAAAGGTTCCGGATCTGGTTTCCCGTACACTGCATTGGTTTCGGTGGGAAGCGGCTACAACGTGGATTAGTGGATTAGCTCTGTTGATTTTGATCTACTACATCGGCGGCGGAGCGTTAATCGATCCAGATGTCTCCGGTATCAGCGTAGGGGCGGCTGTGGGCCTCGGCATCGGCGTCTTGATTGCCGGTTGGATTGTTTACGATTTACTGATGCTGTCGCCGCTGGGACGGAATGAAAAGGCGTTCGCGGCCATTGCGTACATTCTGATCGTGTTGTTGGCTTATGCTCTAACTCGGGTTCTGAGTGGCCGCGCTGCATACATCCACGTTGGCGCGCTGTTCGGCACGATCATGGCTGCGAATGTTTGGATGAGAATTCTTCCTGCTCAGCGAAAAATGATTGGGGCTATAAAGAAGGGTGAAAAGCCAAACGATGCCCTATCCGCTCAAGCGAAGCTAAGGTCTAAACAGAACACCTTCATGGCAGTGCCCGTCGTCTTTATAATGATCAGCAATCATTTTCCCGGCGTGACTTACGGTGAGCGATACAATTGGGCCATTCTGTCGGGGTTGATATTGGTTGGCTGGGTTGCCGCAAAATTCATCAGGCGAGCGTAGGCTGCAGTGAAAAATCCTCTTCGCGGCACTGTGGAGGATTCCTGCCACCTTGTGGAATGTTACTCTTACTTTGCCAGTGGAAAACTCGGTTCAATGTCAACGGGCACATTTCCTAACCGATCCAAAGCCTGCTTCATGGGCGGACGAATCGTCGCATACTTATCTAATATCGCCTTAGCTTTATCGTACGACCCTTCGGCTTCAATCGTCAGCAGATCGTGAGTCAGTTTACGCACAGCATCCTTTATCTTTGTGTCATCTACACTGAATGTTTGCTTCGCTGGGTCAAACTTGAACGCGCCTTCGTCGGTAAGATAGTTGAACTGCATTGCCACGCCTTTTCCATGTGCCTCAGTAATGCCGAATCGAACAGAACGAAAGGCGCTGGCGAGGTACGTTACGTAAAGCGAGCGCTCCATACTCTTTTCGACCACACCTTTGTCAATTAGGTATTGCAAAGCCCAAAGACCGGTAATATCGGCCTTCGCCTCTTCGATCGCGGAATACAGTTCCTTCAGCTGCTTACGGACGGTAGTTTGTTCACTGCCCACCGTTATGTTGTGCGGGCCCAAGCCATGCATTAGCTCGTGGGCGAGAATATGTGTGAAGAACGATTCGAATGACAGATTCGGCCGCTGACCTGCATCCAAAACGACATCCGAAATGGGAATCAGCGTCTTGTTAAACTTGGCCTCCTGGACATTCTTGAGCATCACCCGTTTCGAGCCCTTTTCCTTCACCACACGTTCGTCATTCGGCAAGTTGAAGGCGGCCGTCTGCACTCCACTGTTGCCTTCGCCTGAACCGAACACTTCGTTCACAACGCGAATCGGAGAAGCCGCTCCCAACTTGGGATTTCGATAAGCCGGATCAATGGGCAGGTTATTTTCCACCTCCTGCAAGTATTGGCTAAATCGGGCAAGTTTCGCCGATTCACCTTCGTCTCGCAGCGTTACGTATGCTTCAAACGCGGCCTTGTAACTGAACAATTCGTCTTCGTAGGTTTCGTAAGGACCAATCGTGACATCAATTGGCGAGTCAAGATCCATCCAGGCGACATCGCTTTCATAGTAATCATCCGAAGCGAACGCTGCGGCGCGCGTATTCAGGAAATTCGCCAGTGTCTTGTTGGATGTGAGTTCGGCTGCTTCTTTGAGAAGCTTTCCTGCGGGGTCAAGAAATTCTTTATAGGCTTGACTGTAGGGCACAGTCATCAACTTTTTGTCAACGCCTAGTCTAATCAGCCAGAAAAATCCAGTGGCTTTTTGCTTGTCTTCTGCCGATAAGGTCTGCACCCAGGAATTGAATTCCTCCTTGGTCATATCGTCGGGATAGTAATTCGCGTTCGGCGGCTTTTCCTTCGGTACGCCCTCAATAAATGGCTCGTTGTTGTCGAGTCGTGACCATGGTCCATCATTGATGAGAAAGTAATGAAGTCGTTGCCGGCCTATGGGCGTCGTGTCGGCCTTCACTTTTTCGTACAACGCCTCGTTACCGCTCCATACTTGGCGCAGGAATAATGGATCCATGTATTTCGCCGCGGCGATGATTTTGTCGAGCGCTTTGCGGTCGTTTGGGGACAGGCGCGACGTGTCAGCGGTAAGCACGGTGGGGGCAAAGCGATCGATCTTCTTCTGTAGTTCGGGATCGCCGCCTGCGATCTGATTATTTTTCTTTTGTCCACTAAAGGTTGAAGCCATAAGGAGTGAAAATACACTTAGCGAGATAACCAATTTGGTTAAGCTTGTCATTCGGGACCTCGTCGCATCAGAAAATACGTAAACCAACCGCGAACGATCTTGAGCTGGAGAAATCTATGTTCATTCGCAAGCGCGTAAATTTCTGTAGGCCGGGTATTGTAGCCTGGACTTGAACGATCCCCTCACTGGCGTGAGGGAGATTCTCACTTTTGACACAGCCACTGCCGTGGGTGGAATTCGATAGCGGCATGGTCCCAACTACTTTGCCGACCGATTACCCAGTATCTTAACAAACGATCCCGAGCGTAGCTCTGCAAGAGTCAACCCTGAAAACTCAACAGCCTCCTTCTCGCTTAACGCCCCTGAATTAACTGCTCGAAGGAAGTAATTCAACAGGCCCTGCCCCGTCGCTGCATCGTCAAATACATCACCAACCAACGTTGCCTTCGCTGCTTTATCGACAAAGTTTTTTAATCGCTGCGAGGCAGCGTCAAGCCCTTCAAGGAAAAAGGCGTAAACAGCCGCATATCGAGTAGGCAGTTGCGCCGGATGCAGGTCCCAACCTTGATAGAAACCATTTATGAGTGAGTGTCGAATGTGATCATAATGTAATTTCCACGCATGATGCACGACCGAACGATTTTCATCTATCTGCTTCTGAGTCAAAGGCGATTCACCTTCAGCAAAACGATGCGGAGGAACCGGCATGATGTTCGTTGCACCATCCGATAGCCAGATTCCGGTCCCTGCAAATGAAACCTGCATCATGTGTTTAGCGAAATCACAAGCCGGATGCATCATGTGCTGATGTGCCGCAGTTATGTTGCAACTGGCTGTGTAATCGTACGTTCCGAAATGTGCCGCGACGCACCGTCCTTCGGCTGCGGCGAGCAATAGAGGGAGGTTGATCGCGCCACCGGCGTTTATGATCGACTGGGTAGTTTCGATCATCATCTCGAGTTTCAGAGTCCCAGCCGCTAAGCCAAGCTTTTTCTCGAGTGCAATAAACAATTGGACTAACGTCGTTACTTGCTGTGGACTCGTTATCTTCGGCAATGTTACGACGAAGTTATCTGGAAGATCACCACCACTATTCTCGATGAGTGAGGTAATAAAAATATCGAGAGTCCTGATGCTCCGTTGATGCAGTTCCTCGCTAAACGGCTTTATTCGAATACCGATGAATGGAGGTAGCGTACCGTTCCGCATCCCTTGTGCAACCTCGGCTGCTGCCGAAGCTGCGTGTCCATCTTCCTCCTCGTCAGGTCGATTCCCGTAACCATCCTCAAAATCGATGCGAAAGTCTTCAACCGGCTCGCGCTTCAGTTTTTCACTCACCCGCTCGTATATCGTGTCCGCGAGCCATGCGGGTCTGTTTTCAGATCGGACGCGGCTGCGATCGGCTTCCAGACGCGTTCTCAAGTGTTCCGCCTGTTCCGACGCGGCGGGCAATTCGTTTGACCCAGGCAGCTCAATCGCTCGCGCAAAGGTGATGAAGTCCGGCGCAAACTGATCGAGCGACCGGCGCCCAAGTGAGCCCAGACGCGGCGCCGAATCGGCTTTAAACAGATGCGCGCCACCATAAACGGTGTGCACCGGCTGTCGGCGACCGGTCTCACCGGGATACTTCTGGCCCAATGCTCTGTTGGCTTCCTGTAGTGTCTGGGTCAGCTGGTCGACAATTTCACGAGGCAGAGAAACATTCATGATCCACTCTCACTGTGTAGCAATTTGAACTGCTGACTTTATTACAGCGAGCGGTAAACGTCCAAACAAGTTGCTCTGGATATAGTTGAGGAATATATAATGCCCGCGCTTTCCGCCAACACCGGCGAATTGGTCCGTTTTTCTGGAATTGAGTTCTGGCATTCGGAGGTTACCTCTCATGAAGCTCCAAACAATCCGTAAAATCTTGAATTCATGCGCACGACAAGCCGTCCATAACACCATCTACGCCTCAGCTGTCGTAATCATAATAATTACAAGTAGCGTCCCGTTAATGTCGCAAACTTTTCGTGGTTCGATTCTGGGCACGGTCACCGACCCAAATGGCGCCGTTGTTCCTGACGCAACAGTAACGGCGCGCAATATCTCAACGGGACTTACGCGCTCAACACAAACCGATAGCTTCGGCAACTACACGCTAGCCGAGTTGCAAACAGGAACATATGAAGTCAAGGGCGAAGCCCGTGGATTTCAAGCTACTACCATAACCGGTGTTCTTGTCGAGGTCGCAGGGGAACGCCGCGTTGATATCTCGCTGACGGTCGCTGGAAGCGCAAACCTTGTCACCGTTGCTGAAGCCGCGCAAGTTCAGACCACAACCAACACGCTTGGCGGCAGCATTACTTCAAAGGATGTCGCTAATCTTCCAGTGAACGGACGAGATTTTACAAAGTTCCTCGTGATGGTGCCGGGAGCAACAGGAGATCCTTCAGGTGCGACAGATTCGCCCGGCTCGTTTGGGCTGTTCAGTTCAAATGGAAATCGCGGGCGGGCGAATAATTACCTGCTCGACGGGACGGACATGAATGATGGTTATCGTAACCTTCCCGCAATCAACGAAGCCGGCGTATTTGGGACACCCGCCACAATATTGCCGCTCGAAGCAATTTCGGAGGCCGCAATCATGTCGAATTTTGAGGCTGAGTACGGTCGCAACGCCGGCTCCGTCGTCAATATTGTAACCAAATCAGGGACAAACGATTTCCACGGTTCCCTTTTTGAATTCTTCCGTAACAATAGTCTGGATGCTCGAAACCTGTTTAATCCCAAACCCGATCCGCAAACGGCATTTCGTAATAACCAATTCGGCGGCTCGGTTGGGGGCCCCATAATTCGTAACCGGACGTTCTTCTATTTTGCTTACGAGGGCCAACGGGAACGTGTAGGGTTGAACTCAACCGCACGTGTTCCTGACCCTCGAGAGATAGCGGCTCTCGGTGGACCAACAAATCCTGTGATAGCGCAACTCCTCGCACGCAATCCATGGCCTTTGCCCAATAGGCCTCTGCCATTGTTCGATGATTCCGGAACGCCAAATCTCTTTGTTACTACTCGCGCCCTTAACGATGTAAACAGCTTAATCGGCAAGATTGATCATTCAATCAATGATAAAAACCAACTCACAGGTCGATACTTCTATGGCAAGAGTAATCAATCTTTTCCACTCGCTATCCTTGCAGGTAATGTGCTGCCCGGCTACAACACGGTAACGCCAACGAAAGTGCAGCTGATTTCCCTTTCCTACCTGAGGATCTTCTCGGCCAGTAAAGTCAACGAGGCGCGGTTTGGTTACAACCGGTTTGACGAGGGTTTCTTTCCTGAGGACAGGAGCTTTGATCCGAATTCCATTGGCTTAAACACCGGCGTCAGCAGCTCCCAGGATTTCGGTCTCCCATTCATCCGCATTCGAAATGATCCAATTGGGTCAATCGCTTCGATTGGTGCCACACTGTCAGTACCGCGTGCACGAGTTGACACGAACTGGCAAGCGCTCGACAACTTTTCGTGGAAGGTAAACCGGCACGATCTTAAGTTAGGTTACGAATTTCGACGTACATTCGTAAACGCATTCTTTGATGCGGGATACCGAGGGCGGCTTGACTTTGGCTCACTAGCCGATTTTCTTTCGGGGACGCTCAGCGGCGGACGTTCAGCTCGGGGCGATTCACGGAGGGGAACCTTTCAAAATTCGCACGGGGCTTTTATCCAGGACACTTTTCGCTGGCGCCCAAACCTCACTCTAAATCTAGGTCTACGATATGACTACTTTGGTGTGATCGACGAAGAGCGTCATCGTTTTAGCAATTTCGATCCAGCTCAAGGCTTAGTCGCTGCTGGATCCAGCGGGTTATACCAGAAGGACTGGAATAATTTCTCGCCTCACCTCGGCTTTGCATGGAATATTAACGGGAGCTCAAAGACGGTTTTGCGCGGCGGTTGGGGCATTTTTTATGACGCCTTCTCGCAAGACTTCTTTGTGGGTCAGTTGCCCTTCAACACCTTTAATCCAGGACCCGCATACAACCCAACTGGTCCATCGCCGATACTGTTTTCATTTTCCACGGTACCCGTCATTCAGTCAGGGCAACCAATCTTTAATGGTTTTTCAGACTCGGATGTCTTTGCGGTCGACCGTCATCTGCGCACTCCTTATGTTCAAAACTACAACGTGAATGTGCAACACCAGTTGTTTAGGGATGGCGTGCTTGAAATCGGATATGTGGGCTCAAACGGAACGAAACTGTTTCGCTACCGCGACATAAATCAACCAGTGAACCCCAGCGTTTCGACAGCACGCCCGTTTGACAATGGACCTTTCGCACCTTCAGGCGGCACATTCTTTTATGTGAATCAGCTCGAAACCACTGCTCACTCTAATTACAACGCTTTGCAGGTCAGCTTTAACCTGCGCGCACGGCGCGGTTGGACCACAACTGTCAACTATACGTGGTCACACGCGATCGATAACGCGTCGGATGGTCAGGATTACGTGGCAAATGCGACTCAACCGGAGAATAGCTTCAGAACGGATCTCGAGAAGGCGAGCTCGAATTTCGATACAAGGCATCGCTTTGTCTGGGCCTTCGGGTATGAATTACCAAATTTCACGCCCGACCATCCACGTTTGGGCCAGGGCTGGCAACTGAACGGTATTGTTACCTTGCGCAGCGGCAGTCCTTTTCACGTCAACTTATTTGACGATTACAACGGCACTGGCGAGTTTTTCCCACGACCCGACTTGGTAGGAGATCCCTATGCGGGAACGAGCGGGGCTGGTCACTTTCTTAACCTTTCCGCATTCAAAGTTCCGTGCACGTTGAATAGTGCCGACCCAGCCAACGACGGGAGTGCGGCGTTTTGTATTCCTGGAACTCAGCACTTCGGTAGCTTGGGGAGGAACTCGCTAATCGGTCCCGGTTATAAGAACTTCGATTTCTCTGTATTTAAGATTACGCCTATCACTGACAAAGTGAAGGTCGAACTACGGGCAGAGATCTTCAATATTTTCAATCATCCGAATCTCTCGTCACCGTTGCTACCTGGATTCTCAGCCGATGCCAGCTTCAATGGAATCGATCCCGCCACCGGACGAGGGCAGGGTTTTCTTCCTATCACAGTCACGCCGGACGTGGGAATTGGAAATCCGTTTCTAGGCGGAGGTGGACCTCGAAACATTCAGCTGGCAGTAAGGATGATATTCTGAAATGAATTGGTTCCGAGTCTCGAGGCGCACTAAGGTTTCTTCGGAGGCGCCGGTGTGGGGGCCGGCGATGGTTCTGATTTGAGTTCTTCGTTTCCACCTACTTCTGTGATTCTCACCTTGCTGCGGAATCGTTTGTAATCGGTGTAACGTACCAACATCCGAACGTGAATCGTCTGGCCTTTAGGAAATTGCAATTCGTCATCGGCTTGCGTATAGGTCGGAAACCAATATCGTCCGTCCACCTGTTCCCGGTAAGTCTCGAACAGCGGAAAGCGCTGGTTACCTTCCGGCACGCCTTTACCTCGAACTTTAACGATTTGTAGGTCCTGCTGATCAACCCAGATCCGGCCCTGAAAGAAGCGTTCACTGACTTTCTTTGGTACGACCTTAGGAGCCACATCAAAAACGTAGGTGTCGATTTCGTCGATCCGTTCCTTACCGAGGTAATTAAAGTTGTATTGGTTGATCTTCGCAGCTTCGAGCGCGAAAGGCTGCACACCCCCCAAATCCTCAATATCCTCTTGAGTGACTACAAGTTCGGTGAGCGTGGGTGGCGGGAAAAAGGTGATCTTCTCGAATCGTTGGTCGCGATCGTCAAAGACAAATTGAGAGACGCGATGATACTCGCCCGTGACTTCTCCTCCGATCCCGATTGTCTGGATGGTCGCATCGCGCCTAAAAGCGTATTCGGCCAAGGCCCTGCGAAATTCGGTTTCCTTGGCTGAAAAAGCTTGGACGATCTTGTCTACGTCGACGGCCGAGCGGTCAATTGATGATGGTGCGGGAGTTTGGGCGGAATTCTCAGCGTGAAAACTCGCAAGAAGCAACACCCCTGCTAGCAATCCAAAGCGCAGCCCCATTGTTCGATCTCCTGACTCGAATTCGAGAAAATTAGCGGGTTTATCACCAGCTAAACCAGTCGGGATGCTGTTTAGATGCAGCGAACGGCAAGAAAGTTCAGGCGTGAAATGAAGCTCTAACCGATGTTATGTAGGGGCGTCCCCTCCATGCCTCCCCTACAATCTTAGGGCGCTGACAAGATCTGCATTACTTTCCGGTGGGCAATGAGAACGTCAGGCTCGTTCTGAAGTGCCGTGTAATATTTCCGTTCAAAGGCATTGCCAGTCTCTGAGGGTTTCAGAAGGGATTCGACTTGCTTTAAGAGCGAACGCGCTTCATCTGTGGTCGTCGGTTCTTCAGCGTCGAGCAGTTCGTCGATACGTACGATAAGCTCTGAGATCGAGTGTAACCACGCGAATTGCTCATGATTAATCACGAGTTGCAACATTTCTCCACTTGATACCCGGCCTCGCGCTCTTTCGTAAGCATCACGTTCGTTGTCGAGCAAGAGTTTGTGCAGGTGTAGCAAAGCATGCCGCACATCTCTCAGGCGTCGTCTTAAAGCGTTCGCGTCCTCTTGCGATGTATTCACCCGATGATTAGTTCCGAGCGTCCACGAAGGTGGGTCGCTTGCGGGAAATGTTTCCTTCAGGTTTTCGTCAATTTCCTGATCAGTCATCTGACCAGCCGCAGGAGTGAGTCTGTCGTCCACCATGCATACTCCTTCCAAGTACCCACCTCGTGTAGTTCCGGAAAGCG
>JBKPCC010000048.1:0-9425 GCA_046727215.1 Acidobacteriota bacterium
CGAGTTACACTTTCATGCAGCCAGCTTCAAATTTCCAAGCCAATCAGCCTATTCGTCTTTCTGTTGTACTTTACGATGATGGAACCGAGGATGGCGATGTAGTTCAAAGAAAGTACATTCACGAAGAGAGAGATAGGCAAATGAGAAACGCTTACGCGAGGCTAAGGAGGGGAAGCCATGAATAGACTGGTCGCCTGCGTAATCGTAGCGGTTATCTTGATGACGAAGATGCTCGCTGGAACTGATTTGCAATTCTACGAATTCTCGGACGGCGTGCCCGTGCATAAGTGGGGAAAGCCGAACTAACGCCATCCCTTGATCCGCACTTTCCAAAACCTCTGCACTCGTGGTTAATTATATTTGCAATGAAACTTGACGGTTCTGAGGGAGCTAGTTGAACCGTGGCATCCACTCAATCTCAAATCTTCTACGGAGACATTAACAAATGACCTACGTCGTTGCTGAACCTTGCGTCAACTGTCGCTATACCGATTGCGCGCTGGTCTGCCCTGTTGAAGCGTTTCACCTCGATGATGATATGTTGGTAATAAATCCCGAAACGTGCATCGACTGTGATGCCTGCGTGCCGGAATGCCCGGTCGAGGCAATCTTCGCCGAGAACGGCGTACCGGCTGAATGGACGCATTTCACCCCCCTTAATGCTGAACGGGCCCTCAGCGGGTTACCTACAATTACCGCCCGACTAGATCCTCTTTGCGAAGCCAGGTAATGAAAAAGCGCACCAAGCGAATTTTGGGTGGCGCAGTAATGGCCGCTGCTGCGTTGGGTGCAGCTGGCGCGTATTTTACAAAGAAAAAACGGGTGGCGCGAAGAAACACAACCTCTAGCAAGAGAAAAGCTGATGTCTGGGCGAGGCCGGGAATGTCAGTGACTTTTCGAGCGGAACTCATGCCTGGAAGGGACCGGGATCAGCGTACTTTTCGTGTGAAAGAAATCCTGCCGAGCGGACGAGTTTTGTTGGATAGCGTAGCGGGCGAACACGCTGAGAATGAGTTTGAGCGGTTGCAGCCACAATAATCACTAACTACAAAAAAGCGCAAAAAGCGAAAAATGGATGAGAAAGAATCAAGGTGTTCGCTTTCAAGAGCTGATTCTACGGCCTATCTGTTTTTTGTGTCTTTGTGCCTTTTTGCGGCGAACTACCAGGAATAGGTCCTACCAGGTTCCATCACTCCCAGCTTCGATATCTGAAGCGCATCAAGTTCTTGAATGATTGTTTGGCGGTAAGCGGGCTTGAGGTGTACAGCCAGTATGTCGAGGCCATTGTGGCTAAGCTTTTTCAATTCGTGCCCAAGCGTCGCAGGCGTAAAGTGACGCGACACTTCCGCAAGTTTAGCCATATCGTTTGGAAAGGATGCTTCGATCAAAAGAGCATTTACTCCTTTCGCCTGATTAACCATATTCCAGAACTCATCTGTTTCAGCAGTATCGGAACTGAATGCAACCACACTGTGTTCATCAGCAACCAGCAGCCCAATCGTCGGTACGATGTGATTCACCGGAACAGCAGTCACCGTCAGGTGGGCCACTTGGAATTGCTGGCCCACTGGAATGGGGACGTATTTCATTACCGGGCCATAGTCGTTTGTAAGACCAGAAAAGCGTGGGTAAACGTTCCAGTTGAAGATATCGCGCTCAAGCAGATCGATCACTTCCGGCGTCGCATAAATTCGGATTGGCTCACGCAACGTCGCATATAGATCATCGATGAAAATCGGCAGACTGGCGATATGGTCCATGTGAGGATGGGTGACGATAATGTCACGTACGCGGTCTCGCTGATCGCTCGTCAGAGCGATCGCGATGCTTCCCGCATCGATGGCTACGCACTCGTCAATGAGAAAGCACGTAAGCCGCTGATCGAGTGTAGCGCGGCCATGGCCATCGAATGTACTGGGTAGGAGTTGAATTTTCACGCGCTAGCTCGGGTGAAAGGCCCATGCGGCGACCGGGAATAGTATAAGCCAACACTAAGAAAAGGAGCGAGGACGTAACTTTATATTGGCGTCCTTACGTCGGAGCCCAGGTTTTTCTTTAGGACGAGCGCTCGCTACGACAGGGCCGCCACGGAGGGACCCCCTACAGAATTAACGTCATAACCTACTTAGCCGGCGCGCAAGCGACTCGCTAGATCGTGCAGCAGTTGCAAATATGCTGCTTCTCTTTCTTGTACGTCCGGAGCTTGAGCTCCAATCCCGCGTGATATTCGGCTGCGATGAAAAGCCAATTCACTGGCAATCTGATTGAACTGCCTGCATGCACGCCAATGTCCTAAACCGCCTCTGGAGAGGGCATTGAAGGACGCGCCCATCCTGCCGCGTATGGAACACAGCTGATTATATTCCTCCGGTGTGAGTAACCCGCGCTGATAGTCTGGCAGCAGGAATTCTCGAACGACACGTCCTTCTCGCCTAAGTGCCAGGACAATTACTACCAGCGTAATCAGAAACATCGGAATCATGATCAATATGTATGTCAGCAGGAACCCAACGAATCCGAAAATAATTGCCGAACCATTCCAGATGCTGTGCATGACAATGGCCACTATGAGGCCGACGATTGGAGCAACAACTTTTACAAAACCGTTCCTGACCTGACGCGCCAGGCCAAGTCCGATCCCTGTCATGCTGGTAAACAGAGGATGTGAAAAAGGAGCGAGCATTCCTCGCATGATGAAGACGACTGTCAGCTGACCCCCACCACCTTGCAGGGCTTTCCCGTAGTACTGAATATTTTCGGTCATCGCGAATCCGAGGCCAACCATGGCGGCGTAGACGACACCGTCGACCACACCATCGAATTCATCCTTCTTCCAAAAAAAGAAGACGAAAAGGATGAGAGCTTTGGCGGTTTCTTCAACGATTGGTGCTGAGATGCCGGCACTGAATGCTTGCGCGACACTAGTGTCTTGCGTCAGTACCTGGACTATGAGACCACTTGCGGTGTTTACAATGAATGCGAAGAACACCGCCACAAATGCTCCCCAGAAAAACGCAGTCGCTAACATCCACAGCGGTTCAGATTCATACCGATCAATCCAGAGCACGAGGAGGACATAAAGAGGTACGGGAATCATTGCTGAGACTAATCCAATTAACAGGCCTATTGGTCCAGTCTCTATGCCTATCAGCAGAATGACGATGAGTCCCAACAGCAGTGCGATCAAAAGAGCGACCAGGCCAATCGCGATTTTGATCACAGTGGTGTGACCCGAGCTTCGAATTGTTGAAGGGGGCGTGAGGTTGGCGTTCGCCATAACAGATGGCCGCGGATCGTTGATCATTTTGCGTTACCCACCCTCGTAGACGCGTTCAGTCAAGCGTCGCCGCAGTATAACGACATTATCAGCGCGGCTCCTAGTACAATTCACTAATTAGGACGGGCGCTTACAAGACGGTTAGCGAGCGCAAGTCTGACCTCTCCCACCGTCGATTGAATATGTCGCTCCAGTAATCCACGCCGCGCGGTCGGAAGCGAGAAAAAACACCAGCTCGGCAATTTCTGACGCTTCACCGACTCTACCCAGTGGATGGGTCTGCTTTGACCGTTCGAGGAAGGTAGCGTATTCCGCTTCACTCATCCCTCCGCGTTTGTGGATTTCGGTGACGACGACGCCAGGATTGACTGCATTTACGCGCACCCCTTTGCCGGCCAGCTCGAGCGCCGCGCAACGAGTAAGCTGGTCCACCGCTGCTTTTGAAACACAGTACGCGAGGACTCCGGGAAACGCCCGTAAACCTGTCACACTCGAAATATTCACTATGTTGCCTCGCCGGCTGGTGATACTTGGCAGGGCTTTCTGCATTAGCCTGAAGACCGCATGAACATTGATGTTCATCAACGAATCCCAAGCCTCATTGGTGGTGTTCTCTATTGTGCCGGATGATATATGACCGGCAGCGTTTACCAGGACATCGATACCACCGAACGATTGCAGCGCCTCTTCGACTATGCGGCCGGTATCTTCGTCGCGCGACAGGTCAGCCGTGACATTTACAGATGTTCCCGCGAGCTCCGAAATTTCTTTGCTGAGAGCTTTCAAAGCAACGTGGTTGCGACCCACGGCAACAACTTTGGCGCCATTTGCCGCGAACTTTAACGCGCAGGCGCGGCCGATGCCTGAAGTCGCCCCGGTCACGAGTACCACTTTCTCGTCGAACTCTTTGCTATGCATCTTGGTCGGTTCCTTTTTGAGTCGGTGCTATTTGTGGCCCGCCATCATATATTGACAGGCGAATTGCAAAAAGTTGACTATTATAGTCACGCAGATCCGTTCCGATCGGCTTTGCGGCCCTAAGCAACTCGCGCGAAACTGTATTAGCAGCGAATTTTAAGAGGTTAGTGTGGCCAACAACTCGGCTGATGAAGTTTTTCCGAGAAGTTCCCGTTCGAGTGTCCGAACCTCGTCCGACAGTGGCCGTCGTCGTCAATCCAGAACCCGGATGCCGTCCAGCGCGGGTTATATGATAGGAGCGATACTGGCGGCGCTCGCGCTTTTCTTTGGACTTTGGTGGATGCTTGTCACTGGCGGCGATGAAGCTCCATGGTTGCCTGCCGGTCTTGCGGCAAGTGTTGTCCTTCTGGTCGCTTTATCAGCTCGCGAAGTGGTAATGCGCCGCGCTTGGACGCGCTATCTGCTGGAGAACGGGATCGCTGAAAATTCAGGCGATAGAAAGCGTTCAAGCTATTCGTCCGGCAAATCTCAATCGAGCTCGGTGCTATCTGCGGCATTGCGCGCCATTCAGAAACAGTCGATCGAAGCCGATGCTTCTGGTGCTCATCCGGACTTGCACCTGGAAGTATTCCACCTGTGCAACGACTACTTGGCCAGTGCCCACGATGCATTACGGTCAGGCGTTACAAATGAGAAAAGTGTCGCAATTCGTGCCGGACAGGAGCGAGTCCGCTCGTTGCAGAAGCACCACATGCTTACCTGGGCGAGGGATACGACAGTTTTGTTAACGCGCGAAGCGCAGCAGCGCGCACGGACTTCCGACAAAATCGAGACTGCGAACCGGGCGCTGGATTCACTCGACTCAGCATTAAAGAATTACCCTGATGATCCTGAATTGAATGAATCAGCGCTGGCAATAAAAGAATATATTGCTTCGGTGAAGGTGGCGCACTGGGTGGAACTGGCGGAACGATCTGCCTTCAAAGGCCACTTGAAACGGGCAATCGATCGTTACAAAGACGCACTATTCTATCTGAACAGAGAGACTGTTAACGACGAGGTGCGCAAGGCTGGTGAGGAACGAATCAATCGAGAAATCGAAGGCCTGCGCGCGAAATTGAAATCACCTGGGGAAGATTCAAACGAACCCGAAAGGAATGGAGGCGGGCGTACCCCAGAGTGATCTCTCAACGATGTCCGAAGTGTGGCAGTTCTCGTGTCCGGCGTGGTTACAAGCCTACCCCGCTGTTGCTTCGGTTGTTTGGCATACATAATCTTTTATGCGATCATTGTAACCTGTTGTTCAGAGGCTTTGCCGTCCCTGGAACCGGTCGTAAAAGTCGTAAACGACGGCGTACGACCAGCCGCACCGATGGAACTGCTTAGCCTGTAAACGAGTTTTGTTGTAGATCACATCCCGAAGTGCACATACAGTTGACTGGTAGTTCCCCCCAAGCCCCTGTGCTGCTGCCGATTAAAGAGGCCTGAATATGAGAGTTAGTTTCCTTCTGATTTCGACATTGATCGTGTGTTCGCTTAGTGGCGGTTGGGGTTTGGCCCAGGAGCCGGCTTCGCCACCCGCCGCTACTCAACAGAGTCCCGGTGTGGATAATCAGGGCATAAGAGACTACAAATTGGGACCAGGTGACGTATTGGATGTTCGCGTCTTTGCGCAACCGGATCTCAACGCAATGGTTGAAGTCGACAGTGACGGAAACCTCAGTTCATTACCCTTTTTGGAATCACCTATTCCGGCCAAATGTCGAACGGAGAAGCAAGTCCAAAAGGACATTGCAGCAGCTTATTCGAAGTACTTAAAAAACCCGCAGATCAGCGTCAGATTAACCGAACGCAAGAGTCGCCAGCCGGCTACTATCACAGGTGCAGTCCGGCAGCCCGCACGTATTCAGATGCAGCGTAAAGTCCGCTTGAATGAACTCATGGCAGTAGCAGGTGGGTTCACAGAGCGTGCGTCTGGAACGATTCAGATCTTGCACACTGAACCGCTGATGTGTCCCGAACCCGGTGAGGAACAGGAAGCATTACCAATCGACGCGTTGAAAATCCCATTGCAGATCGTGAAGGTCTTAGATCTTAAGGCAGGTAAACCTGAAGCCAACCCGATCATCCGCCCCGGCGACTATGTGTTGGTTACAGAAGGTGACCCCGTTTACATCACAGGAAGCGTTGTTGCCCCGCAGGGAGTTTACATGCGCGAACAACTTACGATCAGTCGTGCAATTGCAATGGTTGGTGGGTTAAGGAAAGAAGCGAAGCAAGAAGACGTTCGCGTGTATCGACAAAAACCGGGTTCGCTTGATCAGGAGATTATTAAGGTTGATTTTGCCGCCATTCGGAAGAACCAAAAGCCAGATTTTGTTCTTCAGGCCTATGACGTGGTCGATGTGCCTGAAGCGGGGATGTTCTCCAAAGGGAGAATTGGAACCACGCTGATAGGCGCAGTGTCTGGTAGCCTTACGAACGTTTTTAGTAGCATGGGCGCAGCTTTGCCTACGCGAGTAATTTACTAAGTGAGTGGCGATTGCTACTCGGAATTTTCACTTCAATAAACGGAGTACGATGAGTTCACGAAATCAGGCGAGCGAACGCCGCCGCCGAAAAACAATCACAATGGTTTGGACAGGTTTGCTTGCGTTAGTAGTCATAGCCCTGATCTATTGGGAGCGAACGGCTCTCCTTTATATTCTCGCAACGCTTGGAGTAACTGCGCTTCTGATCGTTGTCGCGATGGCGGATCTCAAGGCCAAAAAAGGCACGGAAGAGAGTGCTGCAGTTGTTCCCGACGGCACAGGCAAACTGCGATCTACGTTTGGCGCCGGGTCGGCATCATCGAAATAATTAACAAACATATTTCGAGCACTCCTTACAAGCCAACCCAACCAATAAACCTCCAGTTTTAGACGAAAACAGTCTGCATTTTAGCTTTATTCAAGCGGTTGAAAGTTTAGTCGGACTGTAGCATAATCCCACTGCGTTCACCTCCCCGGTGAACGAAGTGGTCGCGTGGGGTGAGGACACGTGGCCTTAGGGTGGGGGCTGTGGGAGGCCCCCGCCCGCTTTTTTGCCCCTTGATCCTGATTTGGTTTTTCAAATTCTACAATCGTCTATCAAACAGGGATTGACGTCACAAATGATCGGCGTAGAATTCGTCGGAATTAAGAACCAGAGACCAACGGAGGGCGTTCGACCCAAATAATCAGCGGCCAAGATGGCTCTTTTCCAGAGATCAAGGCGACTGTTCAAGCTCTGGCTTTTTAAGGGCAGCAGGGAATCAACCGCACACCAGGATCAAGCCGGCGGCCCACGCCAGCACCCATGGTGGCAGGTGATGTGTTTGACGGGCGTCGACTATTTTTCGACGCTCGGTTATCAACCAGGTATAGCGTTTCTTGCTGCCGGCGGTCTCTCGCCCATAGCAACACTCTTCCTCGTTCTGCTGACACTATTTGGCGCTTTGCCCGTTTACAAACGTGTAGCCGAAGAGAGCCCACATGGCGAAGGTTCGATCTCAATGCTCGAGCATCTGCTTTCGCGCTGGAAGGGAAAGCTGTTCGTTCTCGTTTTATTAGGGTTCGTCGCAACTGATTTCATTATCACGATTACGCTGTCAGCAGCAGACGCCACGGCTCACATCATTGAAAATCCATTCACACCTGAAATCCTAAAGCACCAGGTCTATTTGACTTTGGCCCTCATCGCCATTCTCGCGGCAATCTTCATAAAAGGGTTTAAGGAAGCGATTGGCATCGCAGTGTTCCTGGTGTTTGTTTACTTATTCCTGAACGTCGTGGTTGTTGCCTTTGGGTTATACCACGTGCTCATACACCCGCACACATTCGCCGAATGGAAGCAGGCGATGTTGCATCATCCCAAGGTTCACGGAAACGTGTGGTTGATATTTTTAGTTTCTCTTGTCCTATTCCCGAGATTGGCCCTGGGGTTGTCAGGGTTTGAAACCGGCGTTGCCGTGATGCCATTGGTGCGTGGCGACAAGGATTTGAGTGGGGAAGACTGGGAGAGTATTCATTCAACCCGTACGGGACGAATTCCTGCCCCAAGAACGCAGGCTCTGTTGGAAGGTCGAATCAGGAACACGCAGAAACTTTTGACGACCGCTGCTTCGATCATGAGCGTGATGCTGATTACGAGCAGTCTCGTAACGACGATGCTGATACCAGCGCACGAATTCAGTGAAGGCGGCGAAGCGAATGGTCGCGCCCTTGCATATCTCGCTCACAATTTTTTTGGAAATATTTTTGGGACAGCCTATGACATTAGCACGATATCTATTCTCTGGTTCGCGGGAGCCTCGGCAATGGCTGGTCTACTGAACATCGTCCCCCGATATCTGCCGCGTTATGGAATGGCCCCTGAGTGGGCCCGCGCGACCAGGCCGTTGGTCTTAGTCTTTGGAGTAATTGCATTCGCTGTTACTTTGATCTTTCGTGCAGATGTTGACGCCCAGGGAGGCGCGTACGCGACTGGTGTGCTGGTTCTAATTACGTCTGCATCAATTGCTGTGACGCTCGCAACATATCGAAAAAATCAGAACTGGAAAGTTTATCTCGCAATCTCGCTGATATTTGCTTACACGACAATCGTTAATATATTCGAACGTCCTGAGGGAATAAAGATCGCTTCGTTTTTCATACTGACAATAGTGGGAATGTCACTCATCTCCAGAGTTTGGAGAACGACCGAATTGCGAGTCGAGCATGTTGAGTTGGATGATCAAGCTCGGCAATTCATACGCGAGGCGGCGCGTGGAACTATTCGAATAATAACCAATCGTTGCGATCGCGGCGATGTAAATGAATATCAAATGAAAGAAGGAGAGAAGCGCACAGATAATCACATCCCCTCAGGCGAGCCAATCTTGTTTTTTGAAGTTACGCCGGGCGATGCTTCTGAATTCTCCGGCGTTCTGCGCATCCGAGGTGAAAGGGTTGATGGATTCAAGGTGTTGCGCGCGGAATCGCCGGCCGTGCCTAATGCTATTGCGGCGTTTCTGCTGTTTCTTCGTGACGAGACCGGCAAGTTACCACACGTGTATTTCGGCTGGAGCGAAGGTAATCCGCTTAGCTACTTGCTCAAGTACATAGCGTTCGGCGAAGGTGACACGGCGCCCGTGACGCATGAGGTTTTAAGACAGGCAGAAAAAGATCCTAATCGCCGTCCAATAGTGCATGTTGGCGGTTAATTTTTGAGT
>JBKPCC010000049.1:0-7427 GCA_046727215.1 Acidobacteriota bacterium
CGTCCGCGCCCGGTGTACCAGTGCGGCGACCCTCAAGCGCGTCGGAGGCGAGGAAAGTTACATGTCCACGCAGCAGGTCGGCACTAACGCTACTGCTGCTTGTCTTTGCTTGCTGGCCCAGTATCGCAACTGAAACAAGGCCCACAACAAGTGAAATGGCCCACGCGCGAGAAAATGTTTTGCGTTTCATTTCGTTAATCCTTGAACAATGAGGGGGCAGATTTCGATCCACCTCGCGGAGGTTATTCTACCCAGTCCGCGATGAAGATGTTTGTCTCGCCCTGCACTTTCCCGTTCCGATTCGAAGCAAACACCAGTCTCTTTCCATCGGGTGAAAACATTGGAAATCCGTCAAAGGTGTCGTTGAACGTTATACGTTCCAGACCGGACCCGTCCACGTTGACTTTGTAGAGATCGAAATTACGACCGCGCGGATCATCTATGTTTGACGCGAAGATAATTCGTTTGCCATCCGGAAAGAAGTAGGGCGCGAAATTGGCTTTCCCGTTATGTGTGATCTGGCGCTTGTTTGAACCATCTGCATTCATCACCCAGATCTCGAGCGTAGTGGGACGAATCAGATTCTGCTTGAGTAGAGAAGTGTAGTCCTCTTTTTCCTTTTCCGTAGTTGGGTGGTAAGCACGATAAACAATCTGCTTACCATCGTAAGACCAGAATGGTCCGCCGTCATAACCTAATTCGTTAGTTAACCGCCGCACGTTCTTGCCGTTCGCGTCCATCGTGTAGATGTCAAGATCGCCGTCACGCATGGACGTGAAAACGAGTTTGCCTGTTCTCGAAATCGTCGTCTCGGCATCGTAACCAGGTGCGTTAGTTAATTGCTTTAGATCTGATCCGTCCCGGCGTGCTGTAAAAATATCGAAGGTTGGATAGACCGCCCATACGTAGCCGTTCGAGAAATCGGGCCGCGGCGGGCAAGCCCGACCGCCGAGGTGGGTTGACGAATAGAGGATACGGTCTCCACTCGGAAAGAAATACGAACACGTTGTCCGGCCTTCACCGGTTGAGACCATCTTCACATTCGAACCATCTACGTTCATTGTGTAGATTTGATCGCAGCCATGACCGTCTCGTGTTGACTGAAAGATTAGTTGGCCTCCGTCGGCAGAAAAATAAGCCTCGGCATTCTCACCGCCAAAACTAAGTTGTTTCATGTTTCGGAGGCGCTTCTCCTGAGGCAGTTGGAGATCATCTGAATTCGGTGAGTAACCAGCTGACGCGGCCGCTAGAAGCGAAAACAAGATGAGACAAAATAAGAGTTTCAAGTTTGTTTCCTATTTGGATGGTGGGATTGTTGCTTTTTGTGCAAGGCCGAAGGCGGACAAACCTTTGGCCGCTCGGTCTATGAACATATCCGCCTAACGGTGAAAACCTGAATGCCGTCTGGCACGACTCTTATGCCTGAGCGGCGGTTGCCACGGGAACGGAATCAACCTTCGCAACGCTCGCCCGGCGCCAACGAATTATCAATAAGATTAGACTGGCGATTCCAACGACGATGCTGATCAATTGTGACGTCGAGAGGCCGGTAAGAGTAGTTAGCCCGAAAACGTCGCCCCGCGGATCATCGCGAACAAATTCGATTAAGAAACGAATCACTGAATACAGCAGAGCATAGGTCAGAATCACCTGGCCGTTAAAGCGTCTGCGGCGATGGAGGAAAAGCAGAAACACGAACACTATGAGCATCGCAAATGATTCGTAAAGCTGCGTCGGATGCAGGTGAGCATCGGTCGGAACGCCGGTGATTTCGTGTCCCAGCTCGCTAAACTTCACGCCCCACGGTAACGTTGTTGGCTTGCCCCAACAGCAGCCGGCAGCAAAACAACCTTGCCTCCCCAGAAAGTTTCCCACGGCTATTCCCGGGGCACACGCATCGGCAGTCTTCCACCATGGAAGACCATACCGACGCATCAACCAAAACCCTGTAATCACGGCGCCTATGAGACCTCCATAAAACACTCCGCCGGATCTCAGGAAATCAAGCGAAAACAATTGCGAAGGATGCTCGCGGTATTCAGGCTCGGTGAAAAGCATTAGGAACTTTGAACCGAGCAATGAGGCCAATAGCATCCACAGGCAAAGGTCATAAATTCGCTCGCGCGGCAGGCCCTCTTTGCCGGCGAGGTGAACTGAAAGCAGGATGGCGCAGAGAAAAGCCAGCGCGAGAAAAACGCCGTAGGTATTAATTGGAAAACTGCCGATATGAAAAAGCTCTGGATACATAGTCGTTTTCGTGTCGTTTCGTGTTGTTTCGTGGATCCTTTTTCCGCTACGACGATAAAACCGATCCACGAAATAACACGAAACTCACAATAAAATTCTCCACTAACCGGTCGCCGATTTCTTGTGAAAAACCAAATCAAACGCCAACAATAGGGCGCCGATGCAGATGCTCGCGTCGGCTACGTTAAAAGTTGGCCAGTGATATTGGCCGGCGTGAAGCACGATAAAATCGATGACGTAACCCAAGCGGATGCGGTCCGTCAGGTTGCCAACAATGCCGGCAAGCAACAAAGCACACGCTCCAAGGATTCGATCATCGTCCCGGTCAACCCGAAAAAAATAATAGAGCACAGCAACTGCTGCGGTCATCGCAAGCCCGACAAAAAACCACCGCCCAAACGATCCGCCTTCTTGCAATTGGCCAAAGGCTATACCTTTGTTCTCCGTATAAACGAGATCGACAAAGCCGTGAATGATCGTCTTGTCGGCGCCAAATCGAAGCCTGTGCACGGCCCAGGCTTTGCTCGACTGGTCAACAAGATAGATGCCTAAAGCCGCGAGCAGGTAGCCTGCGCGCCAGCCCAGACGCGTGGCCGCACTTGATCTTGCTTCAGCTTTATTGATGCTTAAATCCAATGATAGAAACTGCTAATCTTTAACAGTATTCCTTCGTGTTGTTTCGTGTGCTTTGGTGGATCCGGGGATTTCACGTCAGAACAGAGAAACCACGAAATCACACTAAAATACATAAACGAATGCTCAAGCTAACTCGAGCTATTTTCAATCTCCTCTAACGCAGCGACGCAACGTTCACAAACTGTTGGGTAACGGGAAGACTCACCCACGTGAATCGAGTAATTCCAGCACCGCTCGCACTTCTTGCCGTCCGCCCTACTTGTTTCTACAGCTATCGATCCGTCCGGCAAATCCCTGTCCTCTATTAACGTCGTCTGTGACACGATGAAAATGTATCGCAGATCAGTTTCGTAATTGCGAAGAAGGTTATAGAGATCGCTGCTTGCTTTAACGGTGACCTTAGCTTCTAAAGAACTGCCAATCTCTTTTCGCTCTCGAGCAATCTCAAGATGCCGCAGAACGGTATCTCTAACGGAAAATATTTTTTCCCAATTTTGCAGGATCTCAGCATCCCGATTGCCGGCACTGCGCGGAAAGCTCTGTAGGTGTACAGAGCTATTTTGACCTTCATTACCGGGAAGGTTTTCCCAGATCTCATCGGCTGTAAAGACTAAGATCGGTGCCAACAGCCGGGCAAGAGCATCAGCGATACGATATAACGCTGTCTGTGCTGATCGGCGCGCCGGATTCCGCGGCGCAAATGTGTACAACCGGTCCTTGATGATGTCAAAGTACCGCGCTGACAATGTGACGGTCGAAAAGTTATACAGAGTGTGATAGACCGTATGAAACTCGTAAGCCTCATATGCCGTCATGACGGAAGCGATGACTCGGTCAAGCTCAGCAAGTATCCAACGATCGATCTCCAGCATCTCCTGCAAAGAGACCGAATCTCGATTCGGGTCGAAACCGTGTAGGTTCCCCAAAGCAAACCGTGCTGTATTCCGTAGCTTTCGATACCCGTCGGTTACTCGCTGAAGTATTTCTTGCGAGCAGCGCATGTCCTCGAAGTAATCGGAAGACGCACACCACAAGCGAAGGATTTCAGCTCCTAAACTGCTGACGACTTCCTCGGGCGCGACGGCGTTGCCCGCTGACTTGTGCATTGCCTTTCCCTGGGCGTCCAACGTCCAGCCGTGCGTAAGAACTGTCTTGTACGGAGCACGGTCATGAGCCGCCAGGCCGACCATCAGCGACGAGTTGAACCAACCGCGAAACTGATCTCCGCCTTCGATGTACACATCTGCGGGCCAGCGCAAGTTCTCGCGGTTTTCCAAAACGGCTACAGAAGAGACGCCGCTGTCAAACCACACGTCAAGAATGTCAGTTTCTTTGGTCCATTCACTACCACCACAGTTCTTGCACTTGTATCCAGGCGGCAGTAATTCCTGTGCTTCTCGTGTGTACCACGCGTCAGCTGATTCCTGTTCAAACACATCAGCAACCCGCCTGATTATCTCGGGATCAGCAACTGCTTCGTTGCAAGTCTTGCAGTAGAACACTGGAATCGAAACACCCCACACGCGCTGCCGTGACACACACCAGTCCGGCCTGCCTTTGAACATGTTGCGCATGCGATCGCGGCCCCAGGCAGGAATCCATTGCACGCGATTCTCGATTTCTTTAAGTGCCCCTTGTCGCAACGTCACTGCTGAAGAAGAGACATCCTCCGGCACATTCTCGGTGTAGTTTGTTACATCGCGGCCATCTTCATCTGTTTCTATGACCGATCGACCAGCCTGGTCCATCGAGATAAACCACTGAGGCGTGGCGCGAAAGATCACCGGATTTTTGCAGCGCCAGCAATGCGGGTAACGATGCTCGTAGCTCTCTGTGAACAGGAGGACGCCTTTTTCGCGCATGAAATCGACGATTTTCGAGTTAGCCTCAAAAACGACTTGCCCTGCGAAATGTTCGACATCTGGAGTAAACCTCCCTGCATTGTCTACTGGACAGTAGATCTCCAGACCATAACGTTTGCCGATAACGAAGTCATCGTGTCCGTGACCGGGAGCTGTATGAACCGCCCCTGTTCCGGCTTTGCTCGCGGGCGACTTTTCACGTGCTTCTCTTACGTCCAGTTCCGTCTCAGCGTCTGCTTCTCCACCGAGGGTGACATGCTCACCAACCATTAGAAGTGAAGGCCGGTCGAGCCACGGATGACGGGCTAGCAGCCGATCTAATTTTGAACCCCGAAAACGAGCTAAGACTTTGGGCGTTCGCGTTCCATCAGCGCTTACTGCGCCGAGGCTGCACTTGGTTGCCACTGCTTCAAGCAACTCGCTGGCAACGATGTACACCTCATCGCCGTCTTCGAATGCGGAATATTCGAAATCCGGATGGACTGCGATGCCAAGATTTGCCGGCAACGTCCAGGGGGTTGTCGTCCAGATGAGCACGAAAACTTTGCGACCGGCAAGAGCCGGATCGATTAGCTGAGGATCGCTTACCAGCGGAAACTTCACATAGACCGAAGGGCTTACGTGCTGGTGATACTCAACTTCAGCCTCGGCCAGCGCAGTTTGATCGTGAATGCACCAGTAAACAGGGCGAGCACCCTTGTAGACGTATCCACGTTCGATAAATCGGGCAAACTGCCGTGCCGTTTCCGCCTCGTAGTGGTTAGACATTGTGAGGTACGGGTTGTCCCATTCACCCAGGATTCCCAAACGTTGAAAGTCTCTTGTCTGTCGCTTCAAGGCTGCAGCGGCGTGCTCCCTGCATGCGCGGCGAATCGCAACGGGCGACATGTTACTTTTCTTGACGCCGAGTTTACGGTCGACATAAAGCTCGATTGGCAAACCATGGCAGTCATAGCCGGGAACGTATGGCGCATCGTAGCCCATCATTGAGCGCGATTTAACGATGAAGTCCTTCAGGATCTTGTTCATCGCGGTGCCGAGGTGAATGTCCGCGTTTGCGTACGGGGGGCCGTCGTGGAGGATGAATTTATCAGCTCCCGCCCGAGTTTCTTGGATCATCTCGTACAGGTTCATCGCGTCCCATTTCCTAAGCCGTATGGGTTCGCTTTGCGCCAGATTCGCCTTTTGCGAGAAGGCGGTTTTGGGCAGGTTAACTGTCTTTTTCAGGTCGAGAGGGGTTTCAGTAGCCATAACTAATTCCTAATTGCCAAAAGGACAATAGTAAATGTAATGAATGCCTACACGCAAAAGCCGCTTCGGCATCAAAAAACCCGAACCATCTGCGAATGAGATGACTCGGGTATTTCCAAAGCTTTGGGCGTCTGTCAGCCGATAAACATCTCATCCTCTCCGTAAGTCTGATTAATGGGCTTCGGTGCAGGAGCTACGAGAACTTCGAGGCCGCGACGGAAGCCCGCCATAATCGCGCCGAGTTCACGTGCGGGCTCGATAACTTTTGTCTGGATAAATTCGGTCGTTTCCGCAACCTGCGAATGCGTTCGATCGATCGTCCGGCTTACCAGTTCCACTTTATCGCGTGCCTCATATGCCGCCTCGCTTACGAGTTCCTTTAATTCCGCTACTTCTCCACGGACAATTGCTAACGAATCAGAGAAGTGCATCGTTGCCGTGGACAGGTGACCTGCCACCGCATTGAATTGCTCGGCGATTTGCTTTCCCTGCACGGCGATCTGTTTTCCCTGATCGCTAAGAAATGTAACCCGTTCAATAAGAGGCTCGAGCCTGTCCTCGAGCCTACCAACAGATTTGACAGCTCGATTGACAAACACGGCAATCGCAATCATCGCCACGGAAATGACGATGAACGATAGAGCAATGACCACCATCACCCAAAACATGGGATCGTGCACACTGATCTGTAGTGCTAACGTGGTCATCAGGAACGTTTGCTTGCCGATTGCCGTTTACGGATGGACCGAACGGACAATCTGGGTTCAGCCGGCAATCGGCAGCACACAGTAGACCTCAGTTGGCTTTCTCTCCGTAGTTTGGTGAAGCTTCGAGCCGGCCAGACAATTCGGTCTTGCGCTTCTCTTCCTGATAGGCCTTCTTGCCGGCTTCGATAGCTGCCGCGACTGTAGCTGACTTTCGCGATGCATTCTCGCGCGCTGTGTTGGCGACCTCACCAACTTTTTCTGCGGCCTGGGAATACAATTCTGCCGCCCGATCGCGAGTGCTTTCATAATACTCGCCTGCCCGATCGCCCAATTGCTGGGCAGCTTCCCGAGAACGATCAATACCCTTTCGCGTGGCGTCAGCGATGTCACTCCGCAGCTCCTGCCCGGATTTTGGCGCGAACAATAGTGCCAGTACGGCCCCAATTCCGCCGCCGATTAGCAGGTAAGTGAGCCGCGTCGAGATGTTGTCGTCGTTTCCCATGCTGGTCCTTTCTTGTGAAAGCAAGGCCCTAACAGAGGGCATTGCAGAGTTTAATTTACGAGGAAAAGGGCTGATCGGACTATAACAAATCGGTAGGAACTGGCGCAATCAGGCGCACGATTAGGTACTGGTGCAGTTTCAAACTTGTGGGTCATGAAGTCAGTACCGATTCGCGGTAGCGTCGGGTCAGTTTTCCATATCGACGCCTGAATCTGCTATGAC
>JBKPCC010000050.1:0-40625 GCA_046727215.1 Acidobacteriota bacterium
CGCAAATTTACACACGCAGCATTTATTCTCGAGACTCCTTACGATGATCCGCGAGCTGATCTCCGAAATCTGCAGATGCTGAGATCCTTTGTCAGCGAGGGTGTGTGATGACCGCGGCAGAAGAACCATTTGACATTGGAGATTGGACCTTTGTCATTTGTCATTGCGATCTGGTTTTTTATTACCGTACCGTGTCGTTTCGTATGATTTCGTGGATCCGTTTTGTCCACCGAGAATTCAATCCACGAAGTCACACTAGAAAGCACCAATCAAATGACAAACGACAATGTCCAATGTCCAATGTCAAATGTCAAATAGTCCTTCATCGGAGCAATTCGAGTTGTCGCTGAGTCGCTTTTACGTTAATATCCGCTAAGATGATGGTCGGTAAGAATCAGTTCAAGCTCCTCCTAACCGTGCCGCTTCCGCACCGCGCGTTTTAGCGTGCCTTGTCGGAGCGGCGCATCCCTCTCTAAATAAAATCTTTCAGCAACGTAGGTCTGTTAATCACCCTTTGTGCGTTCGCTGGAATCGTGTTAACAGTAAGAATCAGAGACGGAAAACGAGTATGGACGAGAAATACTTTCCTGAGGAAATCGAAAAGAAATGGCAGCAACGCTGGCAACAGGAGCGAGCGTTTGAGTCGGCAAATGGCGATACGAGACCGAAATTCTACAGTCTCGAAATGTTGCCTTACCCTTCGGGATTCCTGCATATGGGCCATGTCCGCAACTACTCGATTGGCGACGCGCTTGCCTGGTACAAGCGCCTGCAGGGATTCAACGTCCTGCACCCAATTGGATGGGACAGTTTCGGGCAGCCTGCAGAACAGGCGGCCATCAAGCGCGGTATAAATCCACGAGACTGGACCGAAGAAAATATTGCGCACATGCGCGGTCAGTTGCAGCGGCTCGGTATTAGTTACGATTGGTCTCGCGAAATCGCGGCACACCGGCCTGATTATTACAAGTGGGACCAGTGGTTCTTTCTGAAGATGTTCGAACGCAACCTCGCCTACAAACGAATATCTCCGGTTAACTGGTGCCCGAAAGAGCAAACTGTGCTTTCGAACGAGCAGTCGTCTGGAGGCGTGTGCTGGCGATGTGGATCGCCGGTCGAAAAACGAGATCTCGAACAGTGGTTCTTGAGGATTACTGACTATGCCGAACAACTCGTGAAAGACATCGACGAAATCCAGTCAGGCTGGCCAGAAAAAGTTTTGAAGCGCCAACGGGACTGGATTGGTCGCAGCGAGGGTGCTTACATCGATTTTGCGGTTAAGGGCAGTAGTAAGCGGATGCGTGTTTTTACTACACGCATCGATACTATCTTCGGTGCCACTGCAATCGTACTCGCAGTGGACCATCCATTGCTGGCTGAACTGCTGGCGGGTTCAGATCTCAAAAAAGATGTGGAAGCATTTGCGCAGAAAGTTGCCAGGTTAAGAAGTGCGACTGATGAACTCGGCGAGATCGAAAAAGAGGGTCTGAACACCGGTGTCATCGCGATAAATCCGTTCAATGGCGAACAGATTCCCGTCTGGGTCGCGAATTACGTACTAACTGAGTACGGCACAGGCGCTGTAATGAGCGTACCTGCCCATGACGAACGTGATTTTGAGTTTGCGCAGAAATATTCGCTGCCGATCAGACAGGTGATAGCGCCCGTGACGCATCATCAAAAACAAGCGGAACCAGCATCCAGTACAAGTGGTGATCAATCAGCCGTGATGACACAGGCTTTTACCGACTATGGGGTCCTCATAAGCAGCGGAGAATGGGGCGGGAAGCTCTCACAAGATGCTATCCGAGAGATGACGGCGTATGCCGAGCAGCATGGCTTTGGTTCCAAAGCCGTTACGTATCGCATCCGTGACTGGGGTGTTTCTCGCCAACGCTTTTGGGGTGCACCCGTGCCGATTGTGTACTGCGAAGATTGCGGTACTGTTCCGGTACCGTATGAACAGTTACCAGTTGTGTTGCCCGAGACAGCTGATTTCACAGGCGTTGGTGAATCACCGCTGGCGAGCGTTCCCGAGTTTGTCAACACGACGTGTCCCAAGTGTGGCGGTCCAGCCCGGCGCGATACGGACACGATGGATACGTTCGTTGATTCGTCGTGGTATTTCTTCCGTTACTGCGACCCGCGTAATGACGAAATGCCGTTCGATCCGGCGATTACTTCAGAGTGGATTCCGGTGGACCAATACATTGGTGGCGACTCGCATGCGGTCATGCATTTGATCTACACCCGCTTCTGGAACAAGTTCATGCGAGATCTCGGCCTGACGAACTTTGACGAGCCTGTAAAGAAGCTACTGACGCAGGGCATGGTTACTAATCGAGTCGAGGGAACGGACGAGTGGAAGGCCATGTCCAAGAGTCTCGGCAATGGCGTCGATCCGGACGAGATGATCGCCGCATTCGGCGCAGATGCGACGCGTTTGTTTGTTCTGTTTGCGGCACCGGTTGAGAACGAGCTGCGTTGGTCTGAAACGGGCACTGAAGGGGCTATCCGATTCCTGCGACGGCTCTACAATTTAGTGTGGCGCTGGCAGGACAGAATCATTGGTCCAGCACGAGAAAGCGGCCTGCCTGCGGGTGAGGAATTAAGCGTCCCTGCTCGAGCGTTGCGGCGCAAAACTCATCAGACGATTGCCCGTCTGACAAGCGAAATCGAACAGCTGCACCTGAATACGAGCATCGCCGGTCTGATGGAATTGCTGAATGAAGTTTCAGATTTCAACGCTGACCCGGCAAAGGCCGGACCAGCAGATACATTCGTTGTCAAAGAGGCCCTGGAGGCGTTGGTTGTGATGTTAACGCCTTTTGCTCCCCATATCGCTGAGGAAATGTGGGAAGCGCTGGGCCGTGAAGGTGGACTTTCGAAAGCAAGGTGGCCCCAGGCCGATCCGGAATTGGCACGAAAAGAGGAACTCGAGATTCCAGTCCAGGTAAATGGAAAGCTTCGTTCCCGTGTTTTGGCATCCGCAAATATCACGGAGGACGAGTTACGCGCAGCGGCTCTGGCAGACGAAAGAATCCGTGGCTTCACCGAAGGTCACGAGATTTTAAAAGTCATTGTCGTACCGCAGCGTCTTGTCAACGTAGTCGTTCGGTAACTCCAGCTGTTTGGGTCTCGCGAGTGTTGGGAGAAAGCAGGTTCGTGCGACAGCAAGTCGTTTCACTACTTTGATTTGTTATCGATATAACCTGCTTGCCTGACCGCAGTCTTGCCGTTAAAATCAGTTGCACGCCGTCGCCTTCTCCAGGGGAGAAGTTTGACACTTTTACCCACGATCTCGAAGAAGGCCGCGGAAATGTGACTTCACAGAAGATCTCCGCGTGTCCGGAAAGAGATCAAGAGAACTGCCCGCCGATCGCAGGCGACTGTGGGACTTAAATGACCGGCCGAGTTCTGATCGAGCCATTCAATGAAAGAATGTCCAGCCTGTAGGCGCTGCTTCCCCGATGACATAAACCACTGTCCCCAGGACGGCGATGCGACCACACCATCGCTGCTTGGCGAACCCATCCTCGACGCTCGTTATCAATTGGAACGCCGGTTGGGACAGGGCGGCATGGGTGTTGTTTTTCAGGCTCGTCACATCTTTCTTAAGACTTCCCACGCAATAAAAGTAATCCTGCCTGATTTGGTCGGAAACGATCCGATGCTGGTCACGCGTTTCCGTCAGGAGGCATTGGCAGCCGCCGCAATTCGTCATCAAAACATCATCGCGGTTACGGACTTCGGAGTGGTCCGTGGAACGATGCCGTTTTTAGTGATGGAGTTTGTCAATGGCAAGTCGCTTCAGGACATCCTTGCCCAGGAAGGCGTGATACCAGCACCGCGCGCGCTCGAGTTCATCTCCGCCATTGCCGCGGGCGTTGGAGCAGCCCACCGTCAGAACATCGTGCACCGCGACTTAAAGCCTCTGAACATCATGATTCAAACAGGTCTTCCTATCGCCGAGGGCCTGAAGATACTCGACTTCGGATTGGCCAAAATCAAATCCGGAGAATTGCTCGGCTCGTTTGTACAGGCGAAGACAAGCGGCCTGATGGGCTCACCTTTTTACATGGCGCCCGAGCAATGGTCTGACGAAGAGCCGGATGCGCGAGCTGATATCTACAGCCTCGGCATAATTCTTTACCAAATGTTGTGCGGCGATGTTCCGTTCAAGGGTTCCTCGATCCCTTCAATTATGAAGAAGCACCTCACGTTACCTGTGCCAAGCTTTCAATCAGCTGGTGTACAAGTGCCGCCACCGATCGAGGCTGCTGTTCGTCATGCGTTGGAGAAGGAAGTCGAATCACGCACATCTTCGGTTGAGGTGTTCCTGGCTGAACTGCATCAGGCGCTTGACTCATCCCCTGTTGCTGCCAGGACCACCCGCGATACCGGCTCGATCGACTTGAACAAAACGGTGGCGTCGGTAATGGTTGATACCGGTTCAAGTGAGTCTCCCGCACAAACCGGTTTCGGGGCCTCGTTCGACTCGCTCGCAGGAACGGTAAGTGGTGCTGCGATCGATGCCGGCGCGCACCAGGTTTCGACTGCCGGCGAAGCGTACCGCCGCGAACAGGAGCAGCGGGAACAGGTCGCTCGCGAAGAACTAGCGCGAGAGGCTGAAGCGCGCCGCACCCATCAGGAAGCTGAAGCTCTGAAGCGTCGCGAAGAGGAAGAACGGTTTCGAAAAGAGAGTGAAGAACGCGCGGAGCAAGACCGCCAGCAGCGCGAACAGATCGAACGTGTGACCCGACAAGCGAAGGAATTAGAGGAGCGATTGCAGCGGCTGGCTACGAGTATTCCACCTGCGGCTGCAGTTGTTGATCCCGAAGCCACTCAAGTTCATCAGAGTGTTATTACTGGTGTTACTAACAATAGCTTTCCCGGTGTTAGATCTGTAGCACCAGGCAGGGGCGGCGTTGTCGTAGATATTCCGACTGTTCGACCGAAGGCAGCACGCTCTGTCCTAACAGTTGGCGGTGTCGTTTTGTTGGTGCTCCTACTTAGCGGTGGAGGCATCGGCGCCTACTTTCTCTTCCGACCGAGGACGCCGACGCCGACCACACCCACACGCGTTTCGACGAACACACCGACGTCCGCTCGACCGGCTACGAAAGCCGATTTGGCGGAAATTCCAGGGGGCGTTTTTGAGATGGGTCGTAGCGGCGGAGCTCCACAGGAGGCCCCCGCTCATCAGATTAAAGTTCAAACATTCTTCATAGACAAGACCGAAGTGACTAACGCGGAATATTCTGAGTTTGTGCGTGACACAAACTACATTCCACCCACCCATTGGGCGGGAACAAAGCCGCCCGATGGTCTTGAGTTGTGGCCGGTGGTAAACGTTTCGTTTGAGGACGCAAACGCATTTGCCAAGTGGCGTTCAAAGCGTGACGGTGTGTCATATCGGTTGCCGACAGAAGAGGAGTGGGAGTTTGCAGCAAGGAACGGCATCAAAGGCGACTTGTATCCGTGGGGAAATGAATGGAAAGACCAGCTGGCAGTGGTGAATGACACGACACCGGCCCAAGTAGGCTCACATCCTGCGGGCGCCAATCAGTGGGGCGTGCAGGATCTGATCGGTAATGTGTGGGAGTGGACCGCTTCCAAGGTTTCAGCATATCCCGGCAACAGTACGGAAGTGCCTCAGAACATGCAGGAGTGGATGACGATTCGGGGTGGTGGTTACATTACAAATCCTAACAAGAAAGACACTCCGGTTTCTTCTTGCATGCGCGAGTTTATTCCTCCCTTGAACAAGAACCCGCTGTTGGGATTTCGGCTCGTGCGATCGGGTTCTTAACTTTGGGTGAACCTGACAGAATTAACAAAAACTTACAGGCTAAATTGTGCCGCCGTTCAATCCGGTCATTTTGTAAGTCCTGTCGTCTAACCAGCCAGAGCTTTTCAAAATCCACTCGAAGGGTTGCTACTGACGCGCTTTACATTTAGATTAGCTAACAGTTTGATCCTTGTATTTGCAGCCAGGATCCACCACTTTGATTCTTCCACTGACGGCTGGGTGAAACGTTTCCAGAGGTAGCAGTTAGCTGGATATCAGAAGGCACCACACGAATATTTTAGGAGATGACGGATGAAAGCTTACGCGAGCTTGCGCGTGCTGTTGATTTTCGCGGCTGTAAGTTTCGCTCTTGTTTCGTATGGAAGTTCCGCGATGGCTCAGGACGTGGGCGGAGACATCGGCGGTGCAGGGATATTTCGGCCGAAGAACCCTGAAACCAAAAAGCGCGCAACGAAGCCAATGACGCCGGTCGTCAAATCCGGGAGCAAGAGTGCGGGCAGTCGAACCAAACCTGCCGGTCCATCAACCGAAGATTTGATTGAAGATCTTCTTGATAGGGGAAATGGGTTCCGCGATGCTCGACGATTTTCCGAGGCCGAAGAAGCTTACAAGAGCATCTTTAAACTGAATCCAACAGATGCGCGGGCCGCGTACGGCTTGGGTAACGTCTACAGCGATCAACAACGATGGGAAAATGCGGAGAAAGCATATCGAAACGCCGTTGAATGGTCGCCAAAAAATGTCGATGCGCTCGTCGCCTTGAGCGTGGTTCTTGTACAACCAGGTACTGCCGGAGATAACGCAAGGCGATTCGCGGATGCAGAGAATGCTGCGCGTCGTGCAGTCCAGCTTGAACCAAGCAACGCCATAGCCTGGGACCGGTTGGGAGTCGCTTTACAAGCTCGAGGACTATTCAATCAGGAAACCGAGCACGCGTACCGTCGCGCCGTCGAACTCGACCCAAACTTTGCTGTTGCCTATGCTCATCTCGCTCGGGTACTAAAACGAATTGGCCGAGGAGGTGAAGCAGCTCCGTTGTACACACGTGCCACGGAGTTAGCGAAAGATCCTCCGACATTGAATCTGATTGCTGAGTCGTTACAGGCCGAACAGCAGTGGGATAGTTCCGAACCGGTGTTGAAAACCGCGTTAGGAATGGACGCTCGGAATCCTACTTCGAATTTTTTGATGGGACGAACGCTAATCGTTGCTAAACGATACGCGGAAGCGGAGCCATACTTGAAAACCGCAACTGAAGTCAGTCCGAAGGCGTTTCAACCGTTGAACCTGTTGGGTCGGGTTTATCTTGCGCTGAACCGTTACGCGGATGCTGAATTAACTTACGAACGTGCTGCTGATGTTGCGTCGGCCGGCGATCGCATGCAGCTCGGAGGCGCGTTTGGCTTTGAGGGCGTTGGGGACGGCTACTTAAAGATGAATCAGAAGGACAAAGCCGCCCAGGCTTATCAGCGCGCATTGCAGTTAGACCCGACAAATCGCAGCTTGGAACAAAAATTATCAAAAGCGCGTTCACGGTAAGCTTAGTACAAGAGGTCTGTAATGAAACGTTGCCCGAAGTGTAACCGTACATTTCCCGATGAAAACCAAAAGTTCTGCACATTCGATGGCGGCCTGCTAATTTCAGCTGGCACCTTCGACCCGAATGTCACCATTCGAGCAACTGCCGCTGACGTAGATACCCGTACACAGGATACGACGTCTCAGGCGGCGCCCACGATCAATGAAAACATTAACCGGCAGCACGCATCGACGAGTCGCGATCTTCCAGACCTTGATGAAACCATTGCTGCTTCAGCTCCCACGGCATTCTTTCCACGCAATACTGGTCCGACTGGTAATGCCACAATAGTGGATACACCGTCTGCGGCTGCGCCAGCATGGGGCACTGTTACACCATCCGGGCCCGTATCGTCATCTGAACCATTGTCAGCACCTGCCGCAACCGCGCCTGTTCCCAAAAAGAAATCCAAACTTCCGTGGATCCTTGCGGCGGTGATCTTGATACTTTTGCTGGGTGGTGCCGGATTGGCGGCTGTGTTCTTCGTCGTTGTCAAACCCCGGCTGGCAGAGTTTACTCAACGACGAGTCCAGACGGAGAAGCCACCCGCGACAGCGAGCGAACAACCAAAGGTGAATGCCTCACCGGAAGCGAAAGCGCCGGAAGAAACCAAAGCGGAGGCTGACACCTTTGTTCCACCGGCTGATGCGATTAAGTTTGAAAACTCGCGGGGGCAACTGGATGGCAAACTCGCGGAACACTACGTCGATTTCTCTTTTTATTATCCGTCGGGGTGGCAGACCGATCCGAAAGCGGGCGTTGCCGGCGCAAGTAATTTCGCCAGGCTTTTCAAAACTGCAAAAGAGGGTGAGGATGTTTACACGACGGAGAATGTTGCGGTGAGTTGGTACAACAGCAACGGCAGTTACGAGTCGGATGTCTCTATCTTCCCCGATCGCGTCCAGGCGTTAAGTGCGCAATTGGCGAAGAGTCTTCCCAACTACAGAAAGGTGTCGGAAGGTCCCACCCAGGTCAACGCCCTAAAGGCTTATGATTTTCACTTTACCGGCGTCTCAAAAGATGCAGGTCAGGAACTGCCTTATTGGGGTCGCGCGATCTTTTTGCCTTCAGGCGGTGAAAACAAGAATGGCGTGACAATCATAATGTTGATCACGGCAAAAGCCGGCGACGTCCAAAGCGAAGAAGAGGTTGGTGTAAAAGGAGACATGCCATTAATTCTTGAATCCTTCAGATTTAAGAAGGATTAGGATTCTGCCCACCTCTGACTCAACTTGGCCCTTCTTCGGGTTTTGGGACCTCAGGTGGTATCCTTTGCGGGCGAGATTTGCCACAAACATGAGTAGCAACAAATCCTCAACAAAACGCAGCAAGGCAAACAAAAAGTTTTGGACGCCCACCCGCATTGTGGTGACATTGCTCACGATGTCTCTACTTATCGCCGTCGGCGTGTCGAGCTGTCAGTCGTCGGATGAAACAGCAAAAGTGAGCCGGCCCCCGTCGACGGCACCGGTCAGAAGCGCTCCACCACCGCCAGCCGCACCGGCCGTTGCAAGTCTGCCGGCGAGTGTTCGCGACGCAGAGTTAAAAGCCGCAAATGGGCGCGCAATCAAGTTAGGCGACTATTCAGGAAAAGTATTGCTGGTGAATCTATGGGCGACGTGGTGTGGACCTTGCCGGCTGGAAACACCTGAATTGGTGAGATTGCACAAAGAGTACAGATCGAAAGGTTTGGAAATGGTGGGGCTATCAACGGAGAATCCAGATGCCTCAGCCGAGACCGTGCGAAACTTCGTAAGGGATTTCAATGTTGACTACGCTGTCGGTTGGGCAACTCCAGAGGTCGCGTTGACCTTCATGCGCTTAACGGGGAGAGACGCAATTCCGCAGAGTTTCATCATCGCACCCGATGGTCGCGTGCTCAACAGATTTGTAGGATTCAGCGCCGCACAAACTCCCGACCAGTTGCGCCAGGCGATTGAGCAAGCGCTGAACAATAATAAGGCTGACTAACAGTCCAGCTAATCGTTTGTCTTTTCCTTCCGCAGGTTCTTTAGTTTACCCCCCATCCTGTTTCATTTTTCGCCCTGTGCGAGCAAGCTGTTCGTCGTTGAGCCCGCTTGCGACTTGTTCTTTCGCGTTTCTCTCAATACGTTTCATCTCAGCTTCTACGCGTTCTTCAACCTCGTCGATCGGAGCGGGTTCGTCAGTTTCTTCCAGCGTTTTAATCTTCAGTTTATCCAGTTCCACAACAAGGGGTCCTTTCTCTCTTGATGTTTGCTGACGGGTAGCAACTCATCATAACCCGCAATACACCCTGTTTTGACGAGAGACCGTGATAGTGCGGGAGATGTTTGAAAAGTGAGACAAAAAATTGACATTTGGACATGCCAGTTCGGCGTCGAGCTCTTTTCACCTTCAACCTGGACAAACGCGGAAAGTTCGGCATAAACTCCAACCAATGACGTTGATGCGGCTCAGAAATTACGCAGTTCGATTTGGTGTGGCGCCGGCCTTAGTTATTTGGATGGCTGGTATCGGATGTATTTTCGGATGTGAGAGAGCTACTGGTAACGAAAGTACTTCGTCATCATCCGGTTACTCCACAAGTCCGGATTCGTGTCCTGCGCACAGATCGCATGACTGTTGCGCCGGCAAGAGCGAAGCGATACGTCTGACCGCACCCACCGGCCTGACTTCGATTTTTCTGTCGGGTCCGGAAGGCAGCTCGAATTACATTGGCAACTGTCCAATGGCGCTGAATTCAACCGCAGCGATTAGCAAGGTTCGTACTGTTGACCCCGCGCTTGAACAGAATCCGTTAACATTCCACTCCACCATCCTTCTAAAACGGACGGTAGCCGACAAGGCTTTATCTTCCATAAGGAATCGCGGAGGAACTTATCTACTCTGCTGTGCCTTCCTGATTTAGAGCTCTCGAAACCCACTTTTGTTTCATATGCTAACCCGCGGCAGTCTTTCTCAAACCCCCGGGTAGCAAAAAAGCGCATCGTCTGTTTGAGGTGCTCCGGCTATCATCTCTAAATCTGGAGAAATAATTATGAGTAACGTAAAGAAACTCTCTCTGGCTGTCGTATTGTTCTTTGTGGTTGCTGTGTTTGCTGCAATACTTGCTCAAGGCGCAACACAGGATCCAAAGAAGGACGGACAGTCTTGTTGTGCGATGCCTTCGTGTTGTTGCAACAACGACTCTGCGGCAAAGAAACAGGAAGCAAAAAACCATTCAGATTCACATGATTGTTCTTGTTGCAGCGGCGACTCATGTGAAATGAAAGGTACGGAACAGAAAAGCGCGACAGCAAAAGGCTGCTGTTGCTGTTCCGGTGATTCCTGCGAAATCAAGACCAGCTCGGAAAACGCTTCATCCAGCCATGAGTGCTGCTGTTGTGGTGATTCATGCGAGATGAAGATGAAAACCAAGCAGGAGAAAAAAGCAACCTAGAAAATATAAAAAAAGGGAAACAGGGGAAAAGGGGAAGGGAGATGAACAAGTTCTCTCTTTCCCCTTTGCATTTTCCCATTTCCCCGCTTCCCCTCTTTGCCTAAACTAAAATATGTCAACGGCGTAGTCAGTGTCTTGCCGTTGCGAAAAGTTGTATATTGCGTCCATCCACCCCGATGAACTCATTTCAAGGAGACACGAGATGAAAAAGTATATTGTCGTAATCGCTATCGTGTTTGTGTTTGGCATGGCAATCATCGCCAGGTCAGCATCACTCGGTGATGCCCCCGAAGTCGGCACTGCGGCACCTGACTTCTTGCTTACGTCGAACGAAGGCAAGCAGACCGGCTTAGGCGATTTTCACGGCAAATGGGTGGTGCTGTATTTCTATCCGAAAGATTTCACCAGCGGCTGCACACTGGAGGCCCATAATTTTCAGCGCGACTTGGAGCAGTATGAGAAGGTGAATGCCGCGATTGTTGGTGTCAGCGTTGATACCGCCGACTCGCACAAGAGTTTTTGTGAGAAAGAGAAACTGAATTTCAAGTTGCTATCTGATCCTGATGCAAAGGTTTCTGATAAATACGGATCGGTAATGGACTACAACGGGATGAAGCTCTCGGCTCGCAATACGTTCATCATCAATCCGGAAGGAAAGATTGCGAAAGTGTTTCTCAAAGTGAATCCGAAAACGCACAGCGAAGAAGTGCTGGCAGCTTTAGCGGAATTGCAAAAAGGTTCATTTTAGACAGCGGATCAGCTTCAGAACGGCGAGCGACAGCGAGCGGATGCTACCAGTCAACTGTGAATTGTAGATGCAGTTAATGATGTTGAGTGTAGCATCCGCCCGCTGTCGCTCGCCGTTCTGAAGCTCTCATCGCTCGCGGTCTGATGGCCTCGTGCTAATAGTCTCATTCAGCATATGAGTTCCAACGTCGTTAAGAGGCCGTCGGACAAGGACAGCGCGGCACTCGCAAGTTCCTCCATCGACCCTGTCTGTCACATGAGAGTGGATCCGCGATCTGCCGCCGGGTCGTTCAGCTTTCACGGTGAAACTTACTACTTCTGCAGCACCAATTGCCTGCAAAGATTTCGCGACAATCCAGAGAAGTTCACACACTCGCCTGCCCAGTTTCAAGAAGGACCCGTTTCTATCGAACGAGCGAAGCAATCCGACAAAGAAGCGCCGCTTTTCACCTGTCCAATGCACCCAGAGGTGCGAGTGAATCATGATGTCCCTTGTCCAAAATGCGGGATGTCATTAGAGCCACTTTCGCCGTCCGTCCCGTCTGGACAAACGGAATACGTCTGTCCAATGCACCCGCAGATCGTCAGAGATGCTCCCGGCGTTTGTCCGATTTGTGGGATGGCACTCGAGCCTCGCGTGGCAACGGCAGGTGTCGACGAACATTCGGAGCTGAACGACATGAAGAAGAGGTTCTGGGTAAGCGTCGCTTTCTCAGTTCCACTGTTGCTTCTGTCAATGAGCGACTTAATTCCCGGACGCCCGCTCTTCAAATTTCTTCCGGCTGCAACCATGAACTGGATCTCATTGGTTCTGGCTTCACCCGTTGTGTTGTGGGCTGGGACGCCATTCTTTGTCCGCGGTTGGCTTTCAATTGTTCACAGAAGCTTGAACATGTTCACGCTAATCGCGTTGGGTGTTGGCGTCGCGTACGTTTACAGCGTGGTAGCAACGCTCTTCCCCCAACTTTTTCCTGCCTCGTTACACGATGAGATGGGCAATGTTCCTGTGTACTTTGAGACAGCTGCGGTGATCACCACGCTCGTGCTGCTAGGCCAGGTACTTGAGTTGAAAGCGCGCAGCCAAACAAACGCTGCAATTAAGGCCCTGTTGGCTTTGACCCCAAAAACTGCTCGGCGGATCGTTTCGTCGGGAACTGAACAGGATGTTCCTCTGGACCAGGTGCGGGTTGGTGACTTACTTCGAGTTAGACCAGGCGAAAAAATTCCGGTAGATGGCGTTGTTGTAGAGGGCACGAGTTCTGTTGACGAATCAATGATCACCGGCGAGCCGATTCCAGTACAAAAGCAACCAGGCGACCCAATAGTAGGCGGAACGGTAAATACTACTGGGTCACTTGTAATCCGAGCGGAGCGAGTTGGTTCCGAAACACTCCTCGCTCAAATCGTTGCGATGGTTGCCGAAGCTCAACGCAGTCGTGCACCAATTCAAAGACTCGCGGATACAGTTTCAGCTTACTTTGTTCCGGCAGTGATTTTTAGTGCTGTTATCACGTTCTTTGTTTGGGCAACAATCGGACCTGAGCCGAGACTAGCTTACGCAATAGTCAATTCAATCGCAGTACTCATCATTGCTTGTCCATGTGCCCTCGGGTTAGCGACTCCGATGTCAATCATGGTGGCGATGGGGAAGGCCGCCCACGTCGGAGTGCTGTTCAAAAACGCGGAAGCTATTGAACTACTGCGCAAAGTCGACACTCTTGTCACTGATAAAACCGGAACTCTTACCGAAGGTAAGCCGCGATTGATTACGGCAGTAGCCGTGAACGGATGGGAGGAGCAAGAGATCCTGCAGCTTGCTGCGACCGTCGAAAACGCAAGTGAACATCCGCTAGCAGCGGCCATTGTGGCCGGCGCTAATGAGCGGGGAATTTCCCTGAAGCACGCAACGGGATTCGAGTCGTTAACCGGGAAGGGAGTAGTAGGACAGGTTGACGGTCACACTGTTGCTTTGGGCAACTCTGGTCTGCTGGAACATTTGAAAATCAATCCAGCCGATCTCGTTCGTGCAGAAGAGCTTAGAGCTCAAGGTCAGACAGTAATGTTTGTCGCGATTGACGGCAAGGCAGCAGGATTGCTTGGAGTTGCTGATCCGATAAAAAGTACGACACCGGCGGCAATTACTCAGCTCCATCACGAAGGCATGCGTATTGTCATGTTGACGGGCGACAGCGCAACCACAGCTGAAGCCGTAGCAGCAAAACTAGGGATTGATGAGGTGAGGGCGGAAGTTCTGCCTCAGGACAAGCTACAAGTCATACGAAACCTTCAAGAGAATGGACACATCGTCGCAATGGCAGGTGACGGCATCAATGATGCCCCGGCGCTGGCGCAAGCGAATGTCGGCATCGCAATGGGCACGGGGACTGACGTCGCGATGGAGAGCGCGGATGTGACCCTGGTCAAAGGTGACCTACAAGGTATTGTCCGTGCCCGGCGCTTGAGCCGTGCCGCTATGTCGAACATCCGACAGAATTTGTTTTTTGCCTTTGTGTACAACGCCTTGGGCGTGCCGATCGCAGCAGGAATCCTTTATCCGATATTTAGGGTGTTGTTGAGTCCCATGATTGCTGCGGCTGCGATGAGTTTCAGTTCTGTTTCTGTAATTGCGAACGCCCTGAGGTTACGAAAAGTGAGGCTGTAAGCTTCATTTGCCGTTACAAACTTGTGCCAAAGGATGTGTACTATGTCTCCATGTAACACAGCGTGGCGCCAATTTACTTTTGACGGGGCTACGTGTGCGGCAAATCTAAACGTAAGTCGGGGGGAAACGAATTAACTTATGAAGTCTTACATGCAACGCGCGACGAAAATTGGAATCGGTCTGACGCTGTTAATCGCACTGCTGGTGACCGTCACGCCTGCTCAGAAATCTTCGAGATTGGCGGACGCGGAGAGACATTCGCGGGAAGCCGCAGAAGCGTTTACTCAGATTATGAATGTGCCGGACAAGGCCATGCCGAAGGAACTACTTGATAAAGCTGAAGCAATTGCTGTGTTCCCGGACGTACTCAAAGCCGCATTCATAGTCGGTGGACGCGGTGGGCAAGGGGTCGTCAGCAGACGTATCAGAGGCGGATGGAGTGAACCGGTCTTTTTTAATATTGGTGGAGGCAGCTTCGGGGCGCAGATCGGAGCAACGAAGACAGACTACGTTTTGTTGATAATGAATCAGGACGGAATCAATGGACTGCTCAAAGACAAATTCGAGCTCGGCGCAGAAGTCGGAGTAGCAGCTGGCCCGGTTGGACGCGAACTGGCAGCTTCTACCAATCCACGTTTGGACGCCGGAATTCTTTCCTATTCCAGAAGCAAAGGAATTTTTGTTGGTGCTGCGTTGAAGGGAGCAGTCATTAGCCCTGACAACAACCTGAACCAAGCCGTCTATAAGGCAAAGGCCGACGAGCTGCTAAAGGGCAAATTAATACCGCTTGCCCAAATGCCGGCGCAGGTGCGGATCTTTCCGCGCACTCTTACTCGTTACTCCGTTCGCTGACATCACAGCTTACGGAACCGTTAAACAACGGCCGCGTGAGATCTGATTTGATCCTGCGCGGCCGCGGCCTTTACCCGCTCGACAGATCCAATCAAATTGAAAGGTGATACATCATTTTGCGCCAAACGTGACATGTTATTCGCCAAAGGCTCTCGCTGGCGAGGAAAAGAGCAGTTAGTTCATAAGCTCCTGGAGTGTCAAAACCGTTGGCACGTCTCATGCTAATAGTTTCTGCCCGCCCCCGACCGCGGTGAAACTCAGACCCATAGCACACCTCGTTTAACGTCCATGAAAACCTTGCTTCAACAACAAACGTTAATTTCAAACGATCTCTTTCGACGCCGCACTTATAACGCCGTGTCTCCTGAGACGGCGGCGTTTGAAGTTCCCAACCTGCAGTCAAGGGTTACGCTCATCGCGAATTCCATTGGCGACGAGTCGGTCCGTATAGTGGTGAGTAAAATACTCGCCGACCTGGTTTTTCTGCTGGATTATCTGAGTCTAATCGAAGCTCATCCGCGCGAGCCGAATCGTATAGAAGAGCGGCTCTCGATTCTTGAGGCCGTCAGGTGCGAGGCATTTTCGCTGGTTGAATTCATTGAGAACCGGGCGATGCGTCTGGAAGGCATGGACGAGAGGCTGCGCGACGCTTTGGACGGCTCAGCGTACGCAATTCAGCACGAGTTGCGGCGGATGTTCGAATCTGAACTAAGCCAGGCGAGTTCGGAAGAGGATGATTTTGCGCTTCACGGTGTTCTCATATACGCGCAAGGCGTGCTCACAAACTGTTTCCAGCAATGCATGATGGGGCTGGCACGTTTGTTTGATGACGGACTTACAGGGGAACGCCTTTTCCAGGACTGGCGTGTCAAGCGCGAGCGGTCACTGGTGTTGTATCGTGATCTCGAGAAACTAGTTGGAGTAGTGCAGGCCGGTGAAGGCAAATCACTGATGCAGATTGCGGATCAGTTACGTTCCTTCCGAGAAGGCAGTATGCAGTGGCTGATGCACAAGGATTGGCATGAATATCAGGCCCTTGCAGAACCAATCATCAACTCAATCGAGGTCGGCAAAGATCCGGCGGATCTCTTACACAGCCTCCAGTGTTACCTCGAGACGCTGTTGGCCCACGTCAGAGCCAGAGCTGTCCTTGCAGATCTTGTTTTCGAACCGTGCCGTTCTCTTGAGGAAGCAGCGTGATTCGTGACGACAGTCAGAACACAAATAGAGAGCAGAAGCAGAAAACCTATTCGTGTTGGTTCGCATAGTTTCGTGGATCCGTTTTGCGCGCATAGAACACATCCACGAAATCAAACGAAAAAACACGAAGCGCTCTCTCACATTCTTCATGTTGGTGTGATCTGTGAACACTATGCATGTGATCTACTTGACGGCCTTTCGTCCAGACAATAGAATGCCACGCGGCAAAACAGTTCTTTTATCAATCGTGACGATCGAGGATCGCTCTAAACTCACATGCTTCCACGCACTCAGCGCCAAAAAGAGATTCTCGATTACATTACCCGATTTCTTGAACGACACGGTCACGAACCTTCCTACGCACAGATTGCACGTCACCTCGGTGTAAAGTCTCGCGCCACAATCGCCAAACATATTGCAGCTCTTGAACGTCGCGGCCTGCTGGTACGGCAGCACGAGGCCGGCTCGTTTGGTTTGAACGTTACAGTGAATGACAACAACGAGGAAGCTTTATGTGAAGTGAAGCTCCTGGGAAGAATTGCTGCCGGCGATCCGCTGGAAGTCGTAGATTACGAGGAACGCATTCCCGTGCCACGCTTCTTGCTTGGTCGGGTGCGCCCGGAACGCGTTTATGCCCTGAAGGTTAAAGGCGACTCGATGATCGACGAACACATTTGCGACGGCGATATCGCTCTCATCGAAAACCGCACAGATGCGCGAGACGGCGAGATAGTGGTTGCATTGCTGATTGATGAAAACGAGGCGACCCTAAAAAGACTGTTTAGACGTGGATCCGCGGTTGAATTGCATCCCGCTAATTCCCAACTCGAGCCACTCAAGGTGCCCGCGAGCCAGGTCCGTGTGCAGGGCATCTTCCGCGGCCTTTTGCGGCCAAGCTCCTGAATCACAATACTCGTAAGGTTTTGGACTGCCCGAGCCGAGGCACCTTCCTGATTGGTTCCTTCACCCTTCATTACATTGCCGTCAATCGTGCCCTGCAAGACTGAATATGAGTTACCGATGACGATTTGGACATTTTTGCTGGATTGCTGAAAGTGAGTACCGCAACAAAAACTCGCAGCCTCGTATTCCGACTAACAGAGATCTTTTCGTCATAATTTTCACGAATTGGTCGAAATTATTGTGCGCGATTCTAGTCTTGTTTCGGCGATTAGTGCCATAGTCCCGTTTGCAAGGAATTGCTTTCCTGGTCTTTGGACATCGACATCGATGTTTAACCCAGCGGTCGCAAGTATTGATGCAGCTTAGTTACAATGACAGTGATGATTTGCTCGAACTGTCAAATCGTATTGGCTGATGATGCACAGTTCTGCGGCAGTTGTGGTGCGCCTCGCGGTACTTATGATCCTCGCACGGCGGAAACGCTCAAACAGAATACAAGCACGAACGATCAACTCAGTGCGCAGACTGACAATCACGATCCCTCCTCACACGATGCTCGAATAGGTCTGACGCTCGATTCCAAGTATAAACTTCTTGAACACCTTGGCGATGGAGCTATGGGCACTGTTTATCGTGCGCGACGCCTGCATATCGGTGATGAGGTAGCAATTAAACTAATGAGTCGTGATCTAACTCGGAACCGAAACGCCATCGAACGGTTTCGGCGCGAAGCGCGTTCAGCGGCAATGATCCGGCATCCGAATGTGGTGAGTATTCATGATTTCAATGATGGCGCTGACCAAAATGAGGAAGCGTACATCGTGATGGAGCTCGTTAACGGGTATTCACTTCGTGAGGTACTCGAACGTGAAAGTCGCTTGCCTCCTGACCGCGCTGTCTCGTTGATGTGTGATGTTTGTGCCGGTGTGGGCGCGGCACATCGACAAGGGTTGCTTCATCGAGATTTGAAGCCAGATAACGTGATCGTAACGTCACCGTCGCCTGTCGCTGATCGGGAGACAGCAAAAGTCGTGGATTTCGGTCTGGCAAAGGTGCGCGATGCTGGTGATGTTTCCGCTCTGACACAGACAGGAGCACTGTTGGGAACTTTGTATTACATGTCACCGGAACAGTGTCGTGCCGAACCACTGGATGCGCGGGCCGACGTCTACAGTCTTGGCGCCATGTTGTACGAGATGTTGACGGGTCGACCACCTTTCGTCGCTGACAATCCTATCGGCCTAATAACCAAGCATCTGAGTGAACCGCCTCCGGCTCTTCCTGAGTACCTTCGAATACAACCAGCGCTGGCGAAGGCATGTTTCCGCGCCCTCGCAAAAAACCGCGAGGAAAGACAAGCGGACGCAATTAGCTTGCGAGACGAGCTGCAAGCAGCAGTCGCTCCAGATTTCAAACCTCAATTGCATACCTATGGGCCCGTTGTTCGTGAACCTTTAAAATTAACTAGTGCGCAAACTCATAGTCGTACGGCATTGAAGTGGACCCTCGGAATACTTGCAGTGGTCTTGCTCGCCGTTGGAACGCTCGGATTCGGTCTCGTCATGAAGTTTGGTGTGTTTGGCGTGAGCAGCAAGGATAAAGCAAGTCAAAATACCGAGGAGCAAACCACGGTGATACCGAAGCCGACTCAAGCGAGTGCGTCAGAGTCAGACGTTCCGACCAGTTCAACCACAGCAACTGACCTGCGCGGTACATGGACCGGTACCTATGGACCACTCGGCCAACCAGCAACCCTCCTCGTTAAGAGTCATAAAGGAGATCATCTTGAAGGCGTGTTGGAACAAGGTTCAAACGTTGTCGCGTTCACCGGCACGGTCGGTGCGGGCGCGGTACATTTTAAACAGACGAGCGTGATAAAAGGTGAAGGCTGGAGCTTAGGCGAAGACACGGGAACGGTTTCAGATGATGGAAAGAAAATGTCTGGCACTGGGAAAGATGCAGCGGGTGGATTACTCGGAATGTCCTACGAATGGTCATTCACTCGAAAGTAGCGCCTGCGTGTATCAACAGTTCGCAAAATCGAACCTCGCTTCGATCTCCTCAATCATCGCAATCGCACTTGGTGTGTTGTTAATTGCGTGTTCCACTACCCCCACACAACAACCAGTGAATGCTCAGCCAAACCAACGACGGACGCCGGAACTAGCCGGTGCAACTCCTTCGTCAGGTAGCCTGCCCCTGAGAGTTTTGACGGACATTCCGTTGACTGGCGGAACCACCCGCCTCGACTACCAGAGTCTGGACAGCAGTAGTGGACGATTATACATAGCACATCTGGGTTCTGATTTGATGACTGTCTTTGATGTCAACAAACAGGCAATCGTCGGCGATGTCAAAGATTTGCGACACGTGCATGGAGTACTTGCCGTGCCTGAGCTCCATCGTGTTTATGCTTCCGCCACGGGCACGAATGAGTTGGCAGTCATCGATGATCAAACTCTCGCTATCGTGGCGCGCGTACCGGCCGGAGATTACCCAGACGGAATCGCTTATGCGAGCAAGGAGAATAAGATTTATGTCTCGGACCTTCATGGGCGTACAGACACCGTAATCGACGCAAAGACCAATCAGCGAATTACCACGATCCAACTTGGTGGCGGCGCAGGAAACAGCCAATATGATTCCGCAAGCGATCGGATTTTCGTTACAGTTGATGGACGAGAAGAGTTGGCGGAGATTGATCCGAAAGCGGATCAGATAATCGCGCGTTATCCGCTCACCGGATGCAAGGGCAGTCACGGATTACTAATTCATTCGGAACGCCGCGTTGCATTCGCAGCTTGCGAAGAGAACTCAAAACTGATTGTGTTCGATTTGCAAACTAACAAAGCAGCGGCCACGCTTTCTGTCGGAGCGGACCCTGACGTACTGGCGTTTGATGCTGTTCTGCACCGCCTGTACGTGTCAGCCGAGAGCGGCATAATCTCGATCTTTGAGGAACGCGATCGCGATTTGCAGAAACTTGCTGAAGGATTTCTTGCTCCGAATGCTCATACTGTGGCTGTCGATTCGCGCACTCATCGCGTTTATTGGCCTTTGCAGAACGTAAACGGTAAGCCTGTATTGAGAATCACAATACCGTCAGATTTGTCAGAGTGAACCTGGGAAGAAGGGCAAGTAGTTGCGATGCGGTGCCATCAATGGACGTGTGCATCTCTATTTCCCTCGGCGGCGTTCAGCGCGAGCGACGGTACTCCCTGTGTTCATTTCTGATTCAAAGACACACTCTTCCGGCTTCTTGTCCTCACGCAAACCGAGAAACACGGGGTGCCTCATGCGAGCATCCGCCGTCCATTCCGAAAATTTCACCTGCGCAACCAATTTCGGTTGTACCCATTGAACCGGTTCGTTCGTAACAGGCTTTTCTTTGAATGGACAGCGGTTTGTTCGCAGTGGCTGCATTAGTTTGTACACTTGCTCGAGGCTCTGGTGGTCGAAGCCACCTCCCACGTGAGCAACATAGTGAAGATCCTTACCCCGGTAGAGACCAACCACGAGTGCACCGAAGTGTGTGCGCGACTTGCGAGGCTCTGTGTATCCTCCGATCACTACCTCCGATTCCTGAATCGTTTTGATCTTTAGCCAATCGCTGGTTCGCTTCTGAACGTAGAAACTGTCCATGCGCTTGGCGACGATGCCTTCGAGTGGCACCTTTACGACTTCGCGAAACAGTTTCTCTCCTTCACCGATAATATGATCCGAATAGCGAACGTTCTTGGATGGTTTGAGTATCTGTTCCAGGACGCGTTTGCGCTCAACTAACTTGCATTGCATTAGATCAAAGCCGTCAAGATAGAGAAGATCAAAAACATAAAAAGCTACTCGACTTTGAGCGGCCAGCCGTTTGATTTCTTGCGGGTTCTTTCGACCGAGCCGCGGTTGAAGCAACTGAAATCTTGAAACCCCGTGCTCGTCAAGCGCGACTATCTCGCCATCCAATATCGCTTCGCGAGCCTTAAGGCTCGAAGGGATGCCCGCAAGCTCAGGATATTGTCCTGTCATCTCCAGTTGATTGCGCGAGACTAAGCGTGCGTGTCCCTTTCGAACAAAACAGATGGCTCGAACTCCATCCCATTTCGTTTCGAACAGCCAGTGGGGATCCGAAAAAGGTTTGTCGACGAGTGTGGCGAGCATCGGCCGAACTGTCGTAGGCATCGGGGCCTTGCGCGCACTTTCGCAGGGCGCTTGCAGTTTCTTCGTCGGCATTAACTAGAAGCCTCCGAATGGCATATCTGCCGGTCGTTGCAACCAATTGTCTGGGGGATAACGGACGTTCCTGCTCATCACGTGAAGAGTGTAGGCATGGCGGGACGTCGCTGAGCGATTAGCAAGGCTCTTGTGGGGCAATAAGCCATGCAAAACGACTAACGCGCCTTTTTTGACTTCAAGTGGGCGCAATTTGTACTCCGGCCAATCAGGCGTTTGCAGCGTCTGGAACTCCATTCTGCCCTGCGGAGTTCGCACCCAGCGCGACTTTAGTCCAAGCATGTGCCCACCCGGAAGGGCCCAGAGACAACCGTTTTCGATCGTTGCATCCTCGATAGCAAACCACAAACCCACAAGCTCAAAAGGCTCTGTATAGAGAAATGTGCTGTCTTGATGACACGAAACTTCGCCACCGATATTCGGCTGCTTGAAAATATACATGGATTGTATGAGGAGCGGGGACGAGATTTGGAGATCCGAAACGAGATTTCTGATATCTGCAGTCCGTGAAAAATCGCGGAAGACAGAATCGAGCTCATGTAAGGCATGGCCGATTTTATTAATCGACTTTTCTTTCGCCTGCTTAAGCGAGCCGTCGGGGAGGAACGCCGCTTCTTCGAAGAAGAAACGAATCTTATCGCCGGATGTCAGGAAATAGTCGTCCGCGACGCGGCTTTGCTCCCTGGTTGAAAAGATGGAAATGAGGCCCTGAGGATCGAATTGACTTACAAGTTCCTCAGCTCGAACTTTGAGCAGGTCGCAGGCGTCGCCGGAGACGAAATCCTCCAGTATCAGGAAACCATCACGCCGATACTGCTCCGCCTGCTTTGGTGTGATTCTCAAAAGCTGCCGCGGTTATTGTCTTCGACGCCCGCCGAGGATTCCTTCACTTACTCCAGGCGGAGCAATATTGTTTGTTGCGAAAGCTCGTGAAACTTTGTCAGCTAATTCTGAGTTCATCGGCGCAAGGATTTGTCTTTGCTTCTCGGCTGCCCTTCTGTCGCCCTTACCGAGATAACACAGGGCGAGACCGTAATACGCTTGTGCTAACCGAGGGTTCGCGGCGACTACCTGGTTCAGTTCCTTAATACCGTCGTCAAATCGGCCGAGGTTGTGATAGGCCAAACCAAGACTGTAATGTAGCTCCTCCGGCGTTGGCACTATTCCTGATTTCGGCGCGTTGGAATCTATTGACTCAGCTCGTGTGACGTAGAGCGCCTGTTTGAAAGCGTTCAGCGCCTCTGAGTGTTTGGCCAGGCTGGTGTATGCAAGCCCGAGTTGGTAATAAGCTTCCGCATCCATGACGTCTTTCTGAATCTTCGACGCCATCTTAAAGACTGCCACAGCCTCTTTGTGTTTCTGCATCGCGCAATATGCCAAACCAAGCTTCACGTAGGCCGCTGCAAATTCCGGATCTTTGTACACCGCCTGATTGAGTGCCTGTGCGGCTTCCGCGTTCTGGCCTGCTTCAAGGTACGCAACTCCAGTTTTGTAATAGTTTGTTGCAGCCTGGTCAGCAGATGCCACGGGCTGAACGGGAACAGGGGTGATGGTGCTGTTCAGGGCAACATTCGTGGCGTTGGCCGAGTCCGAGTTTTTCTCGGGCGTCGTTTTTGCCGTAGATTCAGCCGTGGGGCTGGACGTTGGGAGGACGAAATCGTAGTTGATGGTCCCAATTAATTGCGAACGCTCGCCCGACAATGTTGCCGGTGCGAAACGGGCGGATCGCGCCGCTGTTTCCGCAGCTTCATTCAGCAAGGGATTCGTGGATGTAGCTCGTGCCCTGGTAACCGTACCTTGTTCATCAATCATGAGCTCGACCGGCACGCGACCTTGCATTCTGGAAACTCGAGCCAATTCAGGGTACACGGGCTGAGGCAGAGATAATGCTGCCTTGCGAAGCAGGTCTTCACTTACGCGTCTGACCACAGGCGCGGACGGCGCAGCCGGCGCTACAGACCGTTCAGCAGTTGCAGTATCTGCTGTCGGTACTGATTTACTTGTTTCATTCGCGGGCTGAATCTTCACTTCAGGGTTTGTTGCCGGGGTAGGCGCAGCCTCGCTCGTACTCTGTTTGTTCTTGACGGGAGCGGGTTTGGTAGCTGCGTTTGTACGGGCCTTATTCGGGTTCTTGCTGGAATCGGTGATTTTCGCGATTTCTTGAGTATAGAAGTACGAAATGTTTCGATAAGTAACCTCGACCGGTTCCTCACTCAGCTTTCCATCCTCAAATACTGCCAGTGACGTTGTCATTTGCTTCCAGTTACCGAGTTCATCAAAAACGTATTTGTAGTGTTCTCTGCTGAGAATAGAGCCGTCTGCACCGACCAGCTCCATCTCGATGATGTTGCCTTTATCGTCGTACTTGTAACGTTCTTTCCCGGGAACCGCACCGCCTTCAGCCGGGTAGGCCATGCTGTCAATCTTTTTGCCTCGAACGTCATAGGTAGTCACTTCGCGCAGGACACGCGGACCCTCTGACGGAGTGGCCTCCTTAAAAGTAATCTTCGCGCTCTCTACGGTTACTCGACGTACCGGGCCAGTAAGTCCATCTCGTTCACGATCGCTGACGTCGATGCGAGAGGCAAAGTTATTTGTCTGGGCAAGTGCGCTTCCCTCGCTGCTGAGGATGAGGGCGCAGGATGCAATTATTAGAATAAACCGGACGATCATAGTTCCTCTTAATGATTAACTGTAACACTGATGGCAAGTGTTTCGGTTCGCGTGACGTTTGGTGGGTAATGCCTTTGCCGCGCCATGCGGACTGCGGCTGCTTCCACCGCTTCCGATCCGGTGTGTGGATCCTTGACCCATGCCTCAGTGACGCGACCATCCGTGATTTGGACCATCACTAGAATGGCCTTGGCTTCCGGTGGGGGACGTTTAACATGCGCGTCTGCGGCTTCGTCAGGTCGACCAGATTTGCGCGCATCATCTGTTGCTTCAGAGATAATCTTTGGCGTGTCCGCATCAGCGGATTCTTTAGCGATTGGGTCGTCTTTTGTCGGGTCGGGGCTGCGAGAAGGCTCGGGAGTTGTCGGCTCAGCTGCCTGCGCGGCAGCAGACTTATCATCTTCGCTTTTGGGTGACGCGCTATTGCTTTGTGAATCCGAATCTTCTGCAATTGTCGCCGCAGTTTCAGATCTTGTGCGGAGGTGAACCGTTACGCCAACCGCCGCTGGTACTCCGATAAGCAGAATCGCCACCGCCGCGGTGATTATCCTCTGACGCTTTATATAACTGAACCCCTGCTGCGGATAGATGAACTGGATATCTCCTGGACCAGGAACTTGCTCAGCCCCGGCGGGTACACCGTTGCCTTCGTCCAAACTGGAGTCAAGTTGCGCCGTCGTGAGGACGTCTGGAGCAATATCTAATGACGGAACGGTCGTGTGTGTGCGGGCCACAGGTTCGGCTGTTTCGATACTCAACCGCAACCCTTCAGGGTGCGGTTCAGCCGACGGTTGCGCAGGTATGACTGTTTCGGATTTGGGTATTTCAACGTCATCGTCGAACTGAAAAGTTGCTTTGGGTAACGATAGCGCGAGCTTGATTGCATCCTGACCTTCTTTGTCGGACAGGCGGCCCTCGACTAACTGTCCGCGGCTGAAATAAAAGACACCGGGTTCAGGCTGAAAATCGATTGTGAGGCAGCCGGATTCTCTGAGATTCGTCAGAATCTTCAGCAAGTCCTGTAAGGAAAAATCCTGCAAATGGCCGTTGATTTTCATTTATACGTGTAAACGTCCAATAGCCTGAGATTGGGTTTCCTGAACCATCGGAATCCGCTGCAACACGCTGTGGGCTTCGCAATTGCGGTGGCAAAAGGAGTTAACGGCGCGAGAACTTCCAAGAGCGAAGTTGACTCGGATGTTTATCAACCGAGCCAAGGTGAACAATTTTCCCGGATTTCGATCGCAGCGTGGATCCGCACGCAAGGGCACGCAGGTTCGGGACACGCGGCACGATCTAATGTGCGTACCTTATATACATCTGAACCCTGATGTGTCAAAGGAAAAGTGTCAGGTGAGATTGGCCATGCACGTGGATCACCGTCTAGATAAATCGCAAGTTCGGTGTATGATTCGTCCTGCACGAGGACGAGTCAGTTTTGAGCTGGAGCCGGCTGCCGGAATTGAACCGGCGACCTTCTAATTACGAATCAGACGCTCTACCAACTGAGCTAAGCCGGCTTCGATTACTCTTCAACTCGTCGGGCTTGCACTATACGAATGCGCACTTTGTAGTGTCAAGCTAGGTCAGAACTCGATTAGCATTACTGCCCAGCGGTATCGTTGACGTTTTGGATTCTTAACTCGAACAGGCTGTAAAAAAGCACAGTGCTCTAGTTTTGCAATACAAGTCGAAGAGACTCACGACTCAGACCAACAGGAGGAGATCAATGTCAGTTAGAGGAAGAACTCGGAATATTGAAGGCCTAAGACTCGGAGAACGCGAAGTCAACGACTACGAGTATGACGAGAACCAAAGGGACATGACGGAACAATCTCGTCCCGAGTCTTCCACCGACAAGCAAACGGTGGACTTTATTCCAGAGAACGAAGCGATTACTGAGACCCCAGCTGAGGCGCCAGCTGCGCGCAGACCCGCAACGCGAAAGAGGAGAACTGCCGGCAAGGCCCGTTCTGCGAAGAAGGGTACCAAAAAGGCTTCCGCAAAAAGAGGAACCAAGAAAGCCGGCAAAAAGCGATCAGCCAAGGCCACAAAGAAAGCCTCAACGAAAAAAGCCGGTAAGAGAGGATCTGCTAAACAAGCACGAGCAAGAGGTCGCGGTACACGGAAAGCTGCGAAAAAAACCAGCAAGAAATCGCGTAAGGCAGGTGCGCGAAAGAAATAGCACCAGCAACAAAGTGAAAAACGGATCGAAAGGTCTCGTGCACAACCGGCTGCGCCATTCACCATCGCGGTGGTGGGTGATGGCGCAGTTGTTTGCATACACGATCTTCGCACTCGGAGTTTTGAGTGCGTCGGGCCAGAGTCCGCAACGAAAGCTGCCTCCGGCCGAGAAAGTGGTTGAGAAGTATCTCAAGACAATCGGAGGGAAAAAGCGAGTTGCGGCGGTAACAGACGCGACCTACGACTGGATTATTGAACTCAAAGGGCAAACGATGGGCACCGCCCGGACGCAAATCAAACCCCCGGCATCGTTTCGCTCTGAAATGACTTTTGCCAACGGTCAAATTATCTCGGCTTCAAGTTCAAGTTCTGCCTGGAAGGTAGGTCTTAACGGTGAATCCGCGACACTTACCGGACCGGAAGCACTTGTAGCTAAACTCCAGGGCGCACTCGACGCCTCACATCTTGTCGACTACAAAAAAGCAGCGGTGCTCGCTCGCGTTGAATCAGTCGACAACGACAACTCCGACGCCGCATACGTGGTCGAGTTTTCGACGCGTAACGGTGCGCGGCTGAAGTACTGGTTTAGCACCCGGACCAATCTGATCGTCAGAATCGCTGACAAAACGAGAAACATGATCACGCAGCTCGACGAGTACAGGGCTGAACAAGGGCTGCTCGAACCACACCTGCTTCATGTGAATATCGGCACCGGCGATCTGACTTTCCGGTTGCAACGGGTCATCTACAATTCTGGACTTTCCGCAACACTATTTGACGCACCCCGAGCGGCGGAAAACGTAGACGTGCCCGCTCTGTTACGTGACGTAGCGAAGAATCAGGATGAGATCGAAAAGCGTGTATCTGAATACGCCTTCGCACAAACAGAGACCGATCGCGAGATCAACAGCAAGGGTGAAATAAAGAAGGAAACAGTTAAGGTCTTTGAAATCTTTCCGGTGGCCAATCGAGAACCGATTCAAAAGTTAATTAGCGAAAATGGTGTTCCGCTTTCTCCCGAACGCGCGGCGAAAGAGGAAAAACGCGTGCAGGATGAATTTCTTCGCGCAGAGCGAGACCGCGACAAAGACGCGGAGAAGGAACTACGTCGAAAGGCTGAGCGTGCGAAGAAACGAAATAAATCGAATGGCGATGAGGGCGATGACGATCCTGAAATCTCGCAGTTTCTTAAAGTCTGCGAATTTGTGTCGCCGCGTCGCGAGAAGTTCGGCAACCGTGATGCAATAGTTTTCGATTTTCGTCCGCGGCCCGGGTTTCGTCCGAGTAATCGTGAGGAAACATTGATCGCAAAACTGGTCGGAGCTGTTTGGATAGACCCGCTCGACAAACAGGTAATGCGACTCGAAGCGCGCTTGGCCGAAGGTTACAAGATGGGCGGAGGCTTGTTGTTGTCGCTAAGGCCTGGAGCTGCGTTTGTGATCGAGCAAACGCGAATGGCGGAAGGAGTATGGTTGCCGCGCTTTGCTCATATAAACCTTTCCGTAAAGGTTCTGTTGTTCGGTGGTGGTGACTACAACAAGACGATTGAATGGAGCGACTACCGCCATTTTCAAGGCGACGTTAGTGACTACAAGCTCGATGCACCGAAGGCAGTGGAGACAAAGAAACCTTAATGGCTGAAGTTGTGGTAATCGGTGGAGGACTCGCTGGGGTCGAGGCTGCGTGGCAAGCGGCAAATCTTGGTGCCGCGGTGCGCCTTTATGAAATGCGGCCCGTAAAGCAAACGCCTGCTCATCAAACGGACAGGCTTGCCGAAATCGTATGTTCAAATTCTCTTAAATCAGACGAACCTGGCACTGCCTCGTTTCTACTGAAGGAAGAGTTGCGTCGCGGAGATTCGTTAGTTATGGCAGCAGCCGCGGCTACGCGTGTTCCCGCGGGGGCGGCGTTAGCAGTAGATCGCCACAAGTTTGCTGATTTCATCACGATGAAAATCGCGAGCCATCCAAACATCAGTTTGCTGCGCGAAGAAGTGACGCGAATTCCAGAAAACGCGATTTCAGTTGTTGCCACCGGTCCGCTTTCATCGGATGCGCTTACGGCAGAAATCATGAAATTGACGGGCAGTGATCAGTTGTACTTCTACGATGCCATTGCGCCCATTATCGCTGCTGAATCAATTGATCGTTCGGTCGCTTTCTCGGCTGCTCGATACGACAAAGGCGGCGCCGATTATCTGAATTGCCCGTTTAACGAAGAAGAGTATTCACGGTTCTGGCACGCACTCATCGAAGCGAAGAGCGTTCCCTTGCAACGTTTTGAGGAAACACGGTGGTTCGAGGCATGCCTTCCGATTGAAGAGCTCGCGCGGCGAGGTATTGATACGCTTCGCTTTGGGCCTATGAAGCCGGTAGGGCTGACTGATCCGCGAACAACGCGCCAGCCGTATGCCGCCGTTCAGCTAAGGCAAGAAAATTTAATGGCTGATGCGTACAGCCTTGTGGGCTTTCAAAATCATCTACGCTATGGTGAACAGGCGCGGGTGCTTCGTTTAATACCGGGGTTACAAAATGCAGAGTTTCTGCAGTTTGGCCAGATTCACCGCAACACTTATATTTGCTCTCCCCGCGTGCTTGCGCCGACTTTGCAAATGCGTGACCGGCCGAACGTATTGTTTGCAGGTCAGATCACCGGAGTCGAAGGGTACGTCGAATCGGTCGCGATGGGATGGTTGGCGGGCATCAATGCAGCTCGATTGTTTTTCGATGAGAAGCCAGTAGCAGCAACGGAAAAAAGCGCGATTGGTGCACTTTCCCGCTACGTTTCCAGCTCAAGTGCAAAGAATTTTCAACCGGTGAACATCACATTTGCGCTGCTTCAACCTCTTGATGAACAAGATCGACGTCGTTTCCGTAGAAAACATGATCGCCGGCGCCGGCAAGTGGAACAGGCGTTAAATGCATGGGACACCTGGATCCAAAGTATTCAAATGAAACGACCAGCGCTGATGAGCGCCGGATCGTGACGGTGACGATTTCACCTCGCATATTCTTATCGAATCTAATTGTCTTTGTTTGCCTCATACTCCTGTTTACATTTGCTCAAGGACAATCCGGGCGTCGCAAAGAGCCAAAGAACGACCCACCAAAACCCCGGCAAAGCCAAGGACCGATAGCTGAGCCAACGAGGCCTGCCACCTCTTCAACAAAAGATGTTTCTACCAAAAATTCGGCGAACGAAGTCGATTCGGGCGATGTGGTTCGAATAAGCTCGAATCTGGTTCCCATTCCCGCCTCGGTGTTTGATCCACGTGGCGTCGCTCTCGTTGGTTTGAAACTGGAAGATTTCGAACTCCTCGTCGACGGGCAAGTACGGCCAATCACGGATCTCACTCGAAGCGAAACCACCGTACGTCTGGCAATGTTATTCGACAACAGTGGAAGTTTGGATTTCGCGCGGGAATTTGAAAAACGCGCCGCTACACACTTCTTTCGGCGGGTTATGAGGCCAGTGGATGAAGCAGCTATCTATTCGGTCGAAACTGAAAGTTATCTCGCGCAGCCGCTTACGCACGATGTGACGAAGCTCGAGCAAACCATTCAGAATTTCGGAAAACCTGAAGGGTCCACGTCGCTCTTCGATGCGATTATCGATGCGGCCGGTTATCTGCGGCCTTACGTTGGGCGGAGAGTACTGGTAATCGTGTCGGATGGAATCGAAACTACAAGCCGGGCCGACTTTGACACCACGATGCAAACCGTTATTGCTGACGACTGTCAAATCTTTGTAGTTCAGACTGGTCTATACGAAGGAGCGAACGTTCGCGCACTGGCCGCAGAGCGAAGAATGGAGCAGCTGACGAGTCAAACAGGTGGTGCCGTCTACTTACCGAAAACAGTGGCGGAACTGGATGTGGCGTTTGACCAAATCGCAGCTGACCTGGCTCAGCAGTACGTTCTGAGTTACTACCCTTCAGGTGAAAATCGAGATGGAAAGTTTCATTCGCTCGAATTACGCCTCAAGAATCGAAAAGACGTTCGCATCAGATCGCGCCGGGGTTATTATTCGCCGAGGCCGGGAAGAACGTCTGCCACTGGTTTCTAGAATCCAGATCGAAACATCCGCCAGAGATTCATGCTGAAGCTGCTGGACCAATTTTTGGAACATCTGCGTTACGAAAGAAATGTCAGCGAACACACCCTGAGAAACTACACAAGTGACCTGCAACAATTCTTTGAACATCTTGCTCCGACAGAACAAAAGGTCGGCGCGCAGCGTAAGCTCCCCGATATAAGACAGATCGATCACATCACCATTCGTGAGTGGCTCTCGGCCTTACATAAGTCGCAGAAAAGAAAATCATCCATCGCAAGGAAACTCGCAGCGCTGCGCACATTCTTTCAGTTCCTTGTACGCGAAGGCATCGTCGAGATTAATCCGGCGAAAGTTGTAGCCACTCCTCGACTTGAAAAAAAACTGCCTCAACACTTGTCGATTGAAGAAGCGGTACGATTTATCGAGACGCCGGACATAGAAACAGACCTGGGCAAGCGCGACCGAGCGATGCTGGAATTACTGTATGCGACGGGAGTTCGCGTATCCGAGTTAACGAAACTGAATGTAAGTGATCTTGATTTGCGTCACAAACTGATTCGAGTTTTCGGAAAACGACGCAAGGAACGGATCGTTCCGTTCGGCGAACCAGCGCTGGAATCTTTGCAAAACTACCTCAGTGTGCGCGAGCGTTTTTTGTCGCAGGCTCCTATTTCGCTACGAGACAATAGTGCGCTGTTTCTGAATTATCAGGGAACTCGGATTACCACGCGTTCGGTGGGGCGGATGGTGGAAAAGTATATTCGCATTTGCGCGGGCCTGCACAACATCAGTCCGCACGCGTTACGTCACTCTTTTGCAACTCATTTACTCGATAGCGGCGCTGACTTGCGCGACATCCAGGAGTTGTTAGGACATGCGCGGCTTTCAACCACGCAAATCTATACTCACGTTTCGATGGAAAAGTTGATCGATGTCTACGACAAAGCTCATCCGAAGGCGTGAGTCGTTTCGTGTTGTTTAGTGTGATTTCGTGGATCGTTGTGTTGTGACGAATGAGAACCGATCCACGAAAGTACACTAAACGACACGAAACAAGACCACGAAGTTAGCAGACCAAGCTTAAGAAGTTTCAAATGACAAATGACAAGTGTCCAATGACCAATGTCAAATAGTTTTCTGTTCTGTTTTAGTCTGCGCTATCTGCTTAGAGTGAGGGAGTTTGGTCCAAGCCTCGAGCTTCTTCAATTATAGCCTGGCAGTTCGCGTCATACCGCGCAGTGGGTAATGATTCGAGTCTTCGTTCATCGATGTCACGCCCGCACCTCGCACACTTTCCGTAAGTGCCTTCCTTAATCCTCAACAATGCTTGATCGATATCCGCGACGAGTTGAGATTCGCGCTCACCCAACTGGAACGCCAGTTCCTTGTTTACGTCCATCAATGACAAATCGGTGCTGTCCTTAACGCCGTCGTCCGAAGCGTCCAGAGCTGCAATCTGATCGGCACGAATGTGTGGGGCATGTTCCTCCAGCTGTTGAAGGAGGAGTTTGCGAAAGTGTTCCAATTTCTCAGGAGACATAGGTGATCTGTTTACAGTACTCCGAAAACGTTAGTAAAGCCGCTCATCCCTTTCGATTTGTCGGATTATAACCTACTAAACGACACCAGCCACAATAAAGCACAAAAGATACAAAACATTAAGAAGCCGCGACCAGCTCTTCGTTTTATCTGCTGTGTTGCGGCGGATCCAGGTTCCCTTGGTGGTCGTTCCTCTCAAGTTAAAGACTCCAAGTGCAATAGCGATCTCTACTCCATGCGAAAGATTCTGATGGGTGGTGCTGCTGTCCACACCTACTACTGAGCAGAGAACTCAAGGAAAACCAGCGATCCCTGGGCAGGTACAACAGTTGCTCGGCTTATGCCGGCTGCATCGTTAATTAGGGAGTTAAAGCGTGGGCTGGGAAACGAAAATATTTAGAACCGCAGGATTAGGTCACTATAAAAACTGCCTTAGTTTATTGGAAGCATATGCTGCTTCTGCTGCCGTTTGGGAACGGGCACTATTGGTTGCTTACGTTGGACTCGGTCCGCCTTTAGCACGACTCTTTGGAGGTAATACAAAGACTGTTTGGCAGCAGGCGGAATCGATCATTGCTGACATCTTCAATGTTTCCCGTCGTACACCAGAAGACGTCGTAGCGGAACTGCGAAAGTACATGAAATTGAAACGCGCTATTGACGGGTCCCTTCCATTCGACCAAGCGTGCGAACGTGTTTACCACCAATCGTTTTATCCACTCGTAACCCACTTCACGTTTGCTTTTCAGTCTTCGGCTGTGGCGCGTTTACGATTCGTACGTCGCGTTGCGGCGGCTGTTGCCTTTCGGCAAGCGACAGTTGCGGATCTCGGTTGCGGCTCAGGGGCGATGTTGTGTGAAGTGTTGAAGTTCAGGCCGGGATGGATGGGATACGGATTGGATATTAGTCCTCAGGCTGTGGCGTATGCCCGCAGACTCGCTCTTCATAAGCAAGTCCAACATCGTGTGCACTTTCAAGAGGGCAGTGTTATGGATTTGCCGTTCAGCGATTGTTCACTTGATCTTGTAATTGCTTCTGAAGTGCTTGAACACCTTCCCGAACCGGATAAGGCGTTCTCAGAGATCTCAAGAGTGTTGAGGCCTGGAGGTCTTCTTGTTTCAACTATTCCGATTGAAAGTAACAGTCCAACGCATACTACATCGCTAAAAGATGAGAATGAGTTCCGCGACTTGTGCAGGACGGTTGGCTTAAGAATTCAGAGCTTGAGTTCGAAATGGCATCTAACTTTCGGAGACGATCCGCGACACCTTTTTGTGGTTGCCCAATCCCAAGCAGAAACGGAAACAGCTACAAGTCCGTTTACTCGTTGCCGCCACCGGAGATCAGCTCCGCAGCGAGAAGTGGAATCATTAGTTCGTGATGCCCTGTAATAGCGTAACCGCTGCCCGCGTTGTTCGCCGTAGGTCGACGTACAACATTGGTCATAGGCCGATACGATTGAATGAAATCGAAATTAGCAGTTGTAATGTCAGTCAGCTCATGACCAAGATTTCTCACCAGCGTGACGCATTTTAAAAACACTTCCGGAAGGACTACGGCGGAGCCGACGTTCAGATATACACCTCCGCCGTTCATTCGTCTCACCAGTTCACTCAGCAAGCAGAAATCGGTGTGGCTCGTTGCTCCTAACGCGCCGCCGTCCGCCTTGGGATGGAAATGAGCAATGTCACCACCGATTGTGACATGCGCAGTGAAGGGAACTCGGGCACCGTAGGCCGCGCAAAGTAGAGAAGCGTCAGCATGCTTTGGCTTAAGTTCCATTAGAGTTCTGCCTAGCGCTTCGCCAAGTCCGGTGCCATCCCGCCTGCCGGCTTGGGCCGCCTGATTTAGAAGTGCACCGGTTTCTTCAGCACCTCCAAAGGCGCCCTTCCCGAGTGTGGCGTCAACATCCTCCGAAGTTGATCCTATGAGAGCTATTTCCAAATCGTGGACCAGCACGGAACCGTTTGCGGCAACTGCTGTTAAAAAACCTCGCTTCATCAGATCTATGAGCACGGGTGCGAGCCCGGTTTTGATTACGTGACCGCCGATGCCCCAGATGATTGGCTTGTGTGCCGCGCGAGCAGAGCGGATGCGGGCAGCAAGCTCACGCAGGCTCTGCACTGCCAGAATGTTTGGAAGGCTTTTAAGGAAATTTCGAAGAGACGATTTTTCGGAAATAGGGGTGGCAAAGTGATTAACGGAAACTTTGCTGGGCCGAGACGTGAGTTCATAAGTGCTGACCTTATCTAAACTCAGAGGCCTCAGCTCATCTTCATAGATTGACACCGTTAGCAGCTCCTTCCGGGACCGTTTACTCGGGCGAAAAGTTGTACTCGAGCTGTACGTACATTGATACAGGTTTTCCGTTTTTGACAGCCGGTTTAAATTTTATCTGACGAGCCGCATCAATGCTTCTGTCAACGAACGATTTCACTAGCTCCTGTGGCAGGTCGTCTGGAACGATCTGCGCTAATTTGATATCGGTGACTTCACCTGAAGCGCGGAAGATGGCTCTAAGGATAACAGTGGCTTTAATCTTTTTCCCACGCGCTTCATCAGGATATTCAGGTTCCGGCTTGTGGATGACTCGAGCCTTGGAAGTCTCCTCGCGAGGATTTACAGGCTTGGCACAAATTCTTTGGACTTGGCTTAATGAGAAGACAAAACAAAGTGGGAGGAACAAAGACGAACCAAGGGTGCGGGGAAAGTTCTTCACCATTCCACCTCCAGAAATTGATACGTTGCTAAAGAAAATTGTGTTAGGCGATCTTTTTATCTTCGCGATGGTTCAGGTTGTTACCATTCCGGCCCAACCGCCCATTTAGCAAAGGCCGCAATACTTGTCCAGTGTGCGAACGGCGCGAACGCGCGACTTCCTCCGGTGTGCCGCTGACGACGACGCGGCCCCCGTGCGAACCGCCCTCCGGTCCGAGATCTATGATGTGATCCGCACTCTTGATTACATCGAGATTATGTTCGATCACGAGAACAGTGTTCCCCAGCGTCACCAATCTCTGTAGTACATCAAGAAGTTTGTGCACGTCTGCAAAATGTAGACCAGTTGTCGGCTCATCGAGAATGTAAATGGTTCTTCCAGTAGCACGCTTCGACAGTTCCTTTGCGAGCTTGATCCGTTGAGCTTCGCCACCTGAAAGGGTTGTCGCAGATTGTCCCAGCTTAATATAGCCCAGACCGACATCCAGTAGTGTTTGCAGCTTCTGTTGAATTTGGGGGATGTTCTCGAGTAGCGGTAAAGCTTCTTCGACAGTTGTATCAAGCAGTTCCGCGATCGACTTCCCTTTGTATTTCACCGAGAGAGTTTCCCGATTGTATCGAGCCCCGCGACACACATCGCACAGCACATATACGTCCGGCAGAAAGTTCATCTCGATGCGTTTCATGCCGTCACCTTCGCACGCTTCGCAACGGCCGCCTTTGACATTGAAAGAGAATCGCCCCGGTTTGTAACCACGTTCACGCGACTCGGGCAACATCGAATAAAGTTCACGAATGGGTGTGAACAGACCGGTGTATGTTGCCGGATTCGAGCGTGGAGTCCGGCCGATTGGTGACTGATCAATCTCAATCACTTTGTCGACGTGGTCAAGACCCTCAATAGCCCTGAAAGGACCTGGCTCGGCGAGTGAACCATAAAGGTGACGTGCTAGAGCGCGGTAGAGGATATCTCCGACCAGTGTAGATTTGCCTGAGCCAGACACGCCAGTAATAACTGTCAACAAACCCAGCGGGAATGAGACATCAATCTCTTTCAGGTTGTTTGCTCGTGCTCCTTGAATAGTCAAGTACTTACCATTAGGTGATCGCCGTTGCTCAGGGACTTCAATCTTCTTCAAACCGCGAATGTAGAGTCCTGTTATCGAATCAGGGTTATTTGCCACCTCGTCGGCTGTTCCGCTAGCAACTACCTGACCGCCGTGTGCGCCTGCGCCAGGTCCAAGATCAACAACGTAATCAGCCCTGCGGATAGTCTCCTCATCGTGCTCGACCACCAGGACCGTATTTCCAAGGTCGCGCAGTGCAGCAAGCGTCTCGAGCAATCGCTGATTATCTCTTGGATGCAATCCGATCGAAGGTTCATCCAGCACGTAGAGCACGCCTCTCAATTGAGAACCAATTTGAGTTGCCAGTCGGATACGTTGACCTTCGCCTCCGGACAGAGTTGAAGAAGCTCGGTCGAGTGTTAAGTAACCTAAACCGACGTGCTGCAAAAACCGGAGCCTGTTTTTGATCTCCCGCAGAATGGAACCTGCGATCTGCTCTTCGCGATTGTTCAACTTGATCTCTTCGAATGCGCTCACCGCTTCTTCAATAGGCAGCGCAGTGTACTCAGCGATGCCTCGCCCGCCCAGTCGAACGGCCAAAGAGTCTGAGCGCAACCGTCGTCCCTTACAGTCAGGACAGGTGATCGGCGAAACCAATTCTTCCAAGGCAATCCGAACGCCTTCCGAGGGTGCCTCGTTCAGACGGTCTCGCAGCCATCGGAGTGCGCCCTTCCAGCCACTCTCGTATGTATACAACCCTTGTGTGAACTTTAATCGCCCGGTAACGCCATTGAAAAACCCATCGCACACTTCCTTCGGTAGCTCAGCGAACGGAGTTTTCGCATTGGCACTGAAATGCTTGATCACTGCCTGAAGTGCGCTCTTAAGATATGCCGAGCCTTGCCGGTCAGCGGGTCCGATGAACAGTAGCTTATCCGCTGGCACAGTGGCGTCGGGGATGAGTTTTGCGCGATCCACCTCAAGGACAGTGCCCAGTCCGTGACATCGCTTGCAGGCCCCATATGCCGAGTTGAAGGAAAATGAACGCGGCTCGAGTGGGGGCACATTGATGCCGCAGTTCACACATGCCATCCGTTCGGAGTAAAGCTTTTCTTCACCGTCAACGACTGAAACAAGCACAGCGCCGGTTGTTAGTTTCAACGCCGTTCTAATCGATTCAGACAGGCGGTCAGCAATTCCCGGTTTAATTAGTAGTCGATCGACGACTGCTTCGATTGTGTGGTTTCGTCGCTTATCCAGTTTGATTTGCTCGTCCAGCGAGAGTAGCTCACCGTCTACGCGAGCGCGTAGAAATCCGTCCTTCGCAAGTTTTTCCAGTTCTTTCTTGAATTCGCCTTTTCGCCCGCGGACGATTGGCGCAAGAATCATCACGCGCTCTCCCTCAGGCAATGCGAGGACGTTTTGCACAATCTGTTCAACACTCTGGCGGGTGATTGGTGCGCCACACACATGACAGTGCGGTTGACCTATGGATGAGTAGAGCAGGCGCATGTAGTCGTAAATCTCTGTCACGGTGCCGACAGTAGACCGGGGACTACGAGATACAGTTTTTTGCTCGATCGAAATCGCGGGTGAGAGTCCGTCAACTGAATCGACGTCCGGCTTCTCGAGTTGATCGAGGAACTGGCGCGCGTACGCCGAGAGTGACTCTACATAACGACGCTGGCCTTCGGCGTAAATGGTATCGAAAGCAAGGGACGATTTACCTGAACCCGAAAGACCTGTTATGACTGTGAAACGATCGCGGGGTATTTCGACATTAATGTTTTTGAGGTTATGCTGGCGGGCACCTCTGACTGTGATGCGATCGATAGCCATGACTAGAGAGCTCAGCGCCACAGTAGCCAATTTTGCGTGGCGCAGAATCCCTCATTTTAGCGGAGGCTGAGAAGGCGGGCAAGTGGGCGTACATCCACCGATTAAAGAGACCACACAGGACAGTCTAGACGTTAGCTGCTGCCATTCTCGTCCTCGCATAATCAGTGTGATCTGTGTAATCTGTGGATCTCACAAATCGATTGAGCGGTAACTGCTGTGAATCTGCCCAACTCATTAACACTGCTGCGCATCTTCATCGTCCCGCTTCTTGTCGTAGTTCTACTGACACCGTTCTCAGAGAGTTGGTTCGGGCTACCGCGTCACATCCTTGGCGTAGTGATGTTTCTAGGAGCTGCCCTGACGGATTTTTTGGATGGGCACTTTGCTCGCAGTCGAGATCAGGTGACGAGGTTGGGACAACTGCTTGATCCTATTGCGGACAAGCTGTTGATTTCGGCAGCGCTCATTTCTCTTGTAGAAAACCAACTTGCGCCCGCGTGGGCGGTCGTGATCATCATAGGACGAGAGTTTGCTGTTACCGGATTGCGTTCTATTGCTGCCACCGAAGGAGTTGTCATCTCGGCCTCTCGAATGGGGAAGTTCAAGATGGTGGCGCAAGTAGCAACCGTCGCCCTCCTGATAGCCTCGAGTGTGTCCGGCAAACCGCCAGTCGCGAATTTTGGTAGACCATTCCCTGCAATTGAATTCTGGTCGGTGCCTGAGCTGCGGACGGCATGGGCACATCTGATCGGGCCCGGGACGTTGACGGCGAACGATTGGCAGGTCCTGCTTTACACGATGGGCCGGGCCATGCTTTGGCTAGTGGTAGTGTCTTCGTGCCTGTCTATGTACGGTTATTTCAGGTCTTTCTACCGCTCCGTGCTGGCGCCGCCGCAACAGCGCAAAATGCATCAACCGTCCCCGGAACGCGCGACTAGTGGCACAAACTTCGGTCTGTGAAAGGTGAATGGTATTCACCGTGAGGAAAACCAGACCATTTATCATTAGTCATCGGACATTATTGGACATTTTTCATTTGTCATTCACCGTCGCGGCGAATGGCGGCGTAAACTATTTCATTTGCACGTAATCGCCAGTGTGCACTTCCTGAACAGCACTGACGATTATGGCTGTTGCCGTCCGAACCTGAATATTTACGATCATTGCTTCTCCGACTACCTTCCGAGGCATTTCCGGCCGGTTCTTTTTGATTTCGCTCGACTTAATCGGATTATGCCGGTATTGACCAGGCTCGTAGTTAGCATCCTTTGACCGTTGGGCTTGTTGTGAAAAGGTGCCTCCGCGATATTGTTCGCTCGCAAAACCGCCATCTGATCGACGCGCCAGCTCTTCATTTTTAATCACTCCGAAGCCACCCGTTCCGACTTTACGATAGATCGTCAGATAGTCGCCGGGAGCAGCCTCGTCTTCGGCACCGATATCGACGTAGATCAGATCTCCGACGGTAAGCATTTCCCGTGAATCCCTGGCCATCATGACACGTCCTGAGGGCTTGCCGTTTGAATCCGTAAACCTGTCGAGTACTGGTTGAGTCTTTACGATCTGCGAAGGTCGATCGGGAACACCCGTGAGAAGGTCGCCCAGCAGCATCGAGTCGCACGCAAACGTTACCTGCGCGACAGAGACTTTGTCTTTTACTCGAACAACTCGAAGCTGACCGATTTCCTGCACAAAGACGCCAAGGTTTCCTTTTTTCTTTCGGTAAACACGCTCGACCCAGCCGCGAGGCCGAATGACATGGAACTCTTGGCCTTCTTTGATTCCCTGTTGCGACCCCGCATCGATGTAGATGATATCTCCTGTTGCATAAATCCGCCGTTCCTGCTCCTGTTCACCACCGACTATCTGAGGTAGTCCTTGCATGGGCGGCAATCGAAAATAACCGGCGCAATCGAGACGCGATCGGCCGATTCCTGCGTCTGCCGGGGCAGTTGGCGACTCGATGCGCGGCCCGACTTTTTGCTGTTCGGTGCCCTGTGCGTTGACGTCGGTCGACAGGCACAAAGCAATCGCGACCAGGGAAAATAAGCAGATTCCGCGCGACAAGACATTTCTACGTCCGGAGATAGTGTCTTCGTACATCCTAAGTCTCCTTTTTGTGATCAAAGTGGTCGGATTTGGGAGCAACCTTAAAGGAAATGCGTAACTTTTTGACGGCTCGCCGCCAGGGTGGGCCTCGGTCTTCCCGAGGTAAAGGGCTGTTCGAATCTTACTTGTTCGGCTTCGCGACAGTCAACGATATTCTTTTTGAGTTTAAACTGTAGATGAATGAGGCAAATAACTCATCGGCTTGCGTTTTGAGAATCGTGTTGGTAGTATGCGCATTTTGTCGGAATACGCTATTTGCACACTATAGCAGGCCGGCGTAGCTCAGTTGGTAGAGCATCTGATTTGTAATCAGAGGGTCGGGGGTTCAAGTCCCTTCGCCGGCTCCAGCAACTGCCGATGACTACATGCAGGGGTGGTCGAGTGGTTAATGGCACCGGGCTGTAAACCCGGCGGGCTTAACGCCCTACGCAGGTTCGAATCCTGCCCCCTGCACCAGGACGATTGCCGATTGTCAATTGCCGATTGGTTTGCTGTTTCGAGTTTTCAAATCGGCAATCGAAAATCGGCAGTCGAGAATGATATAGGCGGGTGTAGCTCAGTTGGTAGAGCATCAGCCTTCCAAGCTGAGGGTCGCGAGTTCGAGTCTCGTCGCCCGCTCCACGCATTAAATGAAGGACGCGCGGACCGTGCCCGCGTAGCTCAGGGGTAGAGCGCCTCCTTGGTAAGGAGGAGGTCATGAGTTCAAATCTCATCGCGGGCTCCAGCGTTGGAGAGTTTGAGACAGCGTTATAAGAAATCCACAGATTACACAGATTTAGTTTGGAAGTGTCAGACTTGCGCACTCTCGCTAGTAACGTCTGTAATGTGTGTATTCGGTGGGTCATTTGTTGTGACACCATCGCTGACAAATCTTTAAATCGAAGAGGCTAAATAAGAGATGTCCAAAGAGAAATTCGACCGTAGTAAGCCGCACGTGAACATAGGGACTATTGGACACGTGGACCACGGGAAGACGACGCTGACGGCGGCGATCACGCGGGTGTTGGGAAAGAAGAACCCGAAGGTGCAGTTTGTGG
>JBKPCC010000051.1:0-24389 GCA_046727215.1 Acidobacteriota bacterium
CGCGAAGGCATCGACGCTTACGTGAACAAACGGAAGCCGGAGTTTAAAGGGAAGTAGGAATTTAGAAATTAGAATTCTAATTACTATGTACGAACACATTGACATTACCGAAGACAACAATATCGTCACAATCACTTTGAACCGGCCTGAGAAGCTTAACGCGCTCGTCGGTCATATGCGCCGTGATCTCGCAGAGGCGTTGGAAGAAGCCGGCAGCGATCACGGCGTACGAGTCGTGATTATCACGGGGGCCGGGCGAGGGTTTTGTGCCGGAGGTGACGTCGCTTACATGGCCGAACTGTTGGAACGGAAAGATACGGAAGAGTTTTGCCGTTTGCTAGGATCGGCTCGGCGCGTAATTGGCGCCATCAGACACATGACCAAACCTGTAGTCGCGTCTGTGAATGGACCAGCATCCGGGGCTGGATTCAATCTCGCGCTGGCGTGCGATCTACGGATTGCGTCAACGAACGCGACATTTAGCCAATCGTTTGCAAAGGTTGGTCTACACCCGGATTGGGGTGGCACCTACTTCCTGCCACGCATGGTGACTGCAAACAAGGCATGTGAAATGTTTTTTCTCGGCGATCCGATAACCGCAGAAGAGGCTTTTGGTCTCGGAATAATCAATCGAGTGGTTAAGCCAGAAGAACTCGAACTAGCCACACGAGAGTTAGCGGAGCGGCTGCGTGATGCTCCTCCGCTTTCAATAGCCGCAGCCAAGCAGGCAGTTTATATGAGCCATGCGTCTGACCTTGAAGAAATGCTTCGTTATGAAACCGAGGCGCAGGTGCGATGTTTTCAATCACAAGACTGCCACGAAGGTGTGCGGGCATTTCTTGAGAAGAGAGAACCAAAGTTCACAGGTCACTAGTTTTGGAGTGCGCCGACTTGTCGGCGCTTTCCAAGGATGCATCCCATAACGTAATGAAGTTAATGGGCAAGCTCGCTCTCATTACAGGAGGTGGTCGCGGCATCGGTCGAGCCATCGCTCTTGCGTTTGCGCACGAAGGAGCCGATGTAGCCGTTTCTGCCCGCAGCCGAGATCAGGTAGACCAGGTTGCGTCTGAGATCAGCGGTAATGGCGGCTGCAAATCTCTTGCCGTGGTTTGCGACGTCTCGGACGGAACTGATGTTCAGAGAATGTTTGCTAGTGTGTCTGACGTCTTCGGACGCAGTCCGGACATCATGGTTTGCAATGCTGGGATCGCAGAAAGTGCACCGCTCACGAAAACCAACGATGATTTGTGGCGCCGTCACCTCGAGACAAACCTTAGTGGAACCTTCTACTGCATGCGTGCTGCCGTGCCGGCAATGTTGGCGCAAGGTTGGGGACGCATCATCAATGTAGCCTCGATTGCCGGAAAGACAGGTGCTCCGTACATCGCAGCCTATGCCGCCTCAAAACACGGTGTACTCGGATTGACGCGTTCAGTCGCACAGGAGGTTGGTGGAAAGGGAATCACAGTGAACGCCATTTGTCCGGGTTATGTGGACACCGATATGACGACACGTGGCGTTGAAAACATAACGGCGAAGACGGGGCGCCTGGCTGCAGAAGCGCTTGCGGCAATCAAGCAAATGAGTCCGCAGAATCGTCTGATAACTCCGGAAGAGGTTGCGGCGCTTGCGTTATTGCTTGTTTCGGACGAAGGTCGAGGAATAAATGGCCAAGCCATCAACATCGACGGCGGGACAGTGTTGTTTTGAATCTTCGTTTTGTGTATAGGTCCTATAAGTTCGCCTTTTCCAATAGTTCATATACCAACCTGATCGGCAACCCCACGACGTTGAAATAATCGCCCTCAAGCTCCTCAATAAATGGCGCAGCCTTCCCTTGTATCCCGTAAGCACCGGCTTTTCCCATCGGCTCACCGGTTGAGATGTACCAATCGATCTGTTCTCCTGTTAATTTTGCAAAACGAACTCGAGTAGTTCGGTGGTCCACAAGCTCTAAACGATTTCCACCTTGGCGCACCAGCGCAACTCCGGTTATGACTTGATGCCACGCTCCACTTAACAGAGTGAGCATTCGGCGCGCGTCTTCGTTGTCACGAGGCTGGCCCAGAATCTCACTACCAATCACAACCGTTGTATCCGCGCCGAGGACCAGTTTTCCTACGGACTTCGCCGCAACAACCCTGGCTTTCTCAACCGCCAGGCGCTTTACGTAGTTGATAGGATCTTCATCCTTCAGCAATGTCTCGTCGATATCCGCTGCAAGTACCTCAAAGGGCCAACCTGCGGCTCGAAGGATTTCCGCGCGACGTGGACTGCGCGAGGCGAGTACAAGTGATGCAGGTACTGGAGTCAAAAAACTCTCCTTCTTGGTGCAATTCAACAATGTTCGCTACACTGGAGGTACGGATTTCGAATTTCGAATTGCGGATTCTAATAGGTCTGTTAGGTCCTATACGTCGTTACGTCCTATGTCCTATACGACACACAACTGTCGTCGTGCAAATTTGAAATTCGCAATTCGAAATCCGAAATTCGAATTCGCGTTCCGTTATGCAACATTTAATAAAAACTTTGCCGGCAATTCTGCGGGCTGGAGGCAATTCTAGCGAAGTGTTAGAAGCGGCCGCGATTGCTGCCTGGAAGCAGGTGGCCGGCGAAAGACTGAGCAGCCAGGCCGTTGCCACACACCTTGAGGATCAAACACTCGTGATCGCAGTCTCGGACACGATTTGGCAGAAGCAGCTTGAATCTATGGCGGCGCAATTGCTCTTCCGGCTGAACTCGACGTTGGGTCAACCCGTAGTCAGCAGGCTGGTTTTTTGCATCGATCCTTCGATACCTGCGCGCGCGTTGCCTCCGTCACGTGAAGCAGATCGCGAGGTCACAAAAGAGGAAGTGTCGCTGGAATTGTGGTCGGCAGCATCCGCCATTCAGGATAAGCGACTGCGGAACATTTTCCTGGCCGCAGCGACCAAAAGCGTCCGACGACAAAACCAGGAAGACTGACGCCGGTTTTGCCTGCCGCCAAATCGCACGGCGAAGAATCACGAACGAACGCAGAAGCACCGAGAAGCAGATATGCCAATAACCAAATCAGATATCGAAAAAGTGGCCCAGCTCGCGCACTTGCAAATCGCACCTGAAGAACTGGAAATCTTCGGGCCTCAAATTGCCGATATCGTCAGTTATGTCGAACAATTAAATGCAATCGATACCACAAACATCGAGCCCGCCCTGGGCGGACTAACACCGGAGGGCGCACGCACCGATTCAGCGCGTGACGATAGGGTTGAACCTTCGCTGGGCCAGGAACTTGCGTTGGCTGAGGCTCCCGACGCGGCGGCGGGATATTTTCGCGTACCCAAGGTGCTTTGATAGTTCACCGACGTGATGCATATGGGCAATATCGACGAACTAAAGTCACGAATTCAGAGTGGTGAAACGAGCGCTCGTGCGCTCGTTCAAGCAGCACTTAACGCTGCTGAGGAGTTGAACGAGAGGCTCAATGCGTTTTTGGCCCTCAATCCTACAGCTCTTGAGGGTGCCGGCACTGTAGATAAGGGTCTCAAAGCAAATTCCGGAAGCGGCGTCCTTGCTGGTATACCCGTTGCCATTAAAGACAATATCTGCGTCCGTGGACTGCAAACGTCGTGCGGTTCGCGGATCCTCGGAGACTACCACCCACCATATAACGCGACCGTCATCGAGCGGCTGTTGAATGCGGGAGCGTTGATTGTCGGAAAAACGAACTGCGATGAATTTGCGATGGGTTCATCGAATGAAAACTCAGCGTTTGGGCCAGTACGAAATCCATGGGATCCAACACGAGTTCCCGGAGGCTCATCGGGAGGGTCGGCTGCGGCGGTGGCGGCTGGAATTGTTCCCGTAGCCCTGGGCTCTGACACGGGTGGATCAGTTCGACAACCAGCATCGCTGTGCGGTGTGGTTGGATTGAAACCAACTTACGGCAGGAATTCGCGTTACGGTCTGGTTGCTTTTGCCTCATCTCTTGATCAGGTGGGCATATTTGGTCGTAAGGTCGCGGATGTCGCCGCTGTGCTTGGGGTAATCGCGGGTCGAGATCCCCACGACGCGACTACAGCTGATGTTCCAGTGCCAGATTATAAGAGTGCACTCGCTGAAGACATTCGTGGTTTGAAAATTGGATTTCCCCCTGCACTGTTTGGCAAAGGTCTTGATGCAGAAGTAGCGGTCGCCGTGAAAGAAGCTGTCGACGTTTACCGGAAACTCGGCGCAGAAGTCGTCGAGATTGACTTACCGCACGCGCAGTACGCCATTGCGGTCTATTACATAATTGCTACTGCTGAAGCGTCATCAAACCTCGCGCGATTCGATGGCGTGCGCTACGGCTTCCGGGCGGAAGACGCACCCGAGTTACGCCAGATGTATCGCAAGACGCGCGAAGAGGGGTTCGGACCTGAGGTTAAACGGCGAATCATGTTGGGCACGTATGTGCTTTCAGCGGGTTATTACGACGCCTACTACCGAAAAGCGCAACAAGTCCGCACACTGATCAAAGAAGATTTTCGAAAGGCCTTCGAACGATGTGACGCGATCATCACTCCGACAGCTCCGACGCCGGCGTTTTCTCTCGGGGAGAAAGTAGACGATCCGCTGGCGATGTATCTGAACGATATCTACACGGTGACAGCCAACCTCGCCGGAGTGCCGGGCTTGAGCGTACCATGCGGCCTCTCTTCGAATCGCTTACCAATTGGCATGCAGTTGCTTGGTCCATACTGGTCTGAACCAAACCTTCTCAAACTGGCCCACGCTTACGAACAAGCGTCTCCATTCAACGAGCGTCCTCAGATTTATGCTCGGGATGTTTGATCCTGGTGACCACAATGGTCGAGTCATTGCACTCCGGTAGGAGTGAAATGTTCCTCGAGGATAACGAACTACTCAAGCGCCGTTTGGAGGAGCGGAATTCAACTTGAGGAGCTATAAACATTTCACCCCCACTAGGGTGAAACCCGCATTCGGCTTGGGTGTGCAGTTTAATCGGCTGCTGAGGTAGCGAGGTTGGGTTGGGATTCCTGCAGGGTGACTGCGGCATGAGAACCACGCCTTTCGTCCTTATCTGGGATCAGATCGCCAGTGAAGATTTCAACCACATTTTTGGCTGTCCCCACCACCGGAGTGACGTCGAGTCCAACGTGGATTGCACCCGGAATCAGGCCTTTTTTCCTGATTTCGTAGGCGGCCAGTCCCAAGGCAAACAACGAACCGATGATAGGGACCGGTTTAATCAGCCGTTTCGCCAATCCCCATCCTCCAGCTCTAACAATTCGTCTCTTTATAGTCATTCGTCCGGCTCTTCCCCCCGAGCTATTCCACCCCTCTAAGTATCCAATCGACCCGATTTCGTTGTCCAGCAGTCCTTAGCTGCAATCGAAATACTACCCACGGCAGTGACTCTTAGTGTGTAAAAACTCGGATCGTTGTGGCATGAGGTCCAGCAATGTCGAGGTGTCGAGTTAATGTGCTAGCATGAATTGCGATTTGAACCAACCTCCACATAAATCGACTAGATGATCGTAAAACCACTTCGTCTAATCCTGATCCTGCTCTGTCTTTCTGTGTCGCTTATTTCATGTAACCGTTCTGGCGGATCAAACAATCGAAAACTTCTGATCTATACGCCTCATGGTCAGGATTTGCTGCGAGACTTCGTGACTCGTTACAAATCACAAAATCCGGAAACAGACGTTCAGTTTCTGGATATGGGATCTCAAGACGTCCTTACGCGCGTACGCGCCGAGCGCAACCGACCACAGGCCGACTTGTGGTGGGGAGCCTCTCAAACAACTTTTCAGACTGCCGCTGAAGAGAACTTGCTGGCGCCATATAGGCCTTCCTGGGCCAACAAAGTCACGGCTGCCGAGCGCGATCCAAACGATTTGTGGTACGCGACCTATGAAACTCCGGAAGTTATCGTTTACAACAGCGAAGCTGTCAGTGCGCAGGAGGCCCCTCATGACTGGGACGATGTGTTGGATCAAAAGTGGCGCGACAAGGTTCTGATTCGCGATCCAGTTCCCTCCGATACAATGCGCGTCATCTTTGGAGCGATGATCTACCGGTTTTACAAAGACAGTGGATCACCCGAGAAGGGATACGATTGGCTGCGCAAGCTGGACGCGAATGTGCATGAGTACACTGCTGATGGCACACTGTTGATGCAGAAGATTGCGCGCCGCGAAGGACTTGTAACATTGTGGAACTTGCCCGATGTTCGAATCTTTCAGAAGAAGAAACTCCCGATCGCGTATCTGGTGCCGTCGAGTGGTACGCCAGTTATAACGGATGCGATTGCTATTATTCGCGGTGCGCCAAATGAGGCGGAGGCTCGCAGGTTTTACGAGTTCGTAACTACGCCGGAGAGCTTGATTCACGCGGCAAAGACGTACGATAGGATTCCGATTCGTTCAGATCTCGACCGCGGCCAACTTCCTGGTTGGATGAATCAACCCTTCCCAAGCATGGAGCTGGATTGGAATGTGCTTAGAAAGCAAAGTGCTGATTGGATGAGATACTGGGATACTCAGATCCGCGGACATGGCAAGTGATTACTAATTCCAGATGACAGGATTAACACAATTTGCAGGATGAGACTTCTTAGTGTTATTTCGTCTGATTTCGTGGATCACTTTCTGGATGAAATCACCGTGAACGTTGAGTGAGTAATCATGCCGCTACTATCCCTAAAGAACATCTCCAAGCACTACGACAAGACACAAGCTGTGGCGGAAGTCTCGTTGGACGTTGAACAGGGTGAATTCTTTGGTCTGCTTGGCCCTTCGGGCTGTGGCAAGACAACGACCCTCAGGATGATTGCCGGCTTGGAAAAGCCAGACCCTGGTTCAATTTACTTTGGCGGCGCCGACATCACCTCACAACCTCCAGAACGCCGCGGATTCGGGATGGTATTCCAGAACTACGCTCTGTTCCCTCACCTCAATGTCTTTGAAAATGTCGCCTTTGGGCTGCGCGCACGCCACAAGCCAGCAGCAGAAATTGCCGAACGCGTAACCAGTGCCCTTGGTTTGGTGCAACTTCCCGGTTACGAAAAGCGTCGCGTCGATGAGCTTTCCGGAGGACAACAACAACGCGTGGCGATTGCCCGTGCTATCGCCATCCAGCCGGCGCTGTTGCTATTCGATGAACCACTGTCGAACCTTGATGTGGCCTTGCGAGAAGAGACACGCAGTGAATTGCGCGAGCTGGTAACTCGACTCGGATTGACTGCTGTTTATGTAACTCACGATCAGGAAGAAGCTTTCGCATTATGCGATCGGATCGCAGTGATGGTGGGCGGAAGAATTCTACAGACGGATAAGCCCCGGGATTTATACGAGAAGCCCTCACAGATGTTGGTAGCGCGTTTTCTCGGCCGCAACAATTTGATTGAAGTGATGCGCACAAGCTCGAGCAAATCAAACGTCGCCGAATTCAAGACATTGCAAGGTGGGCACACGCTGCGACTGCCCGTCCAGCAAGACGACCTTTCGCCGTTGAATAAGCCTTGCTTCCTCGCAATTCGACCTGAGCACCTGGTTATTAATCGTGGACCTACCAGCGACGAGAATTCACTCGTGGCGCGTATTCGCTCGATTGATTTCGCAGGAGCAACTTCAAGTATCAAGCTGAACGCCAACGGCCTTTCGCTGGAAGCGCTGGTACTGCAACCTGACGGATTGGGAGTGGGAAATGATTGTACCGTCACGTTGCCCGCCGAAAGGCTTCAGCTTCTCAGGAATCTTTGATCGTGCGCCGTCGCCTCCTTCTCCTGCTCGTGACGTCGCTCGTACTACTCTACGGCGTCATTTATCCGAATCTTCACTTGATCGTGAATTCGTTTCAACAAGGAGGCCTTTGGTCGTTACAGAACTATTCTGATGCGCTGTCGCAAAGCACGGTAATCAAAGCCATTTTCAATAGCGTCGGTCTTTCGATCGCAACCGTATTCTTTTGCGCACTGGTCGGAGTCCCATTGGCTTTTGTGTTTGAACGCTATGTATTTCCCGGCCGTCATATCTTCGCAACGCTTGCCGCGCTCCCACTAGTACTTCCACCGCTTGTAGGTACCGTTGCTTTCATCTTTCTTTGCGGCGAGTCGGGAATTCTCTCTCGAGCGGTTCAGTCACTCCTCGGTCTTAGCTCCGCACCCTGGACACTTCGCGGCTGGCCTGCACTTTTGCTGTTCCATACTTACACGATGTATCCGTTTTTTTACGTACTTACCGGCGCCGGCTTGCGACGCATCGATGCGGGACTAGCTGAGGCAGCGCGATCGCTGGGAGCCAGTTTGTCTCAAGTCCTTTTTCGTGTGGTGTTGCCGCAACTCACTCCTTCTTTAATTGCCGCAGCATTGCTGACGTTCATGACTTCCATGGCGTCATTTAGCGCTCCGTTGTTTTTTGGCGGAAACGTACGTGTCCTGACTCTGGAGATCTTCACCGCGCGGCAACGTGGTGACTTGGCGATGGCAGTCACTGAAACAGTGGTCCTGGCAGCGATCTCTTTACTGACTCTTCTGTTCTTCCAGCGTTATGAGGGCACACGCAGGTTTGTGGCTGCAGCATTGAAGGGCGCGCCGCGGACACGACGACCAATTACGGACGGCCGGGCGCGAGCTGTAGCAACGCTATCGGGAATCACGTTCTCACTATTGCTCGCCCTACCCGTCTTGACACTTGTGCTCGTAAGTTTCGCAGTGGACGGACAATGGACCACTCAAACTCTACCGCCGGCTTACACGCTGGCAAATTACCGAGGACTGATTACCGATCCCCATTCAATTGAGGTGTTCGCGAATAGTCTTAGCATGGCGGCAATTGCGTCAACTGCTGCCTTACTTTGGAGCTTTTGCGCAGCGACGCTCGTAACCAAAGGTCGTAAACGACGCTGGAAACGTGTTCTCTCTTTACTGATCCTGGTTCCGTGGGCACTGCCTGGAACCGTTGTTGCGGTCGCGATAGCTGAAAGTTACGGTAAGCCTAGTCTGTTGCTGGGTTCCTTCATACTCGTCGGCACTTTTTGGATACTCCCGGTAGTTTACTTCCTGCGATTCATGCCGCTAGTTGTTCGCGCAGTTCAGGCAAGTATGGAGCAGATGGATCCCGCCCTTGAGCAGGCGGCGGAAACGCTGGGCGCTCGTTTGCGTCAGAGGTTTTTTCGCGTAACTCTTCCTCTCGTATTACCCGGCGCGATCGCGGGCGCGCTGCTGGCGTTTATTGTCGCCCTGGGCGAATATGTGGCTTCAGTGCTTGTATTCGTGCCGGCAAACCGTCCGATTTCGATCGCGATAGCTTCGGAGCTACGTGACTTCAGGCTCGGCACAGCGGCCGCGTACGGAGTGGTGCTGATTGCCATCATTGCTGTGACGATGACTATTGCGGCAAGGCTCGAGCGGGTGAACTCGTAAAGTCGAAAACATGGAACGGCGGGCACGGCCTATTTAGCTGAAGAGTCGTTGAGCCGCGCTTGGATTGCTCGTTGCCAAAGCAATACTCTATCTTCTCCAGGGTGTCGAGATCTGCAGAGCCATCCATTCTGTTGACCTCACTTTGACTAAAGCGACCGGCTGGAGGTTGAGTTCCGTTTGGCAGACGTGCTGTCCTATTACACGATGTAATGATTGACCAGCTATTCTGAATAACGTCGTTATCATAGACAGGATCGGCGTAAACCAAATACCTCTGACCCTCACGAACCGCTGGGTAACCCAAACATCCGTAGTCACCTTGAGCTGATAGGACTTGAATCTCGTGAAAAATCAGACCCTTCCATGTCTTTTCCACTTTAAACGTGATGATGTATAACCGACCGGGCAGTGGTGCGTTTTTATCGTTAGTCCTAGGCGGCACAATTTGCGTTACTTCTCCAACAAAAACAAATTTAGCCCGGTCAACTCCCTTAAGCACGTCAGGTACGCCGCACCAACATGCGTAGGTAGAAGGGACAAGAAGCATAAATGTCGTAGTTATTATGCTTCCGAGTACCACCCGCTTCATTTCCGTTGGACCTCCGGGGACTCTATCATTGTCCTCTATTCTGGATGCGACAAGAGGTTAATATAACGGCGGCATTGCGTATGCGTATTCATTCTTTACCACTGAGGTTTATTTTAATCCTTGTTGGCGTATGCCTGACTATTCCAACAAGCATACCATCGACAGCCGTGCGTGGGGGGATCCCACACCACAATCCGGCCGCAACCCGCGCCGAACTTTATCAAGCATTACTGGACCTCACCAACCCCTGGACCGTTATGTGTGTCGCCGCTCATCCGGACGACGAAGACGGCACTACGCTGACAATGTTGCGCCGAAAATACGGCGTGCACACAGTGAGCCTGTTTTCGACCTACGGTGAGGGCGGTCAGAACGCCGTCGGTCCTGAACTCTATCAGCAGCTGGGCGTGATTCGTGCGCGCGAGACAATGGCAGCTGCTGAGATTCAAGGTTCCGAACCGTATTTTCTCGGTTTACCTGACTTTGGCTTCTCGAAATCAGCCGAAGAGGCGTTTCGGATCTGGGGTGAAAAAGAAGCTCTAAGACGAATGGTTTTGAAAATCCGTGAACTGCGTCCCGATGTGATCATCACTAATCACAATACAGTCAGCGGGCACGGTCATCACCAGGCTACGGGCCGGCTAATACTGCAGGCATTCGATGCCGCAGCGGATCCCAACAGCTTTCCTGAACAATTAAAGACTGTAAGCGTTTGGCAGCCTCAGCGACTATTCGTGCGGTTTGGTTTTGATAGCAACTCTGCAACGAAATCACTCGAACAAGAGGCGGAGAAGGCGGGCAAAGTCGTCTCAGTCGATCCCAATGAGCGAGATCCGATACGCGACTCAACGTTTGCAGAGCAGGCTTTACTGGCCCTGCAACAACATGCTACTCAGGGTCCCTGGCCCAAAAGCATCGCTGAAAGATTACGCGCGCAGAACAGAACCGAGTTGCCGCTGATCCGATATCGTTTGGCCCGTGAAGTTTCCGCAGCGCCCGCATTACCGGCGAATGCAAAGAATTTTCTGGAAGGTCTGCGGTTAACGGTAGCGACCGGGGCCAAACTAACCGCACCAACGATTAATGATCGTCCACTGACTGATTTAGCGGACCGTCCTGCAGAAGCTTTGGTCGCGTTGATTCGGTCGCGCCGAGCAGGCTTGTTTGAAGCTCCCAATGACGTTGCAAAAGTTGATCAGCCTCGGTTCGCCCTGATGGCCGCGCGTTTGGATCGTGCCTTGGCAGTCGCCAGTGGGGTGTCCATTACTTTGCCATCCGACAAAGACCCGCTCGTCCCAGGGGTTGAATTTCAGTGGCCTGTCACGCTAAGTAATGCCGGGGACTCCGATATTCAAATTAAGCATGCCTCATTCACCCAGCCTGGTAGCTCTCGGTTAATTGATGTCGCTGAAAAGTTGCCACCGGGAACGGATACGGCTGTGGTCATTAAGACGAGTTTGCCAAAGTCAACAACAGTAACGGTACCGGCAGCGGATCATCTGTACGATGACGGCTTTCTTGGAAAGCGGTTCGCACTAATGGTTCAGATGGAGATTGAAGGCGCGCCATTTATGGTCACGAAAGAAATCCGTAGGCAGGTTGCGCCGGCGGTCGAGATAGCGGACATTTCTCCGTCACCGTGCGTCCGGACAGCCAGAACGTCGAACCGCTGCGATAGCCTAAGGGTAAAATTAATAAATCACTTGTCATCCCGATTCGAAGGCCAACTTAACATCAATCAATCGATAGTTCGTTCGCACAGCAAGCAACAGAAAATAGAACTTGAACCGCATCAGACAGCTGATTTCACAGTAATAGACGAACATCCCACCGATGGATCCGGACCATCAGGATCGCCTGTATTGTCAGTTCAGGCACGATCCGCAGATGAATTGATAACTCAAAAGAAGGTTACGACTGTCTACGTGGACGCCCAGATTGCCGATGGTGTCCGAGTTGGCTATGTACCGAGTTTTGATAGCACTCTTGAGAACTCACTTGCAGCACTCGGCGCTGCTGCCAAACAGTTGTCGGTCGGAGACATTCAACAAGCGGACCTGAATAACTTCAACACGATCATTATTGACAATCGCGGTTACCAAGCCCATCCGGAACTGGTTACTGCAAATGAGCGTCTATTGGATTTTGTGAAGAATGGCGGCACGCTCATCGTCTTCTATCATAAAACCAACGAATGGAATCCTGATCCGAAAAGAAATCGGCCGCAGCTCGCGCCGTACGCGATTATCCTTAGTGACGAACGGGTCACTGAAGAATCTGCGCCGGTGAAAATACTCAAACCGAATCATCCATTACTCAGTTTTCCCAATCGCATCGCAGCAGCGGACTTCAAAAACTGGATTCAGGAAAGAGGATTGTATTACCCGAAAGAGTGGGATAATCACTACGAAGCTTTGCTGTCGAGCAATGACACCGGCGAGCAGCCGTTGACTGGAGGCTTGCTAGTGGCCAGCTACGGAAAGGGAAATTACATTTACACCAGTATGGTTTGGTATAGAGAGTTGATGGCGGGTGTCCCCGGTGCGTATCGCGTTTTCGCGAACATGATCAGCTACGGTCACGCACCTGCTAAGTAGCAGTTACCGGCTCAGGTTCGGGCTCTGTTTCGCCTTCCAGCTTCACACGGGCACGCTCCAGAAAGACTTTGATCATCTCCCCTACGCGCTTTTGCATCTCGGCGCTAATTGCCGCTTCACCAACCAGAATTGCAAAACGGTGCAGGTCCTTCGCACTCGGCCGGCGCAATTCCACCTGTTGCGCAATTCGAATTAAGACTTTCTGCCCGCGCTCTTCAAACGCCGCCGCATAACGAAGATAGTTCTTCATCTCGGATCGAGCCGGAGACCACTCGAGGCGGTTTGGCTGATCCTCAGTTTTTTCGACCGCAAAACTAGCGTGTACTGGACCAATCACGGGAACTTCGGCCCGTACAATCCAACGCATTATTCCGTCGGCTTCTCTCCGGATTCCTTCGATACCTGGCATTAGGTCTACGAAATTGCGCAGTTCACCAAAGAATTCGCGAGCCCGTTCGAGGGTGGTTCGCAATTCCAGCTGCTCTGAGTATGAGGCTTTGATTCGAAACATTAGTGCTCCATTCCCGAACCCTGCTTGTTCAACCGAAGGCCCACTGATAACTTACATGATGCGGTTTATTCCGTAAACAATCAATTTGGTCCGCAGCCTTAAATTTGTGTGAAGGTTTGCAATATGGTGGGAAGACAACCCACGGCAAAGACTGTCTCAAAACTCGGATCGTTGTGGGCATGAGGTCGGTAGCGCCGGGTCTTCGAGCGCCATCACTCAAGCAACGCCGGGGTTTGCCAAGTCAACGTCGCATCGTTGTGGCTGTTAAACCGAAAGCAATAAGAACGCTGATATGAACGAAGATCGATGTCCGCGATGTGACCACGTCCCCTTACAAAGCTGGAACGAATTATCTGAAGACCAGCGTGAGGTCGTGCGCAGGCTTCCTGAATCTACACATTACCCACTCGCGGAACGAATTCGCACCCACCGCTGGTGCACGCGTTGCTGGTTTGAAGCAACGGAGACTTCGCACGAGTCTTGATCACTCCAAAATCCGCTCATACGCGTCATGAATCTCCGTCATCCGCTCACGTACGGCGAAGTTCATCTCGGTTGCCGAATTGAATCCAAGCTTTGCGGCTATGTCGCGGGCCGCCGGATGATCCGTGTCGGGTAGTCTCGCGGAACGCCCAACGATCAGTCGAACGTGATGATCAGCAGACCTCAAAAGGGCGTAACCCTCGCTCAGGGCCGCCGCCTCGTTTGGTCCAAGCGACCCAACTTCTTCAAGAGTATCAATGCTTGAACGCGTCGAGCGGTCGTCACCTTGATCGGGAACATCATCCCTTAGCTGCAAATATCGAAGTGCAAAGTACACATCCAACATTCCGCCCGGGCCATATTTAATGTCGATCCCGGTCTGGCGGCCTCGCTGTGTCTTCTCTTTTTGTAATCGCTGACGGACCCGTCGCGTCTCGTTTTTTAGGTCCTCCACGCTCGAGCGCCGTGCGTTTTCGTGAACAATGTGGCGTGCGTGTGTTTCCAGCCTTCGGCCCAGTTCGAGGTCACCTGCGATGGCTCGTAGTTTTACATATGCCAGCCACTCCCAACTGGCTGAGTGCTCCTTTAAGTAATCCAGCAAAGTATCTGAACCGATCGTCAACGGTCCGTTTTGCCCGTTCGGCCGCAGGCGCAAATCAACCCGGTACAGATATCCCTGGCGCGTGACACTCGACAGCGCTGAGAGCATCAATTCCACTAATCGCGCGTAGGCTTCGTCGCGACTAAGAGAGGGGACCGGAGATGGAACCAATGAGTCGTAACAAACAACGAGGTCCAGATCTGAACCGTAATCCATTCCGCCTGTACCGAGCCGGCCCAAGCCAAGAAACGCCAGACGCGGACCAGCGCCGGGCACGCCTCCGTACCTACGTCCCAACTCACGGCGCGCAATCAGGTAAGCTGCATTAATGCTAGCGACTGCTAATTCCGTCTGCCGCCGGTTCGATTCAGAAACGGAAATCGCTCCAGTCGCGTCCTCGACACCAATTTCAACCAGCAATCGCGACCACGCGCGGCGCACGCTGGAAAGGTCGGCAGCAAAACTCTTTTCGCCCTCAACAGCCGCCCGCAGAGTACTGCGATAATCTCTTCGTGGCGATTCGTTATTGTTGAGAGACAACGATCTGATTAGCGTTGGGTTGGACGCAATCATTTCACCAAAAAATTCAGAAGAGCCACAGAAGCGGATCAGCGCAAACAAGTTTTCTTCTGAGACTCTTTCGGGAGTCGAAAGCTTTTCCAATGACGAGGCCACGCGCATGGTAAGTGCAAGTGCACGATGCGGATTCATCGATTCGCTCGCGACACTCTGAATCTTGCGAGCCAACTGACTTGCGTCCGCGGTGGATTCATCGGTTCGCTCAAGATGCGAGACAAATATGCTGGCAGACGCCAGGGCAGTTGACCATTCAACGTCCGCCGGCTCTTGCGTCTGCACAAACACACGCGAAGGTAGAATCGTATCGTTCGTTGCCATGCCGACGAACACTCGGGCATATGCCTGCAAGACGTTCCCCGTGTGACGCGTCAGTTCCCTTTCAAATTCCTCCAGCGAGTCGTCGCCGAGATAACCCATCCGTCGAGCGACCATCGTTCGCTGTGCTGCATTTTCCGGCAGCACGTGTGTTTGTAAGCCGTGCTCCATCTGTAACCGATGCTCGACCGTACGGAGAAAGGTGTACGCCGCGGAAAGCTGTGTTCGCTCTTGCTCAGTAATGAATCCTCTGTCAGCGAGTCGGCCGAGACTCACGAGTGTATGAGGAACGCGCAGCCATTCGTCTTTCCCTCCATGCGCAAGTTGCAGCGCCTGGGCGATAAACTCAATTTCGCGGATTCCGCCGGGGCTCAGCTTCACATTAAATCCGCTGCGCCTTTCGTTGTGTCTGTCGATCTTCTGCTTGGCAAGGCGAACGCTCGACAGGGCTTCGCGCACAGAGACGTCTGTCCGGAACACGTTGGGCCTGACGGCCGTGGTGAACTGAGAGAACAATTTTGCAGAACCTGCCGAAGCCCGAGAACGAATCAACGCCTGCAGTTCCCATCGCTGCGCAGTCTGGCTGTAGTACCGGGTTGCCTCGTCCAAAGAACAGGCGAGCGCCCCGTCACGTCCGTGTGGACGCAGGCGCAGGTCCACTCTATAAGCGGCGCCGTCGCCGGCGGACTGCCCTGCCAACCTAACTACGGCTTCGGCAAGCTTTACAAAGAATTCGCGGTTTGTTACCTCGCCGCGCACACCAGTACCCGATGTGGTCCCATCGGCGGAGTAGACAAACATCAAATCGATGTCCGACGCGTAGTTGAGCTCCAGCGAACCGAGTTTACCCAGGGCGACGATACAAAAATCCGCAGCCGTGCTTCGTCCACGCGCATCGACACGTCGTGGAAAACCGTAGCGATTTTCGAGCTCCTGCAGCGCCAAAGTAAGTGCGTAGTCGAGTGTCGCGTCAGCAAGGTTGGACAACTCCTCGGTCGTTTCCACCAGGGTGTGCGTACGACGAATATCATGCAAGTAGATGCGAAGGAGTTCTCGCCGTCGAAATCGTGCCAGCAGCACCTGGGGACCGAGGGAAGAATTCGTCAGGGCAAACCGGCCGAGCGACTCCCGCAGTTCCTCAGGGGTTCTGATTCGCGGATTCAGTCTCTCGCGCGCGAGCCAGGAGAGATAGTCGGGATTCTGCTCGATTGTGGTACCCAGCAAAGGACTCCAGGCACTGAGTGCCAACGCATCAGCGAGCAATCCTGGGTCACGTTTTAGCTTTTTGCTTTCGGCTGGATGTTCATCGGCGAGGCGCTGAACGAATAATCTTGCGCCCGTTGGATCGGGCAAATCGCGGAGGAGAGATTCGACGGTCGGATCGAGAAGCTGCACTGAACCATTTTACACGCTCAACCGTCCAAGGAACGCGCAAAGTGGCACAGACTTCAGTCTGTCGAGGTTGAATGGCATTCAACGGTAAAACCATTTTCCATTGATCCTTTTCCATTTCTCATTTTTTATTAACCTTCCTGGATGTTCGTGTCAGTCGACGATGTGCGTTTATATTGGCCTTACGATCCAGAAAATTACACGAAATAACACGAGGCATTACCGTCACTGAAAAATGAGAAATGGAAACGATCAATGGAAAATCAAAAAGAAAAACGGTCCGGGTGCTGATCACTCGGACCGTCATCTTCCGCAATTCGCAGCAACTAGATATCAAAATACAGAGAAAACTCGAGCGGATGAGGTCTCATTCGCAATGGCGTGATCTCTTTGTCTCGCTTGTAAGAAATCCAGCGTTCGATTACCTGCGGACTGAAGACGTCTCCCTTCAAAAGGAAATCATGATCCGCTTCCAGAGCTTTCAAAGATTCGTCCAGAGAACCCGGCAGCGTGGGAACATCCTTGAGTTCTTCCGGTGACAGATCATAAATGTCCTTCTCTAAAGGCTCACCGGGATCGATCCGGTTTTGAATACCGTCCAATCCGGCGAGAATCATCGCCGAAAACGCGAGATAAGGATTGCACGACGGATCCGGCGGCCTGAATTCCAAGCGTTTCAGTTTTGGATTCGTGGAAAACATCGGTATGCGAATCGCGGCCGATCGATTTCGCGCCGAGTACGCAAGATTTACCGGCGCTTCAAACCCGGGCACGAGTCGCTTGTAACTGTTCGTGGTTGGTGCCGCAAAAGCTACAATAGCTGCCGCGTGTTTGAGCAGTCCCCCAATGTAATACTTTGCCAATTCTGATAGCCCCGCGTAGCCGTCGCCGGAAAAGAGTGGCTTTTCGCCTTTCCAAAGCGACTGGTGACAATGCATCCCCGATCCGTTGTCGCCGAAGAGGGGCTTCGGCATAAACGTGGCGGCCTTACCATACTCGTATGCAGTATTGCGAACTACGTATTTAAAGACCTGTAAATTGTCGGCCGTGCCCAGAAGGGTGGAGTAACGGAAATCGATTTCGCATTGCCCGGCTGTTGCGACTTCGTGATGGTGACACTCGACATTGATTCCACACTTCGCCAGTGTAAGAGAAATCTCGGACCGAAGATCACTCAATGAATCGGTCGGTGGAACCGGTACATAACCTTCCTTCGGCCGAATCCGGTAACCGAGATTCGTTCCGGAGAACTCATCGGCATTGCGACCGCTGTTCCAGTGACCTTCGTCTGAATCAATGGTGTAACCGGCAGAGTTCTGCTCATTATGAAACTTGACTGAATCGAATACGAAGAATTCGGCTTCGGGTCCAAAGTAGGCGGTGTCTGCGATCCCGGTGAACTTCAGGTAACTTTCAGCTCGCTGCGCAACAGAACGCGGGTCGAATGCGTATCCTTCCTTTGTGATTGGGTCTACAGCATTGCCAATCACACAAAGGGTAGGTTGTTCAGAGAACGGATCCATCCAGTAACGGTTGGCATCGGGCACCAGCAGCATGTCCGACTCGTGAATTGCTGCCCAACCACGAATTGAAGAAGCATCGAAGCCAAATCCGTCCTCGAAGGTATCTTCACTCAGTTCGCCGATGGGGAATGTTAGGTGTTGCCAGGAGCCGGGCAGGTCAGTAAAGCGAACAGAAACAAATTTTGCTCCCTGGTCAGAGGCAAACTTCAAGACAGTTTTAGGGTTCATTTTATCTCCTAAAGAATGGGAGTGTTGGGTGTGCTCTTCGCGCCTGGCTGTTTAATGGAGCGAAGTTTCGTGGAAGCGAATTTACTCTGCGGTACAAACCAAACGTCATAAGGCGACGCGCATAAAAAAGCTTGAATTATAGTTACCAAATTGTCAATGTCAAGGTTTTCCCGGCAAGGTCAGGCAAGGTCGTGTATTCTGTTGGGTGGTACCTGCGTCGGCACTCCTCAGCAATACAGACCGCGCTTTATGGCTCAAAAAGGGCGACCACGCAGGGATGCCCGACGATCGGCCATTGTCTAACTCATTCCTTTTTAGTGAGTTACACCACGTGGCGAAACCTTTTGAAACAAAAAAGTTATAGACCGTGGCGACAGTTTTCTGTTACATTGCGCGCTAAAGCGTTCCACCCAAACCAACTCCGCCGCCCGATCTGGACTATGTACAACCGAAGTTTGGATACCGCAATCTTTATATACGTTTCGCAATCAAGGCAGGAGACCGCTAATTGACCACTGCAATCGAGCAAACGCTCGAAACCTACGGCATCGAGAACTGGGGCGCTGGCTACTTTGACGTAAACCGCAAGGGAAACTTAATCGTCCGCCCAACCGAGGGTGACCCCCGATCGGCAGATCTAAAAGAGATAATTGACGACCTCGCAAAGCGAGGTATCGGTGCGCCAGTCTTACTGCGGTTCCCGCAGCTGGTGGCAGCCCAGGTCCGCAAACTTCAAAGGGCCTTCAGCAGATCCATTCGGGAATTCGAATATCAGGGTGCGCACATGTGTGTTTACCCGATGAAAGTCAATCAGCAGCGCGCCGTAGTTGAAGAGTACCTGCGCGAAGGTTCCCGTTACGACTTCGGACTGGAAGCCGGCTCGAAGGCTGAACTGTACGCTGCATTGGCGCTGGAACAATCTCCGGACAGTCTGCTCGTTTTGAACGGCTTCAAGGATGAAGAGTTCATTGAACTCGCATTTGCGGGTGCACGTTGCGGTAAACGCGTTGTGATAGTCATTGAAAAGCTAAATGAGTTGGACCACGTACTGGCCGCGGCGAGTCGGCGTGAAGGCGCAATGCCAATCCTGGGGATGCGCGTAAAGCTATATTCAAAAGGATCGGGCCGCTGGGAAAAATCCGGCGGGGAAGCGGCAAAATTCGGTTTGACTACCACCGAGTTGCTCGAGGTCGTTCGACGGCTGGAAGAGGCCGATCGTCTCGACATGTTGAAGCTTCTCCACTTTCACATCGGTTCGCAACTGACAGACATAAAACGCATCAAGAACGCGATGAAGGAAGCCGCGCGCGTTTACGCGAAGGTTTACCAGATGAAGGTGCCTATCGATTTGCTGGACGTGGGCGGAGGTATGGCAGTCGACTACGATGGTTCAAAAACTGCCTTTGATTCATCTGCTAATTACACCGCGCAGGAATTCGCGAACGATGTCATTTACACGATCAAACAGGTCTGCGACGACGAGAACGTGCCGCATCCAACGATTATCCAGGAGTCTGGCCGATTTCTCGCGGCGTATCACGCCATTCTGATAACAAACGTCCAGGATGAAATCGAAACCGTTGTTGAGGACATTACGCCAATCGAAATCGATGACGATGATCCTCAGGTCGTCATCGAACTTGGTGATCTGCGCGAATCAATTTCTGTAAAGAATTATCGTGAGTATTACCACGATGCACTGGAGCACCGCGAGGAGTTGTTCACCCTCTTCAACTTGGGACTCATCTCTTTGGAAGATCGCGCAAAAGGCGAGGTGCTGTTCTGGGATATTTGCGAGCGCGCCGACAAGTACGCGCAGCAAGCAAAATATGTATCTGAGGAATTTGGCGAGTTGCGCAAGCTGCTATGCGCGAAATACCTGACGAACTTTTCCGTGTTTCGTTCCGTGCCCGATCACTGGGCGTTGGACCAGCTGTTCCCGATTGTCCCCATCCATGGCCTGAATAAGCCACCTTCAGAGTACGCAACACTATGCGATATCACCTGTGATTCCGATGGCATCGTCGACAAGTTCGTCGATCTGCACGATGTCAAACAGGTCCTTGAGCTTCATCCGCTCGTACAAGGTGAGACTTACTACCTGGCTTTTATGCTCGTTGGAGCATATCAAGAGGTAATGGGCAACAACCACAATTTGTTCGGCGCGCCACACGAAGCCCACATCTACATCGACGAGGAAGGATATTTAATCAGGAAAGTTATCCGTGGGACGACCGTCGGCGAGGCTGCTGAACGCGCTCGATACGAACGTAGCCTTTTGCACGACGGGTTCCGCCGGTTAATTAACAGGCGAGTCAAGGATGGCGAATTGAGCGAAGCAGAAGGGGCCGAACTCGCTCAGTTTTATGAATCGCGTTACGACGCTTACACCTATCTCACAGTAGATGGAGCGCGAACGCGCCTCCGTCGCAAGACGGATTACTGATAATCCAGGCGTTCCGGATTCTGGTTTTTGTACATAGCAATGCGCTCGGGAGTTTCACGATGTATAGCAATTATTTTTGTACTCCCTAGCTTGAAAGGTTGACAACCTTTATGGTCACGCAGCGAAAACCCAAAGCTTCGAAATATCTCGTAACACCAACACGGCCAGTACAAGTTGACCGCGATCGCTCGGTCGCGGGATTGCTGGAAAAGATGGAGGGTACGGGATTCGGCGGCCGCCAGTTGGCCGAGGCACATCGGATTTGGCTAGACATGTTGGGCGACAATACCACCGTTATGGTTTCCGCTTCAGGAGCCTTAATTCCGGCGGGTATGCGTCGCTTGTTAGCCTACGTAATCAAGAACCGCTTTGTCGATGTGTTGGTTCTTTCCGGTCCGGTGCTGTTTCACGATCTGCACGAAACGCTTGGTCGATACCATTTTCAGGCCCATCCGAGTATGACAGACGCTGAACTGGAATCTGCGCAAATCAGCCGGATGTGGGACCTACTGGCGAGCGATGAAGAATACAGAGAAGCAAACGAATGGATCGGCGGTTTCACCAATCAGCTCGATCAGTCGCGGCCCTATTCACCGCGAGAATTCCTGCATTTGCTTGGCCGTGAGTTGGCGGAAATCGCAACCGAAGATGGCGTCCTGACTTCTGCTTACAAGGCACGGGTTCCCATTTTCTGTCCCGCAATTGCGGACAGTGGGATTGCCGTAGGAATTGCGGGTTCACGATTCGAGAAGAAAAACAATTTCCTGTTCGACATCATCCAGGACGTCCTGGACATGATGAACATAAACACAAAAGCAAGGGTGACTGGTGTAATCAATCTAGGCGGAGGTACCGCGAAGAGTTTCGTTCAGCAGAACGAAGCCGCATCCTACATCCTGAAGGAACATCACCACGGCCACAAGTACGCCATTCAAATTACGACTGACGCGCCGCATCCAGGGGGCAGATCCAATGCGGTTTCACTTGATGAAGGTCTGGTTTACGGAAAGCTTGCACGCGGCGCGCATACCGCATACGTCAACTGCGATGCAACCATTGCGCTTCCGATAATCGTCACGGCACTATCGCAAACTGCCGCCAAATACATGAAGGGGCGAAAACGTCCGAACTTCACCTTCGGGCGAGAACTGCTGGTCGAAGTGCCTTAGTCGGTCAAGTGTACGACCTCTAGTTGCTTTCCTGCCCTGCGCAATTCCTGCTTTCTCCGATACATCTCTTTGTCCGCGTGCTCGATTGCCTGCGCCAATACGCTCAGCGAATCGAACCCTGCGACTCCATGAGAGACTGTTACCCTCATGGGTATGGAATTCCAATGACTGGAGTTCTGCGCCAGGATACTGTTCAGTTTCTGCATCCGTTTGCCGGCATCGGTGACATGCAGCTGGAACATGAGGACAAGGAATTCATCACCGCCCCAGCGAAACAGCATATCGTCAGCGCGAATGACGGATCGAATTGCGGTCGCGACTGCACGTATTGCCTTGTCACCTGACGGATGGCCGAGCGTATCGTTGATCGGTTTTAAATTGTCTATGTCAATTACTGCTATGCTGCCGGACGTATTTTTAACTCGTCCGCTTTCGTTTTCGCTGATCAACGAGTGGAACGCATGACGGTTTAATGCTTCAGTGAGCGGATCCATCTGCGCCAACAACTCGAGTCGATCACGCACCCGCAACAACTGACCGTTCGCTCGCTCTACTTCGTGTCTAACGCTTTCCATCAGCACCATGATCGTGCCAAAACCGAGCAAGATCTCCAGAATGAGATCGAAGATCGAAGTGAACTTTAGATACCCGGTTGGGATTGTGATGCCCCAAAGACCTTTGCGCGCGCCAAACATCGGCAGGTAATGAAGGAAATCGATCGAGAGAAGTAACAACGCAAATGACATTACTTGCACACCAGGACTTCTCTGCTTTCGTGGTTCAACTTCACGCAAGGCGAGAAATGCAGCGGCGAATAGTCCGGCCATGATCGTCGCCTGCACCATAAACAGATCGTTAAAGTCAGCGGATGCGTAAGGCAGAACTGCTGCGATTGCGATGAATAGAATCAGTAGATATGCAGTCTTTCCCACTCGCGCGCCGCTTCCGTGTTGCCGGCAGCCCGCCAGGAACATCAGTCCGAAAATGTATTCGCCAAGAAAATAGATTGAGTAGAAGATCTTCGGGTCACTGGCTATGTGAAAACCAATGAAGAGACTTACCAGGGAGAGCGCGAGACTGGCCCACGCCGTCGTCCAGTACCTCAAAGCCACTGTCCGAATCGAGCGGCGCATGAACAGCGACAACAGCGTTATCAGCAGGATGCCGACACACTGGATTGCCAGACCAACATTTGAATCCATAGTGAAAACCTCTTCCGCGAGGGCAGCGAATGAGCGGCGATTTAATTTGCTGCGCGGGTTTCAGCGAAGGACTCTTGCGTGAAAACTTGCGGTATCGAAAGAGGACGAAAAGCAGGAAGTTTCTGGGTCAAGGGTCAAATCGCAGGGGTGAGTAAGGTGGCTCACCTGAGGCTTTCATTCTAGCGGAGGGATCCCCATCTAGAAAAGAGTTTTCTTAAATATCCAGGAGAAGAGGGTTTATAAAGCAAGATATCATACAAAAGTGCGCCGTATATGCGCTTTAAACCTTGTCAACCTAACCACTGTAATACTTCTTCCTCACCCATGCTTCGCGTGCCGCCCACAACGTGGATGAAGTACTCTTCGAGAGATACGGGTCCAGTCTCGTCGAGCCGAATTCCCTTTCGTAAATCGTCTAGTGATCCGGCTGCCAACAGCTTTCCTTGAGAAATGATCGCTATATCGCTACACAGTCTCTCAACAATCTCCAAAACGTGAGATGTCAGGAACACCGTTAGCCCGCGTTCTGTTAAGCGGGACAAAAGGTCTTTGAGTGTGCGCGAAGCGATTGCATCAACGCCTTCAAAAGGTTCATCCAGAAAAAGTATTTCAGGTCGGTGGATTAACGAACAGGCAAGCGATAACTTCTTTTTCATTCCGTGCGAGTATTCCACGATCAGCTTTTTTGGTTCGTCTTTCAAGTCCATCAATTCCAGCAGCTCCGGCACACGTTCAGCAATTTCTTTTTTGTTTAGCCCGTACATGCGGCCGGTGAAGGTGAGCATTTCTGCGCCCGTCAGTCTGTCGAACAGATTTAAATCCTCGGGAACAACACCGATTCTTCGCTTAACTTCAAGCGTCTCTGTTTCCATGTCGCGACCGAGCACACGAATCTTGCCGCTTGTCGGCGCAAGCAAGCCGGTCAGCATCTTTATTGTTGTCGATTTACCAGCGCCGTTCGGACCAAGGAAACCAAAGAAGCTACCGCGCGCGACCTGCAAGTTAACATTGTCAACGGCTGTGAAATCACCAAAACGGCGGACGAGAGAAATCGTTTCTACGGCTAGCGGCGATACCGTTAACGAGGGCTGTGGATTGAGCATTGAATAGCTTGTACGCGGTGTTCCCACAAAGCGTCAAGTCGTCGGTCGAGCGTCATCGAAGGCAAGACAAGCATTTTCCGTTTTCCATTTCTCATTTCTCATTCGCGAATTCAACTTGGAAGTGCAACGGTAGTGTCATAGTGTACTGTGGAAACAATTGGTTTTCTCTCTTGCTGTTTCTTAATCTATTGGGTGTAGTCGTAGGGGCTGTGGAAACTGTGGGAAACTCGACGTTCTTT
>JBKPCC010000052.1:0-11487 GCA_046727215.1 Acidobacteriota bacterium
GCTGAGAAACTCGATACTTCGCTTTCCAGCTCGCTCACCCAGTAAACGGATCGCATGCCTCCGCAGGTCAATACTCGAATCGTCTCGAGCGATCTGAAAGAGTTTGTCTTCCGCGCGCGTACTCTTAGTTTGGGAAAGGGCTTGAAGCACAGCGCGTCGAACTTCTGGAACGCGTTCTGAGTCGTAGAGTTTGATCAAGTCATCAACTACTGCTTCGCCTCGTTCTGGGAGCCGATTTATTGCTTGACGGCGTAAGTCAGGGTTTGGGTCCGTGCGCGCCACTTCCAGCAATCGGGACTGGCCCTTCGCATTCTTTGTCTGGGCCAGTCCTTGTAGCGCTGCTCGTTTCACATCAACATCCGTTTCAGACGAATAGATTTTCATCAATTCATCAACGGCGGCGTCTGTTCCGAATTGCCCTAACTGTCGAACGGCTGCTCGACGAGCATCGCGATCGGGCTCGCTACGCGCAACCTTCAGTAAGAATGAAAACGCAGCTTCCGTCTCCTGATTGTTACCCGCAGCCTGGATGATACTCCGACGAATATCCGGATCCTTTACAACATCGTACAAACTCTGCAGCGTATTTAGAGCGCCACGATCTTTACTTTCTCCAATTGCATGCGCGGCCTGGCGACGAAATTTCTTGTCCTCGGCATCATTCCTCACAATATCAGCAAGAAAAGCCTGCTCGCCTCCGACCTGCCCGAGCCAGTAGATCGCAGAAGAACGAATGCGCTGGTTAGGTGAGGTGCGAATGAAATTCTTGAGAGTCGGCGCAACCCGAGCATCGTCATGCAGTGAGATTCCCAGAACCGCGCGCTCAGCAAGAATACTTAGTGGGGCCGCATCGATAATCGTGCGCAAGTAATTCAGGCTTTCTTCGTTGTTCGCTCGGCCCAACCAATAAACGGGATAACCGGCGTACTCGCGTTTCCGCTCCAGGTTGTAGATCTCCATCCGAGTAATCTGCTGCCCACCAGGGTCGCGTAGCAAAAAAATTGCGAGGTTCCGTGTCTCAACTGTTACCCCGCCCGCGGCTGTGCCTACGAACACGGATGTATCCCCGCTGGTATTCATATTTCCATGAAACTCATTTATCCAGGGGTCCACTGCGACGCCTGGCCTAACGTCGAATGAGTATGCCGACCAGTAAGGCGTTTGTGCGCTTCGAGCGCGTTGCCGTGCGGCCTCGAGCCGAGAAGACAAATCAGTGCCTTCAACAGCCGTAAAGCTTTGCACGGTAGTTGCGGGTGATTGTGTCTGCGCGATTTGCGCGTCAGACACAAGAGAAATCTCCGAGACACTTCGTGCGCATGCAATCGTGCTGAGAAGCAGGCACGTTGCGCAAATCTGGATGGTCTGAACTAGTCGCATCGTTAAAACCTCACTTGAGCAAGTCCTCGAGGAACTTAAGCGCCTCGGGATCTTTGCTTTCACCCAGCAGTCGGACAGCCAACTTTCGCAGTTCGACCGATTGATCGTTGCGCGCGATAGTCATTAACTTGTGAATGGCGGATTTCTGGTGAGAATCACCGAACGCGCGAATCAAAGCGCCTCTGATTTGGGGATTAGTCTCACCGTCGTATATGGCTACGAGTTGGTCGACACTTTGCTCGTCGTCCTTATTGCCCAGCCTGCGAATCGCATACAGCCGCAGTTCGGGTGCATCGTTACTGCGCGCAATCTCAAGCAATTTCGCGCGCCCACGCGGGTCTTTCATATCGGCATACGCCCGAATCAACCCCTGTTTAATGGCCATATTGCTTTCCGTGGAGTACAGCTGGAGCAGCTCATCAATCGATATGCGATGGTGATCGGCAAGTCGCCGGATTGCCTCGACGCGGATCTCCGGTGTTTCTCCCTTGCGCGCAATTTCGAGCAACTTTGCCTGTGCTTTTGGATCATCGCGCTCGCCCAACGCGCGTATGATCACCATGCGGATTTCGGCTGTATGATCGGAATCGTAAATTCGTATTAATTCATCCAGCGAAGAAGCGCTTCCATTTCGGTCGCCCAAAGCTCTAATTGCAAGTTGACGAGAAATAGGATCATCGCTGCTTCGCGCGATCTCAACAATCTTCGCTTCCGCGCGCGGGCTATGCATGTCGGCAAGAGCACGGACAATCTGCAGACGAACTTCTTTTGTATGATCGCTGTCGTAGATTTTCGCCAACTCATCAGCAATGTTGTCACTGTTTTGCGCTCCCAAACGTCTGATGGCGGTGAGACGCAGTTTCAAGTCGCCTGGGCCACGCGCCAGGTTCAATAAGATCGGAATTGCGCGCGTACCGCCATGCGATCCGAGTAGTGACACGGCTGCCGTCTTCAACGTCGGACAATCCGTGGAATTCGAGCTCAGTACTTCGCTGACAAAACTCATTGCGCGTTCTTCATCAGCTTGAAACAGACTCTGTAGTGCCAGCACTTTGATTTCGCAATTGCTGCGGTCGAGCCCCTTCTGAACGGCATCACCTCGTCCTAAGACCACCAACATCGCGTCGGCTTCGCGACGCCAACTGGAACTCGGGAAGTCTCTGATGAGACGAAGCAAGGGCGCAGTCGCAGCATCTTTTTTACCCTGCTTCTGTAGTGCGTACGCGTACCAATAAAGCGCGGCATCTATGTCTTTGTCCTTTGGAAAGTCGGAGATGAAGCCGTTGAATTTCTCAGCCGCCCGTTGCCAATTCTCAGCCTCGATGAGATCTCGGGCTTCGCGAAACATTTTCATTGCCGGCGTATCGGGCTTCGTCGTCTGAACGAACCGGTTGAGTTTCTGAATATCCTGATTGTGTGCATAGACAAGCTGCGCCTGAATCATCGTTGAGCCAAGCACAATTACGGCGGCAGCAAGTACCGGCGCCAGACGCGTGCGGTAGTTGTTTCGGGGGAATTGCAAGATTGACATAGAGATTCTTGTTCCTTCAGTTATAGGACTAATAGGACCTATAGGACCCATGCTTCTCTTCACCATACAGGCACAGAGAACGCAGAGCATGCGCAGACGATCAGAGCGGTGATCGGAGGTTTCTGTGCCATTTCCGAGTTCCCTGTGCCTCTATAGTGAAATTCAATCATTAGCTAGTGCGATCGCGACCGAGTTGACCTGGAGCAGCGCCACGAGATTCTTTCGTTGCATACGTTCCTTGATGAGTCTCACGTCGTCCTCGTGAGGTCGGTCCGGAAGATTCGCAATGTCCAGGAGAATTGGCTCGAGGCTATCCAGCAGCGATGTCACCTGCACATCACCTGAAGCATCCGCCTCGCGACGCAGGAGTATGTTCTGATAGACCAGCTTCTGTGCTCGTTGTCGTTCATAAGCTATTTCAGGCCGAGCCGTATCGGCAGATCGAACATTGCGAAATGATCTCAGCAACACTTCCGACTGCTCCAAATGCTTTGCAGTTAAAGTTTGCGTATCAGCTGGAGTAATCCGGTTGTCTTCACTGCGTTGATCATTATTTGTTGCGATTACCTGCGAACCATAGGGCGACGCTAACTCTGGCGGCGCAGACCGGGGCTTAGGCGGCTCAACGCGACGACCCGGTCTCGTCTTTGGTTTCTTGGGGCCAGGTTTACCTGTTTCTCTGTTATTTGAATCGTCGGGTTGATCCGGCTTCGCAATCCCGGTGTTGGCATTTCGCGGAGATTTATTCTTCTCGTTAGCAATATAGTTGTCTTGAACGAGAGGAGTGATTGGGCGATGGACCACGCGATAAACGAGTAACCCCACTACGCTAGCAACCACGATAAGAGCTACAGTCGCAAAACCCCACGTACGGCCGGCCCAACCCCAGACGGCTGGTATGGGAAGACGTGTGGATGCAGGCTTGGGATACTCACGTCCGAGAATCTGTGCAAGTCTTTGCCGCGAACGGCTCGGATCCAGTGCCGGATTGAAACCTGTAATTTCGTTGCGCAGATTAAGAAAGTCGGCGCGCAGGTTTTGACATTCTTGACAATTAAGAATGTGAGCACTGAGATTACGAACTTGCTCCGGCGATAACTCACCATCAATCAGTGCAGAGATTTCTTCAACGCGGTCACAACGCATAAATGCTCCAGGGTTACCACATCAACGCGCACTGGCTTCATAAGCCCGCGCCCGTTTTGTCCAACGATCTCGCAGTGTGCTTCTAGCGCGAAAAATGTCGACCTTCACCTTACTCTCAGAAATATTCAAAACCTGTCCAATCTCTCTATAGGAAAGTTGTTCCTGCTCTCGCAGTAGCAACGCGGCCCTTTGCTGTTCCGGCAATGTCTGCAACATCTCCAGGACCAGTTCCTGTCGTTCCTGCAACTCGTACTGTTCCTCGGGAGTGCGAGTTCGAGGCCGCATTACTTCAACAACGCGATCAAACAGCCGGTGTCTCGTTTGGCCTTTACGGAATTCGTTGAGCGCAAAATTTCGAGCTACCCGATAAAGCCAGAAACGAGCCTCCTGCGGTGGCACGGTGCCCCATGCCGTGCGATGCAGTTGGAGAAAACTTTCCTGCGCCAGGTCCTGCGCAAGCGCAGCTCGCCCGCCCAGCAAGCATTCCAGAAACCGGCAAAGGCTTGGATAGAAATCCCGAAAGAGCATGGTGAACTCTTCGTCTTCGTTCGCCATAAGCTGCGCTACACCATCTAAAACAGCTGATTCAGGAAAAAGTTACAAGAAAACTGCCTAATGAAGACTGGGCCGCAGATTTACACGTACACCTGAAGTCTGGAGTCATGAGCCTGGAGTCCGGAGTCGGGGTAAGACTGTTAACACAACACTCCAGGACTTCTAACCTGTCCTGAACGTGCCGCTACGTGCGATCGTTCCCAATTTGTTAGGATGAGAACTGAAGGGAACACCTCATGAGTACATGGCGACGCTTTCATTTGGAAGATTCGATCAAAGCGCTGGCAACTTCTGAGAATCACCGGTCCTTCGTTCAGGTGCGCGAACCACCGGGGCAGCATCGCCAACCGATCGAGTTCTACCGCTGGAACTTACCTGAAGCAAAGTCCGCTGCAGACCGGCTGGTTCAAGCATATTATCCCCATCAGTGCGAACTGAATACTTGTGGTGAATGGCACAAGCTCGATTAATTGGTGTGCCGAGTATTGACATAGTAAGCCTTGATTGACTATGTTAATTTTTGGCGGCGGTTTCCCATCGTGACCAGCCGCACTTGCCCTCAATAGTCTCACTTTAAATCACAACCCAGCTTTTAGGAGCGTATTATTCATGAAGTCTCAATCTATCCTTGTATTCCGTTTGTTGGTTTTGTTTTTGGCCTTCGGCCAAGGCTCGTCTTCAACTCTCCCACAGGGTCTGAATCATGACGGCAAGATTGAAGCTAAATACGATGGGTTCAGTCATGAAACAGTAATCAGTCTGCGTAAGATGCGAATTAGCTGCGGCGGTGCGAACGGTTTGCAAACGACGCTGAAGGATTCATGTGTGAGTCTTGCAGCTGCGATTCATGCGCCGGGCAAGCAACTCGATTATGTCGCACACGTAACGTTCCAGTTAATCTTTGAAACGAAGGACTGGGATCGGCGACACGCGCTCGATCAAAGAGAGCTGGCAATTGTAGCTGATGGCGAAACTTTGCGGCTCGGCCGGATGGCATTAGTCAAACAAGGCGTTGATCCTGACCAGCTATTTGAGGTCATGAAGGAAGTGCTTGAAGTTTCGCTCTCGTACAAAGATTTCGAGAAGATCGCGCGCGCAGACTTTGTAGAAATGAGAGTGGGGAATTCTGAATTTGCATTGCAGCAAAACAATATCGCCGCGTTACGCGATCTTAATAACCGGATAAGATTTTGATTTGCACTCTCTTCAGGCGCTTATTAGACGCGCGATCAGAAACGCAGCGCCTGCTGCCACGCTGCCGATAAAGGCCGTTTGCAATGCACTACGGATCGGCCGAGTGCCAGTGAATCTGCCTTTAATAAATCCGAAGATCAACAGAGCGACCAGCGTAACTGCTACCGAGAAAAACAAAGCAGTAGTGGGAGAGTGCGCCATGATGTACGGCGTCAGCGGAATGAAACCGCCCGCGACATATGCCCCTGCAATAGTCATTGCGCTGACCACGGCCCGCCGGGGGTCAGGCTTTTCCAGTCCCAACTCAAAGCGCATCATGAAATCGATCCAGTTCTTTGGCTGTCTTCTCAACGCATGAACAATAGGCCAGGTTTCTTCGCGCGTTAGTCCATAAGCTTCGAACACTTCCGCTACCTCGCGCATTTCTTCATGCGGAATTTCCGCGACTTCGCGCTTTTCTCGTTCGCGCTCTTTTGTGTAGTGTTCAGCGTCACTCTTTGCAGCGAGGTAACCACCCAATCCCATCGCGATCGACCCGGCAGCGATTTCAGCCAAACCTGCCGTGACGATAATTCCAGTCGAATCGACAGCTCCAGTTAGACCCGCGGCTAGCGCAAATGGAACGGTCAAGCCATCCGACATCCCAATGACGATGTCGCGGACCACATCTGTAGCAGTGAAGTGACGTTCGATGTGTGCTGTTTGTGGCATGGCCAGTCAAGTTTAAAATCGATCAAGTAGGATCAGGACGCCGATGACGATAAACGAAACTGCGGCGACGCGCTTCACCCACACAATTGGCACGTAATTTCCGATTGCGCTACCGATTACTACTCCTATAGCAGAAACGGCCACGAGAGCGAGCGATGCGCCGATGAACACCGACCAAGGTTTTTCTGACTGAGCGGCCATGGTCATTGCTGCAATTTGGGTCTTATCACCCATCTCTGCCAAAAAGATAACTCCAAAAGTAGAAAGCATTACGCGCCAGTCCATTGTTTGTATCACCTCGGCGAGAAGATACCCGAGGCCACGAGCGTGGGGGAAGGGCTGATAGGGGACGGAGGGATGCGGGGATGCGGGGACACGGGGACGCGGGGATGCGGGGACACAGGGACAGGGGGACTTGGAAAGGCATTCAGGTCGCGATGTGACGCTCAAGTGTGAAAGTCTCTCAGGTTGGGAAGGCGGTTTACCCCCGCTGCCGAGCTACTCACAACTTCAATTGAATGAAGCAAGGTTCACTATAGCAATCGCGCTTGAATTTGCCGCAGCTTGAGCGGGGGTAAACCACCTTCCCAACCTGAGAGACTTTCAGAGTCGACTTCATATCCATCCACTTGAATGGCTTTCCGTCCCCGTGTCCCCGCCTCTCCATGTCCCCATGTCCCGTGTCCCCCTGTTCCCGCCTCCCCGTGTCCCGTGTCCCCGCATCCCCGCGTCTCCGTGTCCCCGCGTCCCCGCATCCCCGCGTCCCCATGTCCCCGTGTCTCCGCGTCCCCTTCCCCTTCTCCCCTTCGTCCAAGACCGCCTACAATTCCCGAATTGATGAGTAATTCCACAAGCGATTTCTTCGGCACTGCTCGCTTCCATATCCGTCGACGTCTCGGCTCCGGTGGCATGGGCGTCGTATACGAAGCGCATGACCGCGAAACTGACAAAGTCGTCGCGCTTAAGGCCCTGACCCGCACCGAGGCTTCACACATTTCTCGTTTCAAGACCGAGTTTCGTTCACTCGCCAATGTCTCGCATCCGAATCTTGTGTCGTTGTACGAGTTGATGTCAGATGGTCAATATTGGTTTTTTACAATGGAACTGGTCCAGGGCGTTAACTTTCTCGAGTACGTGCGGCCCGGGTATCGTGCAAGACGCCACAACAATCAGTCGTTAACGAATACGCTGCTAAAAACAGGGCCAGAGGAAACCCGAGCGTTCGCCGCAAACTACGAGGCCGAAACTGAAGAATTGGTTTTCAACCGCGTCACCTTTACGGATGATACCTTCCCCGAAAGCTCCCCTGATATTTCGCTGTCTCTTTCCAAACTCGATCTGCAGAAGCTTGTAAGCGCGCTTCGACAACTCGCTGATGGACTGCACGGCCTCCACCAGACAGGAATGCTGCATCGCGATATAAAACCTTCAAATGTCCTCGTCACAAAAGAAGGAAGGGTGGTGATTCTCGACTTCGGTCTTGTCGCAGAAGTAGAAAGCGATAGAAGACGCGACAGTGTTCAGCTGGCTGGGACACCCGATTACATGTCTCCAGAGCAGGGCGCGCAGTTGCCACTTGGACCAGCAAGTGACTGGTATAGTGTTGGAGTAATCCTCTATCAGTCTTTAACAGGCCGGTTACCTTTCTCCGGCAAATTCTTCGATGTGATGATGAACAAGCAGCGGTTCGATCCGCCTGCACCTGCGACGCTCGTTCCGGATGTACCTGCCGAGCTAAGCGAGCTGTGCCGCCAGCTCCTGCGCCGAGATCCGAGACAGCGTGCAACGGGACGTGAGGTCCTCCGAACACTCGGTCACGGCAAGACTGGTCCCCTGCGAATGCCGATCGCGCCAACGACGTCTTCTGAAGAAACAACATTCGTCGGACGCGAGCGTCATTTGGAAGAGCTGAGTGACGCCTTCGCCACCGTGCGCAGTGGCCGCATCGTGACTATGTACGTTCACGGCGATTCAGGAATGGGCAAAAGCTCTCTTGTCAGGCGCTTCCTCGATGAACTGACTGAATCAGGCGATGACGTCGTTGTGTTAGAGGGACGGTGTTACGAGCGTGAGTCAGTACCCTTCAAGGCAATTGACGGTGTGATTGATAGCCTTACTAAATTTTTGCTCTCGTTGACAACCAGACGAGCCGAAGCGCTATTGCCTCGAGACGCTCAGGCGCTGGCACGCGTGTTTCCGGTAATGCTTCAGGTCGACTGTATTTTCAATGCACCACAGCGAGATCAGCACGTACTGGACAAACTTACGTTGCGAGGACGTGCGTTCAAGGCCTTACGTGAGCTTCTCGCCAGAATCAGTGACCGTCATCATCTAGTCATTTGGATTGACGACCTCCAGTGGTCTGACGCCGACAGCGCGGCGCTAATCGATGACCTGTTAAGACCTCCCGACGCTCCACCGCTGCTGCTGGTAACAAGCTTCCGAAGTGAAGATGTAGACACGCGCCCCTTTTTAAAATCTTTGCTCGAACGAGCAGATTCCGAGACGTGTCGCGCTCTGGAAGTTAGCCCATTAACGAAATGGGAAGCGGCCAGTGTTGTGTCGAACATACTTCCGCCGGGCGTGCCTGCAGCATCAATGTTCATAGATTCCATTGTGCGCGAGGCGCAAGGAAATCCATTCTTGTTGGAACAGCTGTCCCGATATGCAGTTACCAGCGACAGCATTTCAACGACCGGAATCACCCTATCGACAATGCTCAACGCCCGGTTGCGCATGTTGCCCAAAGGCGCGCGCCAATTTGTGGACGTACTAGCCGTAGCTGGTCGCCCCGTTAATCAGGAAGTGGCGTTTCAAGCGGCCGGCCTGTCCGGTGATGAACTTCCACTGGTTAGCGCATTGAGAGCAGCGCAGTTTCTTCGCAGCGGCAGATCCGAGCACAGCGTTGAGCTGTATCACGACCGGATTAGAGAAACGCTAGCATCGCAAATGGACCACGCGAGTATCAAACAGATTCACCGTCGTCTGGCCCAGGCTCTCGAATCACGAGGCGTCGATGATCCTGAATCGCTGTTCGAGCACTATCTCGGCGCGGGTGAGCGAGTGCGAGCTGCAACTCACGCAGCCGTTGCGGCGCGAAAGGCAACTGCCGCTTTAGCTTTTGATCGTGCCACGGCGTTCTACCGGCGCGCGCTGGAATTTTCGCCCGGACGTGGTACAGAGCTGATCGAGCTAAAACGAGGACTCGCTGAAGCGCTGGTCAACGCGGGCCGCCCGGCGGAAGCGGCTGAGACCTATCTCGAACTGTCTCATGAGACATCCGCCTCGCGAAGTCTCGATTTCCAAAGACGCGCCGCCGAACAGTTGTTGATGGGTGGACACATCAACGAAGGTCTGCAAATACTGAAGTCAGTGCTGTCCGCCGCCGGCTTCTCACTTCCCGCTGGTCCAAAACGCGCGCTGCTGTCACTAACGTTGCGGCGATTGCAAATCAGATTGCGCGGGCTGGAATTCACGGAACACGATGAGGGCACAATCTCCGCGTCCACGCTGTTTCGAATCGATCTCTGCTGGGGTGTTGCAGCGGGACTCGGCATGGTTGATCTAATACGCGGCGCAGATTTTCAAAGCCGGCATCTCTTACTGGCACTCCGTGCCGGTGAACCCTATCGAGTGGCACGAGCTATGGCGTTCGAAGCGGCACAAACTGCTGCGAGTGGAATTCGAAGTCGAAATCGAGCACTGCAGATCACTCAAAAGGCTGAGGCACTCGCTCAACGAGTCCGCAATCCTCACGCTATTGCATTAGCAATGTGGGCGAGGGGTCTCAATGCATATCTTGTGGGACACTGGAAGAACGCAGCTGAGTTATGCGAAAGGGCGGCGGAGGTACTGCGTGACGAATGCACAGGCGTTACTTGGGAATTGACGATTGCCAATCGCTTCACGTTGAGCGCTTTGTTGTATCTGGGTGAGGTTTTGGAGGTATCAAGGCGCGTACCGCAGTTGCTCTCCGCGGCTGTCGAGCAGGGAAATTTGTTCGCGGCAACCGATTTGCGAACCCGGATGAACTTGATATGGCTCGCAGCTGACGAGCCTGACCGCGCGCGTGAAGAAGTGCTGGCAGCCTTGAAAGCCTGGCCAACTGAAGGATTTCACTTGCAACACTACAGTTCGCTGCTGGCCCTAACACAAATTGAGCTTTACACCGGAGATGCTGAGGTGGCCTGGCGACACTTTGAAGGCCAGCTTAAAGTACTGTACCAGTCGATGCTACTGCGGATTCAAGTTCTAAGGATCGAAGCTATGCATTTACGGGCACGAACGGCCCTCGCAAGCGCTTTAACGAATGAACAGCCACAGCGACTTGGGATAGCCGAGCAGTTGGCGCGGAAACTTAGCAGGGAAAAACTACAACTAGTCCAACCCCTGGTGGCGACACTTCGCGCAGGCATTGCATCGGCGAAGGGCGAGACTGCGACAGCCGCAGGAATGTTGTCACAAGCGCTGGAGGGTTTTGAGCTAGCAGATATGGGGCTTTACACCGCTGTTTGCCGAAGATGTCTGGGTCAGATCATAGGTGGGGAGCGGGGTCAGCAACTAGTTACTGAAGGTGATACCTGGATGTTAAGTCACGGGATTAAAAACCCCGTGCGAATGACGCAGATGATGGCGCCAGGATTTTTTGAGCCACCGCAGCGGTCTTTTTAAGGCTTCGCCTTTGCGTAAATGTTTTGTCTGCATGACCTGGCAATGTGCCATACGCGATTCCAAACTTTCTGATGGGTGCCTCGTCCTCAACCGAATAGATGACTTTGCAGGCATTGAGAGACCAGAATCCAAAGTGCTTAACCCGCACAGCCACGGTTTCTCCTACGGCCAGCGTAGTTTCCTCAGGAACTATCTGTACCCAACTCAAATCAAAATGGTTCCAATTCTTTAGAGCGGCCACGGCGCAATCGAACGTATTACGACCAACGCCAAGCTTCACTCGATTACGGTCAACAGTGTAG
>JBKPCC010000053.1:0-29483 GCA_046727215.1 Acidobacteriota bacterium
CGCAGCAATCCCAGTTGCGCGGTTAGACAAAACGTGCACTGTAATGGGCAGCCCGACTGCGACGAAAAGCAGATCGTGTCGCGGCGTTCTTCAGGGATGAATACGGTTTCCACGGGACGGTTATCGTGCGTTTTCATCAAGTAACGACGAGTGCCATCCTGAGAGATATAACGCGACTCAATGGTTAGAGTTGCGGCGGTCGCGTGCTGCTCAAGCTGTTGCCGAAAGTCCTTGGGCAGGTCGGTCATTTCCTCAAATGACCGCAAGCGGCGATGTTGTAGTGCCGCAAAGATTTGTCTACCGCGATACGCAGGTTGACCGAGTTGCTCAACGAAAGCAATTAGCTCGTCCTCAGCGTAACCGGTCAATTGGATTTTTTGTGTCACACAACCTATGTTAACACCGCGCAATTCAGGGCACACTTGGGAACACTGCCCTCCCACAACTAAAAGACTTCGTTTACCGGAACAGGTGCAGTTACAGAAACGTAAGACTTGAATGGGAGGTAAGTTGGCAGTCATTTCGGAAAGCGTTTCCGAGCGCAAGTCCAAGCGCCGCGTGTTTGACCGGTTAAGTCGTGAGTGGTTTGCCGCGGCTGCAGTAGCATTTGTTTTTGCTCTTTTGGTTTCATTTCTCATGATCCGGTGGCTGGAAAGCGCAATAACATTTCATCCCGCCAAGTCCGCTGCAGGTGATAGCCCGACTTTGCCGGCTAGTGCGCAGGATGTTTGGTTCACCACCACCGACGGTGTACGTTTACATGGGTGGAAGTTCACACCTTCTACGAAACCAACAGCATCGACCGTAATTTACTTTCATGGAAACGGTGGCAACATAACGAATGTGGGATGGGTTGGGAAGCTATTAGCAAGCCGTGGACTCGGGGTTTTGATATTCGATTATCGAGGATACGGATTCAGTGAAGGTTTGCTGCGTAACGAGGATGAGCTATATCGGGACGCAGATGCGGCCTATGACTTTGTGACCGGCAACGGTGCGAGCAACATAGTGCTATACGGGCAATCGCTGGGAACAGCTGCCGTAGCAGATCTGGCCTCCCGCCGGCCTTGCAGTGCAATAATTTTGGAATCCGGACTGAGTTCTGCGAGCGATATGGCAGCCACCGTTCTCCCTTGGTTTCCTCGCTCACTACACTTCGTACTAAGAAATCGATTTGATTCAGTCCATAAACTCAGCAAGGTTCAGTGTCCAGTGTTGATTACTCACGGCGATCCAGATCCAATCATTCCCACCGAACAAGGTCGGCTCCTTTTTGCCTCCGCCAATGAACCAAAAAAGCTCCTGATCTTTCCAGGAGCTGGCCATAACGTTTTCGGATCCGCTGGCAAATCATATTTGGATACGATCGCCAGTTTCGCGATTCGTCCTCGAAACTAATTCGTAGAAATGCCCGCGGACCGTCGGCCCACTACACTTGGTCGAATTGTTGTTTTGCAAAGTCACTTCGTCTAAACCACGCGATCACACGAGAATTCTCATCAAAATCATCGACCACGGGTGTTACCGCTGTATAATTGGACCATGTCCAGGGTTGCGAATGTGGAACGAAAAATCCGCCGCGTGGAAGGGTTTCGCGTCCGCGTGTTGCACTTAAGAGGCGCTGATGTGCGAGGCGACCGCGAAGGGATGCCGCCTTATGCCTACCATCGCGCCGCAGACAATGACATCACCGTGGAAACGTGGAAAGCAACGCGGTTTCGCTCTTCGTATCCAGGCTTTGAGGTTGACGTAGTCGACGCGCGAGGAAATTCCGTACAGGGAAATACGAAGTTAGGAACCGTCAGAGAGACATATGAAAGGCGCTAGTGAACGAACAACCATAAGTTGCTGGCAACAAAAGATCAGATTTGACGTTTGAATTGGACATTTGAGATTTGTCATTTGCTGCGACTTCCTTAGTGTGTTTAGCTTTTTGCAAATCTGAAAATCCCACCGGGTTTTGCCACATGAGCTTTCCGTTGGTGGGATTCTCGCCGTTGTGCAAGCATCCTTGATAGGAACAACTCCAACTCTGCGTTAATCTGCGGCTGAAAGTCCGTTCACAAAAATCCGCAGCCAATTGTTGATTCAACTGGCTGCGGATACACGAAACTTAAAGACGATCCCTTACTGAACTACATTGAATTTTGCTGACGGTGAAAGAGTCTGGCCGGAAACGCGGTCGCGAATGCGAATGGCGATTTCATATTCACCAGCCGAAAGAGTTCGCGTATCGATGAAACGAGCGAGAGTCAACCGTTGGCCCGAATCGCTCATCCCACGCCAGTCCTCCGATTGTTTCCCAAGCTCCTTACCATCTTTCAGCAGGGCGTATTCAACATCAACAGAAGGACGCAGCGTAGTTTGATCCACGCCCGCATTGTAAATCTGCATAAACACGCCGACCGCTTGGCCCTGATGGTATGTGCCTGACACATTCGGGATTACTTTTGTGGTGCCGATGACAAACTGACCTACGGCCGGCTGATTAGTCAAACTCTCCATCTTCGCAGCGAGTACCAGAGTCGAGGTCGACAACTTTTGCGGATCGTACTTGGGTACGGTAAAGCCAACGTGCCGGATACCGGTTGCGCCAGAAGCCACGTCACGGACGATAACATCTACTTTGTAAGTGCCTGGCGCTAGAGGAACGGCTTTTTGATACGCCGACTTGCGGTCCTTCGCGTCTGTTAACTCTTGCGGTGTGGCGGTTGTTATTACCGGATCTTCAAAAACCGTTACGCGACGACCGGCAACTGAAGTGACGCGACCGAAGATGTTCATGCGAGCCTGTTGCAGACCGCCGCTATCCTGGAACACGAGATCTTTATTTTCCGCTTGGATCGTAAAAGCTGTGATTACGCGCTCGTCCGATTGTCTGAAGAAATCCACGCGAATGTCGAAGTTCAGCGGATTCTCTTCAACGACACCCGTGTTGACGGCTGTAGCCAAATCGTTAAACTTCACCTGTGGCGGCTTGCTCAGATCCGCCAGCAGTTGCAGCCGAGAAAACGGGCTGTCCTGTTCGCGCTGGTAATTTGGGTTTCCTACGCCGCCAACGTTCGCGATTCGATCGCTCTTATCTGATAGGCCAAGTTGCTCTGACAGCGTCAAGCCTGCTCCCGGCACCATCAACATTGCGTCCTTTTCGTTTGGATTGCGAGCAATCCGATATTCTCCACTGCCTGTTGGATCGACAAACTCAATCTCTACTCCTGAGCCGACGCCGGGCAAATATCGATAAAACCAAGTTTCAAAAGGATAGGTCGAAGTGGAACCACCACCTTCGTAAGCGGGCCGTTCGTATTGACCGCCCATCGGGTGAGTCTCACGCTCATCGGGCTTGCCGTACATAATCCAGATGCGGCCGCGATCACTCTTCCAGCCAGGAATGCCAGAGCTGAAGTGCTCATTCGCATAGGCTATGCGCTCGTAATACTCTTCCTTAAACTCGTTTTCCTCTGTATCTGGATCGGGATCTCTCCGGCGCCAAAACTCCTCGATGAAGCGTTCCCGTTCGTCATCCGTCTGAAGTTTCTTGAACGCCTTACGTTCTTCGTCCGTGATGATGTAGGCGACGTCTTTCTCGAGCCAGTCTTTGTAGGCCTTTTTTAGTTCCGGTTTGACGTTTCGCGGCTTCTCATTTGGATCCTGAGGTTTCTGCGAACTCTGGGCAAGGGCAGATGCTCCAACGAAGAAAAGTGCGGCACAAAGGACGCCCAAGTAGAAGCGATTGAAATACGGCATGTGAAAAACTCCTGTAAAGCTTTGAGCAGTTTACTTTTACGGACTGTGTGGGCGGCGTCGGTTAACCGAAGAAAAAAGCGATTCTAGGGTCTCTTCGAGAACACAGTCAAGATGCCGTGCAATCATCGCTCGTTGCCTGTAACACCGACAGTGCAAACGGCTTCCGCGTCCCCGCGTCCCGTCCTAGCCGGTACTCACGAAGCCGTCCTTGGCTTACTGAAGATCCACGCAACGAAAATCGAAACAACGTACAGCACGAGCATTGGCGCGGCAAACAACAGCATGTTTGGAATGTCGTTAGTCGGTGACAAGACAGCGGCAGCAATAAGAATTACAACAATTGCCGTTCGCCAAATTCGAACCAGAAAGCCCGCAGTAACGATGCCAATTCTCGCAAGGACATACGTGATGGCCGGCATCTGAAAAACAACGCCCATCCCTAACATCACAATGATGATGAAATCGAAGTAATCATCTGCTTTTAAAAGCAGACGAAAGTCCTGGCCTAACCCTAATAAGTATCTCGCCGCGGGAGGAAAAATTATCTTGTAAGCGAATATGGCTCCGAGTACGAATGAGATCGATGACAGAGCGATAAACGGCGTTACGTAAGCGCGTTCGTGCGGATACAGACCTGGTGAAACAAAGCCCCAGATCTGCCACAACAAAAAAGGCACCGAAAGTGAAATCGCCGCATAAAGCGAGACTTTCACGTAAAGCGAAAACGGCTCCAACGCTGATGTCACGATCAATTTGTCATTAATACCGACATACGGCTGAGGTAGAGCAGCAAAGTCAACGGGAAGTCGAATGCCCTTCGGCAGAACTGCGTTACCCGCATACAGCGCTTCATCAGTGAACAGGCCCATCTGACCTTGACTGTTCTTCATCACGCGGCCCATGACTGAGGCCCCGGCGGGAATTACGCTGCTGCCGATTTTCGTCTCCTCCGGAAACACATACCGGCCAACATCACCTTCCTTCAGTGTGCTGAGTGAACTGATTGTCTGCTGTCCATTAATTCCAGCAACAGGAGCTTCGCGCCGTTGCGCTTCTGCAAGAGCTCTCTCCACGGGTACGGCGAGAAAGTTATAAATCCGATCTGAGACAAACCAACATGCGCTGCAGGCGATGAAAACGAAGATGATTGAGCGGATCAATCGCCGGCGCAATTCGTCAAGGTGCTCCAGAAACGACATCTGGCCACCAAGTTCTTCCTCTTTTCCTTTTGGAAGAGACCGGCTTTTCAATAAGGTCGACATCTGTTGATGATTCTCTTTATAGCCACTCGTGTTTGGGTAATTGCTCCGTTCGGTCTCGCTGATTACCCGCTTCAACTGAGTTTGTTTCAGCTGAATCGTTGATCGCGTTCACGCCGGATCCGCGTGCCATCACATGTTCTGCCGGAATGGGAGCGATTGCCGGTTCTCGTAGGAGTGAAGCATCACTGTTGGTCACAGATGGTTCTTCGGAAACTGGTGCCTTGTCGTTCGCATCAGTCCACTGCCCACTCTCCATGGCAACTTCTCGTTCCCACGTGCGCTTAAAGTCTTCTGATGCTTTGCGAAACTCTGCGAGACTCTTGCCGATTGTGCGGCTGAGTTGAGGCAGCCGGCGCGGGCCAAAAAATATCAGGGCGATCACCAGAATGAAAAGAAGTTCCGTGCTACCGAGAGAATCCAGTATTAAGCCAAGCACTTGCTATTAAAACCTTTCGTATGTCCTACCTGTAGCCATTGCGCGACTTCGCACAATCTCGACTGAGATTGTAGCGCGTAGCCCCTGAAAGCAGAAGGAAGCCGGCTTGCCTGCAAAAGACAAAATGCCCATTCGCGCCTAAACTGAAAGACAGCTAACGCATGTCTATGAGTGATGATCAAGAAGAAAACGCCGTTCCTGCTGGCCAGCACACGTGGGAGCACCTCCAGCATTTTGCTTCCGTTGCAGAACGTGTAGCGGCAACTACTAAAAAACTCGAAAAAGCCGCATTGCTGGGCGAGTATTTCAAACAACTTGCCGATGTCGATCTGAGTCGTGCTGCCAGGTACTTTGCGGGCCATCAGTTTCCGCTCAACGATGCTCGAACGACGAATGTCGGCGGCAGCATCATCAGCGAAGCGTTGTGTCAGGCAACCGGTTTCAGTATCGAAGATCTGCTGCCGAAATACGTCCGTTTAGGAGATGCAGGCGAGGCGGCCTTTGAAGCCATTCAGGAGGCAAAGCAGACAAATGAGCCTCAGCTCACCCTGGCTGAAGTCGAGTCAATAATAAGCAGGCTTAGTGAAACGCGAGGTTCGAAAGGCAAAACTGCTTTGCTTGCCGCCGTCTTGCATCAGGCGACTGCGCTGGAGGGAAAGTATCTTGTGAAGCTGCTCGTTAGCGACTTGCGTATTGGGCTTCGCGAAGGGCTGGTGGAAGACGCAATAGCGCGGGCTTTCGAACAACCTTTGGACCTTGTGTCGCGCGTGAATATGTTACTGGGCGACATTGGAGAGACAGCCGTGCGCGCGAGGAAGAATGATTTGCGCGACGTTACGATGCGTCTCTTTCATCCCATCAAGTTCATGCTCGCCACACCAGCCGCAGACCTGGCAGACATCGCGCGCACAATGCCGTCAGAATTTTATGTCGAAGATAAATTTGATGGCATCCGGGCCCAGGCGCACGCGAAGAATGGAACAGTCGCGATTTACTCCCGAACATTGGACGAGATTTCCGCGCGCTTTCCTGAGTTAATCGATCCGCTGAAGAATCTGCCCAACGACGCAGTAATCGATGGAGAGATTGTTCCCGCGCGCGGGGACGAAATCCTTCCATTCAGTGAATTACAAAAGCGGCTTGGTCGCAAAAATGTAAGCGCAGAGTTGCGAACTGAAGTTCCAGTCATTCTTGTTGCCTATGATCTTCTTTACGCGGGCGGTCGCGTCTTGATTAATGAGCCGCTTGCTAATCGAAGGATTGAATTGGAACAATTGATTCCGGAGCAGGGAACGCTTCGAGTTTCGCGCGCCAGTCGCTTCGGTGACGTAAATGAACTCGATGACGAATTCGCCGCCGCACGGGCTCGAGGTAATGAGGGGTTGATGATTAAGAGCCCCGCCTCAGAATACAAGCCTGGGCGGCGGGGACGTGAATGGCTAAAGTTAAAACGAGCGATTGCTACGCTCGATGTGGTGGTTACAGCTGTTGAAGTGGGCCATGGAAAGCGTCGGAATCTGTTATCTGATTACACTTTTGCCGTACGCCGATCTGCCGAAGACGACGAGCTATTGAATATCGGAAAAGCATATTCAGGGCTGACGGATGCCGAACTAGAGACGCTCACGAGGTGGTTTGAAAAGCACACCTTGAAAGAATTCGCTCATGGAAGGGTAAGGATCGTGGAACCACGTGTTGTAATTGAGGTTACATTCGACCGCGTACAAGAATCGAAGCGTCACAAAAGCGGCTACGCGTTACGGTTCCCGAGAATTCTTCGGCTGCGGCCAGATAAGGCGCCCAGCGAAATCGATACACTTGAGACAGTAGGACGGCTTGTCGAGAAAGCGTGAAACCGCCATAGACGTATAACTCCTGGAGATGAGGCAAGCGCAAAATAGCATTGCTTTCTTCATCACCTTCGGCGTAGGATCCAGCCGTTACCGCCCCCTTGCCGGGCGTCCGCCAGGCTCTGTGGGCAATCACACAAAAATAAAGGAGCCCCGGGACCGAAGATCGGCCACAACGAGCAATACCCGAATGGGACGCGACCTCAGAAAATCGAAAGCACGGCAGACAGGAATTCGATGAATAAATCACTCGACGTGCCGGATACGGCCTGGGCCCCAGTGGAAGTATCAGCTGGGACTGAGGGGTATTCGGAAGTACCGTTGGTTCTCACTGTTGGGACCGGTGGCGGCGGCGCCGGAGCCGTCGGCGTTTGTACATCTCCACCGTAAACAGGCAGGCTGAGAGCCACCGTAAGTATCGCGGCCGCGCAGAAAAGTTTTTGCTTTCTCATTCGTCTCTCCAAGATGGGCTTTTGATCGGTAAAACACAAGTTAAACAGTAGATTGGGCTTACTGAAAGGCTTGACTAGGTGCATAATAGCCGCGTCACGGACAGGGCGCAAGGATTCTTGCAGGATAATACAAAGGACTACCTCATATGACTTTACAAAGATTAACCTCCCAAAAAGACGAACTGGTTGTTAACAGAATCGATGAGGAGGTTCGAAATCGTTGTGCATCTTCAAAGCACCTCGAGGCGGCGGGTGGGTACGAAGCAGCGCGAGCGGCTTTAGGTGATCGATGGCAACGAGTAGGCGAGCGACCCACGCTCACTGGGTTGAGTGAAGCAACTCAAGCAGAGTTGCTTTTTTGCGCAGGTACTTTGTCAGGTTGGATTGGGAGTGCGCAGCAGATCGATGGCGCGCAGGAATTCGCCAAAGATCTAATTTCTGAAAGTGCGCGCACTTTCGAGCGACTTGGGCTTCTCGAAAGAACTGCAGACGCTGAAGTCGATCTTGCAGTTTGCTACTGGCGCGCAGGCGCTCTTGATGAAGCGCGGATCACACTGCATGAGGTGTTGGACCGCGTCGGTGAATCAAATAGCGAGCCCCGATTACGAGCGCTTGCCAATCTCGCACTGCTCGAGCGAGTCGCTGGAAGATTCAGGGAAGCACTACACATCCAAACTGAGTCAGCTTCGCTTTTCCATAAGAGCAAGAATCACGCTCTAAGAGGCAACTTTCACAACGTCTGCGCACAAGTCCTTAAGGAACTTGGCGTCGCTGAGAATCGCGAAGATTACATTGACCGAGCGCTCATCGAATACACCGCTGCAAGCTATCACTTTGAAATGGCCGGTCATCTGCGGTTTCAGGGAAGAATTGAAAATAACCTGGGATCTCTCTTTGTCAGTATTGGACGATACAATCGGGCTAATGAGCATCTGAACAATGCTCGGTCGCTTTTCGCCAAACTTAAAGACAAGGGCATGATGGCCCATGTCGATGAAACGTACGCGAGATCTTGCCTGGGAGGCGGTCGTTTGGATGAAGCGAGCAAGGCAATTCAAAACTCAGTCCGAGTGTTCGCAGAGGGTGATGAACACTCTGCCTTGGCTGAGGCCTTGACTACTCAGGGGATTGTCTTCGCTCGCTTAACGCAATCACAACGGGCGCTTGCATCGTTCAAGAGAGCGATGATGGTTGCGGATCAGGCGGGCGATATACATGCGAGTGGACTTGCTGCTTTAACGCTGATTGAAGAGTTATCTTCATCTGTATCTGCGGATGAGTTACGGCAGTACTTTCGTCACGCAGATGCGGCTTTGGCTGGATCTCAAAGTTCTGCAGCGCGGCTACGTCTTGGAGAATGCGCACGCCGGATTGTGAGCATGGGGAATGCGCAGCCCGTTGAATCGACTACTGAATTCTCGGACGTTGCCAATGCGACAATTCAAGCGAGTAAAAAGAGTGATCAAGCGATGGAGTTTTCATGCTCTTTGGAAGAAGAGGTCCTTCGTTATGAAGGGGATCTCATCAAACGGGCTCTTGAAGTATCGGGTGGCAGTGTCACACGTGCGGCACGCCAGCTTGGAATAACGCATCAAGGGTTGGCTTTCATTCTCAACGGGCGACATAAGAGTCTTTTAGGTGCGCGGAAGCCGGCGAAACCGCGTAGACGAAGCATCATTCGTTACCACTAAGCGTCGTCTTTAGCGATATGTCGGAAGGCGTTGCCCTGAAACGGGCAACGCCTTTGTCGTTATTTGTGCTCTAACCGGCGATTCTCCTATCATCTTGGCTCTAATTAACCTGGCTAAGAGAGACCTATATCCGATGAGACCTTCCAAAGCCCCCCTAACCCTGCTGTTATTAGTGTGCAGTCTCGGAATTGCCGCTCAGACCAGACGTAGGCCGGCAAGTCGCCCTGCCGCGGCAACACCCGCAGTGCAACCGGCAGCACCAACTTCACCTACGCCGCAAACTAAAGTCGCAGCGACAGAGCCGCGCGCGCCGATACCTCTCGTGATAGTAAATGGTCAAACGATTACTACGGGCGACATCGATCAATCTGTGCGCACCGAGACGGACAAGCTGGATGACAAGATCGCCGAAACACGTAAGCAGGTGGTAGAGCTTCAAATAAATACGGTTCTGCTGGAAGTGGAGGCTAAAAAGCGGCGAACGACGTCGCAACAACTTTACGATGTCGAGGTTGCCAGGAAAGTTACTGAACCGACTCAGGCAGAGATCGACAATTTCATCGCGCAAAATCGCAGTCAGCTCGACGAGTCGGACGACATCCGGCCCAAGGTCGCTGGTTACCTTAGAGCGGAAAAGGAATCGAAAATCTCATCGGCTCTAGTGACGCGTTTGAAAACTACGAACCCCGTATCGATGGGTGTTGATATTAATTCGCCGAATCTTGCACCGACAACGATCATTGCAACCGTATCCGGTCAGCCCATTACCGCGGCCACAATCAATGAGAGATTGAAGCCTTTGATCTACAAGTTGCGTCTGAATGCTTACACGATGCAGAAGGAGGCAGCCGACCGAACGATTGATGACATGCTGTTGTTGGCCGAAGCCAATAGGCGAAACATTGGCCCGGAAGAAATCATTCGTGCCGAAGTCAGTCAGAAAGTTCACACGCCGACTGAAGCAGAAGTAAATAAGTTTTATTCAGACAATCGCCAGCGAATAAAGGGAGAGCTTAGCGAAGTAAGGAATCAGTTGGCGATGTACCTGCAGGATGAGGATCAGCGACGACTCGAACGAGCTTTGTCGGAACGGCTCCGCAAGGGCGCGAATATTCGCTGGTTAATTTCAGAACCCTCGCCGCCTGTGCAAAACATCAGCACCGACGATGATCCATCTCGAGGCTCACCAAATGCTGCCGCCACAGTTGTCGAATTCACTGATTTTCAATGCCCGGCGTGCGCGGCGATGCAACCGGTACTTGAGCAAGTACTCGGCTCATACGGAGACAAAGTCAGGTTTGTTGTTCGCGATTTCCCGCTGACCATACATGCGAATGCAAAGAAGGCAGCGGAAGCTGCAAATGCAGCGTATGCCCAGGGGAAATTTTTCGAATATGCGTCGCTCCTGTTTAAGCGACAGAACGCGCTGGATGTAGCCTCGTTGAAAAAATATGCAACTGAATTGAAGCTGGATCGCGCTCGCTTCGACGCTGAACTTGATAATGGAACTTACGCGGCGGAAGTGAGGCACGACATGAATGACGGAGAAATTTACGGCGTGGATAGCACGCCCACAATCTTCGTCAATGGGGTTAGACTCGACACATTAAACGCCGAGGCACTTCGCGCTGCCATCGACCGAGCTCTGGCAGGAAACGCTCCTAAACCTTGAAAGCGACATTGGTCTTTGGAGTTGTCGCCGCTGTTCGGAATCTTACGACAAATCTTAAAAAGCGGCGACAAGTGGCCGCACTCCAAAGATTCAGCCGGCGATGTCTAATTCCCCGGCTTTTTCTTGTCAAACACACTGCAGGCCTGATATGCGCCTGTTGGATCAATCGCTGTATTCCCCTCCTCAATGTGCTTGATGATACCGTCCTTATCCACAACGAATGTCGCTCGTGCGGAATAACCAGTCTTTTCGTTCAACAGACCATACGCTTTAACAACATCGCGCTTCCAATCGCTCAACAGAGGAAAAGTGACCGCGATGTCCTGAGCGAATCGTTTGTTAGCCGCGAAGCTGTCCATGCTGATTCCGAGGACCTGTGTGTCAGTCGAATCGAATTTGGCGATATCAGCCTGATACGCCTTTAACTCCTTCGTTCAACCACCTGTAAAAGCCAACACATAAAAAGCGAGAACGACATTCTTCTTCCCTTTGAAGTCACTTAGTTTGACTTCCTTGCCTTCCGTATCTCTAAGCGTGAATTCGGGCGCCGCATCACCCACTTTCAATTGCGTCTTCGGGGGTGTCGGCTGTTGCGCATGGGCCATAAGCGCCCATACCAGCAGCAGAAAAGGAACGAGGTAGTTTCTTCCGCGCATTGGACCAACTCCTTCTGTCAGTGAAAGTTGTGCACTTTTGCGAGGTCACGCCAGGCAGCAAAATCTTCCATCGCACAGCTCGCTTGTGACGTTTACGTAAAACTTATGTAGCCGCGCTGACAAACCCTGCTTCTAAAAAATTCGCCTTGAGCATAGTATTTGCAAGTTCCCGTTTCAAGTTTCTTTTGTATTTTCTCCAGGAGAACTGCCGTGGTCGTCTCGCTCAAACCGGAACGTTTGAAACGTTATAAGGACATTATCCTCTTACTGGTGAAGTACGGGCGCTCGGATCTTGTAAAGCAAGCCGGTCTCACCGACGCAATTGATTGGAACGAAGTAAGCAAGGAACAAGTAGCCCCCAAAGCCGAAGATCTCGCCCGAGATCTCGAAAAACTCGGACCGACTTTTATTAAGCTAGGTCAATTGTTATCCACGCGCGGTGATCTGTTTCCGCCACCCTATTTGGAAGCACTGTCGAGACTTCAGGATCAGGTTGAGCCATTTCCATTCGAAGAAGTAGAGCACATCGTGTCAACGGAACTCGGCGTGCGAATTTCCAAAGCCTTTGCCGACTTCGAAACGCAGCCGCTTGCCGCCGCTTCACTTGCGCAAGTGCACCGGGCCTATATGCGCGACGGGCGAATTGTAGTCGTAAAAGTCCAACGTCCAAACATTCGTGAGCAGATTGTTTCTGATCTAGAAGCACTAAGCGAAGTAGCAAGGTTTTTAGACGCTCACACAGAAGTTGGTAAACGTTATGAATTTGAGAACATGCTTGCCGAGCTGCGAAAGAGTCTGCTGCGCGAACTTGATTTCAAATTAGAAGCTTCCCATCTGATCGAGATCCGAGAGAATCTACGAGAGTTTGACACCATCGTAACCCCGGAGCCAGTTGAGGACTTTACTACCTCGCGAGTCCTAACAATGGATTACATCGAGGGCAAGAAGATCACGTCTCTAAGCCCTCTCAGGTTGATGGAAATCGATGGACCGGAGCTCGCACAGGATCTTTTTCATGCCTACTTAAAACAGATTTTGGTCGATGGTCTATTCCACGCAGATCCCCATCCAGGCAATGTTTTTCTCACTGAAGACAACGTGATTGCTCTTCTCGATCTGGGAATGGTGGGACGGATATCGAGTGGTTTTCGGAGTAACCTTGTGCGCCTGCTCCTCGCTATCAGCGAAGCTCGTGGTGAGGATGCAGCTGCAATCTCGATCGAAATGGGCGAGCCAAAAGAAAACTTCGATCGTTCGGAGTTTACTCGTCGAGTCGTAGACCTGGTGTCCGAACATAGTGACACGCCGATCAATCGCATAAACGCTGGTCAGATTACATTGGAGATAGCTCGAATTTCTGCCGATTGTTGGTTTCGCCTTCCTCCGGAATTCACGTTGATTGCAAAAGCGCTTTTAAACCTGGACCAGGTCGTTCTCACACTGGATCCTGACTTTAATCCAACTCAGGTGATTCGCAGCAAGGCGACCGAAATTCTGCAACGAAATCTCTTTAGCAGTATTGAGCCGAGCCATATGTTGAGCAATGTGGTCGAGCTAAAGGAGTTCGCTCAAAAACTGCCCAATCGTTTGAACACGCTACTAGATAGAATCGGAAATAACGAACTGGAGTTTACGGTTAACGCGATCGAGGAAAAGATACTGCTCGATGGCCTTCAAAAAATTGCTAATCGCATTACTCTCGGGTTAGTCGTCGCCGCCCTCATAGTCGGCGCAGCGTTGTTGATGCGGGTTGAGACTTCATTTCGGATATTCGGCTATCCAGGATTGGCGATGCTCCTGTTCATATTGGCGGCGGCCGCAGGCGTCGTCCTGATTGTGAGCATAATCGTTCATGACCAAAAACCCGATGAGCACTGACCTCTCATATACCTGTCCCGGGGACCTGCTAATCATTGTTTAAAAACTCAAGAATTACTCAAGGCGTCTGCAATAAAAGAGTTAGAGAGGCGGACGCACCCCTCCAGCCCCTGTTTCGAACCTCTCGCGTACCTTCTTCCAAGCCGGTCTAGCGAGTTTCGGACCGAAGGGGTTAGAAAATGTTTCTTATTGAGCCTTCGATTAATCCGGAAATGGCGAACACCCACTTGATCGTCCAGAAGCTAATGGTGCCAGCTGAATCGTCGTGCCTTAAAAGGCCGCGATTGTTGGCGTTGATGGAGAGAAGCCTGATTGCCTGTACCTCGACGGTTATCAGTGCTCGCGCAGGTGCTGGAAAGACAACGCTCGCTGTTGACTTTGCCCATCACTGCGGGCGACGTGTGGCCTGGTACAAGGTCGATGCACCGGATGGCGAATTGCCGTCGTTTTTTGAGTATCTGACCGCAAGCATTCGTGAACATCGACCGGCATTTCCGGGGTTCAGCGACGTGGATCAGTTGAAGGAGTCAAACGACTACCAGCGGGCAGTCAGGATCGCCGAACGAATGGTCTATGAGTTGGCGGAAAGTGGAACTGAGCCGCTCCTGATTGTTATCGAAGATCTTCATTTGGTTTGTGATTCCACCTGGCTGATGCCATTTATCACCCGCCTCTTGCCCCTCCTGCCGATTGATATTCACGTGCTGATTACGAGCCGAACAATGCCACCGGCGCCGCTGTGGCGGATGCGCTCGAAACAGACACTGACAGTCATTGATGAGGAGGCACTCAAGTTCAATCGATCGGAAGCAATTGAATTGTTCCAACGTTTTGGTCTTTCGCAAGAACATGCCTGCATCGCACTCGACCATACACACGGCCGGGCAGCTGCTCTTTCAAGCTTCGCGCATACGCTGCAGTTAGCGGAACGACGCGCGAATGACAGGACGGGCACTCCGGCATTGGGGTTGGCTCAAGCTCAAGATGCACGATGACACTATCACTTTAGAAATGCACAGTTTAGGTGACAGCCCGGCCAATGCTTCGACTTATGGAATCGAATCAAACCCCGGTAGATTCGAGCCTTTTCGCTGTGCTACTCTGCCAACCTCCGGATCCACTACGAGGCAGAGCGGAATGGCACCTAAGACGCGCCACGGAAAAGGCACATCTGACGCCCGCGGCAAGGCAAAACCGAATTCTCCAAAAACGAAAAGCGAGGTTGCCAAGTCGCAATCCAGTTTCTTTCTTCGCACCAAACTGCTGCCGCCGCGTCCTGCGCCGGAATTACTTTCTCGTCCGCGGCTTACCGAACGGCTGATAAACAACCTCGTTCACCCCGTCACGCTCGTGACCGCAAACGCCGGCTCGGGAAAGACAACACTGGTCGCCGATTTTCTACGCACACACAAACGACCTTTTGTCTGGTATCAGCTGGACCACACCGATGCTGATCCAGTCGCTTTTCTGGGATACATCACATTCGGAATCCAGCAGGTGGTCCCCAGATTTGGCGAGGCGATGTTTCCCTACCTGAAAGAGGCAGCGGCCGAACTCGGACAGAATCCTGAGCGCGCGGTAGACGTTTTTCTCAATGAAATACTGGAGGTCGTCGATCAGAAAATAATCCTCGTTCTCGACGATTACCATCATCTTGGGCCTGAGACGCCGGTTCATACGCTGTTGGATCGGCTGATCGCGTACTTACCCGACGTAATTCACGTAATCCTCATCTCACGCGAGATGCCGCCATTGGCTTTAGCCCGCTTACGCACCCAGGCGCCGCTATCAATCATAGATAGATCCGACTTGTTGTTTACGGACGACGAGACCCAACAACTATTCCGCAAGGTTTTCGACCTTGAGCTTACACCCCAGCAATTGGGTGAATATCGTGAACGCACACACGGATGGATAACTGCGCTGCAGTTGGTCCGGCAAGTGGCGCAGCGAAGTGCTGTGGCGTCTGACGACAATCAGCCTCAAGCTCCAGATCTACTTAACGTATTGAGGCAATCTGAGCGTGACATCTTCGACTACTTTGCCGAAGAAGTGTTTTCAGACGAGTCGGAATCGATCAAACAATTTCTTCTGAGAATTGCCTTGTTGGATCGGATCGACCTTGATACATGCGGTACGCTGCATAGCGAAATGAATTGCGCCAAGACGCTTCCGATGCTGGTGCGGAGGAACGTCTTCATCACCGTGGCCGGCGATGCACGCGGCGAAGAGTACAGACTGCATCCACTGTTCCAAAGCTTTTTGCGAAGGCGTTTGCGCAGTGAGATCGGGCGCGCCGGTGTGGCCGCTGAACAGCAGCGATACGCTCAGTATTTCCTTGAGCGACAGGCTTGGGAACGATCAGTTCGGCACTTCCTCGCAGCGGACGAATTTGATCGGGCGGCAAAAGTAATCGCGGATCGAGGTGTCGAGTGGATTTCCTCTGGTGCGCTTGGTTCGCTCGCTTCGCTGGCTGATTCATTGCCAGGTTCAGCACTGGAAGCAAATCCACGGGCTCTGGTCCACCGGGCTGAAGTCGCGCGCGTGCGCGGTGATTACGAAGCGGCTCAAACGCTTTTCAGACGCGCGGCAACGTTGTTGCAGGCTCAGGGCGACAAAACCGGCGAAGCCGAAGCTCTTCATTCGCTTGCTACGTTGGCGCGCCGGCAGGGTGATTACCAACAAGCGTTTGAATATCTCGATCGCGCTGTTCAACTCACTGATGAATCCTCAAGTGTGCGGATTAAGTGTGGCAATACTCGCGGGTTATGTTTGGTGGCATTGGGGCAGTGGACGGCAGCGGAAAGAGAATTCCGCGCCGCACTGCAATCAGCAGAGGAGTGCAACGATGAGCGATATATCCGGTTGATTACGCACAACCTTGGTTTGCCCGCGATGATGCGCGGAGATTTTGGCGAGGCGCTCCATTGGCTGCGGCGAATGCTTCGGGACGGCAATGAACCGCCAATGCCGCAGGAGGCAACGGCTTACCTGAACATGGCACGATGCTATTTGTACTTCGGTGATCTGGGAAGCTGTGAACAGAACCTTGACCGAGCCATCGAGCGGTGTCAGTTGTTCAACCTCATTGCTTCGACCGCCGGAGTGTTCGAGACATATGGAAACCTTTACCGCGAGCGAAACGATTACGAAAAGGCATATGAGTACTACGAGCGTGCTGCCCGAGCCTACGACGAGGCTGGGATAAAACTCGCGCTGACTGAGCTGTTGGAGGAACGTGCGTTGCTCAGCATGCAAGTCGGAGATCTCGCATCCGCATGCGTCCAGATCGACAAGCTAATTTCCGCTCGCCCGCGCGAAAAGAATGAGATTGGTTTCCACACTGCCTCGCTGACGCATGGACGCATCATGATTGCCCAATGCGAATTTGATTCGGCAATCGAAGAGTTAGAAGGGGCCTTAGATTACTTTCGCAAACACACACTGTACTACTACGAGGCACAGGCCTCCTTGGCGCTTGCAGTCTGTGAGTTCAAACTCGGTCGCGAGCCACAGTTGATTCAACACGTGCGCCGCGCAGTTGATCTGGCCGTCAGGTACGACTATGAGTACTGGCTAAAACGTGAAATCACCACTAGTCCGGAACTATTCTCTAGTGAAGAGGTCGCGGAAATCCTGCCGTCAGATCTACGCGCCCAAGCTTCTGTCGCGGAACGACTTCCTGCGCCGCCGGCGATTCAGCTTAAGCCGGAACCCGTTACTGACTTGACGATAAGCATGCTGGGACCTGTGGAGATCTATCGCGATCGCCGGCGTCCGCCTGCGCTAGATGCATGGACCACACGCCGGGCACGCGATATTTTCTGTTTCATTGCGTCACGCCGGCATCGCCGTGCTTCAAAAGATTCGATTAGTGATACGTTCTGGGGCGAAACGGATAGTGAGGCGGTTGAAAAGAATTTCCACCCGACAGTTTCCCACATTCGCAAAGCCCTCAACAGTAACCAGCCGCTGAAACAAAACTTCTTGCTTTATCGCGACGGTGATTACCAGCTAAACAGTGAGTTCTCGTACCGCATTGATGTCGAGGAGTTCGATAACCTGGTGGCGCAAGGTGAAAATGCGCGCCGTGCTCGGCTGCTTGACGAGTGCAGCGACGCGTACACCAAAGCTGTCGGACTATATCGTGGTGAGTTCATGCAAGGCAGTTACGAACCTTGGGTGGAAGAACAGAGGACCTATTACCGCGAACAGTTTTTGTACTTACTGGAGGTTTTGGCCGGAATTGCCGAAAAAGCCGGAGAGTGGACGAGATCACTGCAATTATCGCAGCGCATCCTTCATGAAGACCCTTTTCGCGAGGATATTCATTGTCTCGTAATGCGTGCCCACGTCGGCCTGGGAAACAGGGGCGCTGCGAAGGAGCAGTTCGAGAGTTTACGCCGCTTGTTAAAAAAGGAACTAGGCGTCGAGCCGGGCCCGGAAGCACGGAAGCTCTTCCAGCAATTAACCTTGGGCTAATCGTTGACATTTTCTTGTAAAAATCACAATGGCAACGCAACAACAGTTGGACGAAGCGCCCAATAGAATGACTGGGCAATTCCCCGGACGACCATCCCCTCAGGTCACCTGGCATGGGCCGGGGAAGCCTAACGAACCTCCCGGGCAGGCTAAAAGTCCCTTCATTAATGTGGCAGCAGCACTGCGCCGAACAACCCGACTGAGGTGATAGTTTGCGACGCATGCCGAATAGAGCAGCCGCAAGATATGAAAAAAGCCGACGAGTGATTGCGCTCATCCTCGTGATCTTTGTTGCCTGGAGCCCTGTTCTGGCTGGTATCACGGTTACGGGAAGTGACGGCATCACCGCTACTGGCGCGGATGGCGTGCAATATGTTGGGACTTCGGGAATCACAGCGACAGGCGCAGACGGCATTTTGCTGTTTGGTCCAAATGGGATCACTGCGACAGGCGCGGATGGCATCACTCAGCGGGAGCCGATGGAATTACGGCTACCGGCGCCGATGGCATTACAGCGACTGGAGCAGATGGATTTACTTACACAGGTGCGACCGGAATTACCGCAACCGGTGCAGATTCGCTGAGTATTGCGAGGGCTGATGGAATCACTGCAACAGGTGCGGACGGAATAACAGCGACTGGTGCAGATGGCACCACGTACCACCTCGACGCGATCGATTTTCGGTTCCCGAGTGGAATCACTGCCACAGGCGCTGATGGGATTACCGCGACGGGCGCGGACGGCATAACTGCTACTGGTGCAGATGGCATCACAGCGACTGGAGCTGACGGTATTACCGCAACGGGTGCGGATGGATTAACTGTCTCCAGCGCCAGCGGAATAACTGCCACCGGCGCAGACGGCCAGCCCGTTGTGATTCCGTCGGGTCCGCTATCTCTTGTTGGGGCCGATCTAATCATCGGCGCTAATACGCACGGAATCCAGATTAGCGGTGCGGACACGATCACCGAGACGGGCATCAATGCATTGACGTCGCTGTTGTTGCAGGGGACGGACCGCACTGGTCTGCAAAGCGTGGATCCTGAGCTGGCTGCCTCGCTCGCTCGCTTAACTGACGACAGCACCGTGAATGCGGTTATTGTTTTTCACCAGATACCGACCGCATCTGATCTTGCCGACCTCCAGAGACTCGGAATATTAGGTGGCACTCGCTTCCACGCGCTTCCTATGGTGGTTGTCACCGGAACGCGCTCGCAAATGATCGCTGTCTCACAACTACCTGCCGTCCGTTCAATTTACGGAAACAGAACGTTAACCATTACGAGCGAGCCTGAGGTTCGAAACATTACAGGCGTAGAAAGAGCGTGGGCTGACTCTGATGTAATTGCGCACAACGCAAATCTTCCGGTTACGGGTAGGAATGTCACCGTAGCGGTCCTTGACACCGGCATAGATTCCACGAGATTCGATCTTCAAGGTAGGGTATCGAAGAACATTAAGCTGGTTGATTCTCAAAGTGTGGGCGCTGGCTTTAATTACCCGACAAACGTTGAGGGTCTCGCGAATACCGATCAAGTGTACGGCCACGGGACATTTGTGGCAGGGCTTGTCGTCGGTTCTGGCGCTGCTTCGAATGGGCGATTTAAGGGCGTTGCCCCAGCCGCAAACTTGATGGGACTGAGCGCAGGCGATTTGACGCTTCTTAATGTGCTTGCCGGGTTTGATTATCTGCTTGTAAATGCGGCAGAACAGCACGTTCGCGTTGTGAACTGCAGTTTCTCTGCAAACACAGTCTTCGATACGAACGACCCGGTGAACGTCGCGACCAAAATGCTGACAGACAACGGGGTCAATATTGTCTTTTCGGCGGGGAACACGGGGCCAGGACAACACACACTTAATCCGTATGCAGTCGCTCCGTGGGTGATCAGCGTTGGAGCAACTGATACCGCCGCTCACTTAGCGAATTTCTCATCTCGAGGAGATTTCGCGAGCGGGCTCTTTCATCCGACGGTGGTTGCCCCTGGAGTTGACGTCGTAAGCGTTCGTGCGTCAGGCATTACCAATGTGACTGGTGTGCAGGGATTGGTTGGTGCTGACAGCACCCGGTTGACTCCTTCTGAGTTGCCTTACTACACCACGTCCAGCGGAACGAGTTTTTCGGCGCCACAGGTTGCTGGAACGATCGCCCTCATGCTCGAAGCAAATCCGCAGCTCACACCGGCTGACGTCCGTGACATTCTTCAGCTGACGGCGACGCCGTTGGCGCCCTACTACGAACACGAGGTCGGCGCCGGCATGCTCAATACTCACGCCGCAGTGTTGCAGTCGGTGTTTCCATTAAGGCGGTTGGGTAGCTGGCGCAGCACGGTTGATCACAGGCAGGTGGAATTCTTCCGTGATCCAACGACCACGTTTACCGGAACAGTTGCGCCCGGCGCTACTTTCGAGGCCACAGTCCAAATTCCGACCGATACAGTGCTCGCCTCAATTCAGATAGGTTGGGGTCCGCTTTGGAGCACTAACGATCTTAGTCTGTATGTCTACGACCAGGCGGGCAACCTACGCGGGCAGTCAACCACCATCAATATTCCGGGACTGAGTGGAAGGACCGAGCGGGTATCGATCAATCTCCCGTCATCGAGTAGCTGGCGAATTGAGGTGCGCAATGGATTGGGAATAGGTGTAACCTCTCAGCAATTTACGGGTATCGTTCAGTTTGGACGCGCGCGTTATCGCAGCATGATCGACATCTCGGGACTGCAGACTAATGTTCGAGACGATATTTACAGTGATATTCGTTCATTTGCGATGTGGCCAATCGGGTCGCGGTTCCGGCCTGACTTCACTGTAAGTCGATTCGATCTGGCAACAGCGCTCATGTTAGCCGGCCGCATCCCACAATATGTCGCCGGTCAGGCCGCTTACCAGGATGTGCAAGATACGGGATCAAGATTGATTGTTGAGTCTTGCCAGTACTCGCCGACTGGCGCCTTGTTTATTGACTCGAGTCTTAATGGATTGTTTAGACCGAACTACTCCGCCACTCGGTTGACAGCGGCCGTAGCGCTTGTACGAGCTGCAGGTCTTGGTGCGGAAGCTGGAGGCGCGAACTCAAACGTGCTGCCGTTTCTCGATGCCGCCAGTATTCCAGCAGATCTTCGGGGATACGTCTCGGTAGCAGTCTCGCGAGGTTTACTCCAAAACGACGATTCGTATTTTAGACCTCAGAACGCATTGAGCCGGCGGGAGTTGGCACAGGCAGTCGCGGCAGTTCAACGGCTGGCTATTCAGTAAGCCTATCGAAGCTGTCCCAGGTAGACCCGAGTATCGTATTCAAAGACGACTCGCCCATTAACTGCGTGTTGCGCAAAAATCTGCTGTAGCGCGTCAACCATCATCAAAAACTGTTCAGTTCCGGGTTCTGGCGTATAAGACGTGGAGGAAATCCGTCCCGTAACGCCTTCCAGATCGAACTCTTGTCGATTCTCGAACGCTTTTACTATCACTTTGTTAGGCGAGAAAAAGCCAGCAAGCTCACCGGCCGTATTCTCATGTCTAACTTCCTGATAATCTGTGCCGTATCTCAGCAACAATTCTTCGTAAGCGCGAAGAAAAGGCGTTGCTTCGAGACGCCGTTCATTCCAGACAATGACGACCCAGCCGTCGGGCTTGAGAATCCGAATAAACTCAATTTTCGCTTTCGGCCTATCAAACCAATGAAAAGCCTGTCCAGCTGCAACGATGTCCACGGTGGCATCGCTCAAGGTTGTAGATTCCGCCGAACCATCGATGCTAATCAGGCGCTCGGTGCGGCCGAGGAGCTCTTCCGCAGCCGCTCGCATAGCTGAATTTGGTTCAACGGCAAAAACATTGTTGCCATTTCCCAGGAAAAGCTCTGACAGTTTGCCAGTGCCGGACCCAATGTCTGCGATGATGGATTTTGAAGTAAGTCCACATTGCTCGCCTAGGAACTCGAGTATCTCAAGAGGATAACCCGGTCGATATTTCGCGTAGTGTTCGACGCGGCTCGAAAATCGTTCTTTCGTGTTACTCATAGTTATGAAAACGTAACTCACAAACGCTTGTATGCCTTCTCGGGTCTATTCGACATGAACCAAAAGGTGCTTGGTCACGTGTTTTTAGTGAATAAGCTCGTGGAGGGCACACGGTTTTGCGGCGGAAAAAACTTCACAAATACTCGATGTGCGAGCAACAAAGCGAGGACAAACGCAAACGTTAGCGGCAAACGAGTGTCGGATTTAACCAGCATCCAGAAATGCAGCACTCCTAATCCTGCAGCAAGATAAACCAGCCGGTGCAGTTTTATCCATCGCTTGCCTCCGAGACGTTTAACCATCTTGTCTGTGGACGTGATTGCCAGCGGCAGCATTAAAAAGAAGGCCGTCATTCCAACTGCTATGAATGGGCGTTGAGCAACATCGGCTACGATGCTTCGAACGCTAAAGAACCGATCAAACCAAACATACGTCAGTAAATGAAAACAGCCGTAGAAGAAAGCAAAGAGACCAACCATCCGGCGGAATTTTATGAGCCAGTTTGCGCCGGTAATCCTTCGCACAGGCGTCACAGCCAGGGTTAGAAATAGGAAAACAAGCGTCAGCATTCCAGTAGTTCGAGTGACGAACTCCAGGGGATTGGCGCCGACTTTTCGGTGATACACGTCCCAAAGCAACAACACCAGTGGTACGAGCGAATTTACAAGGATGACGAGTTTTGAAAATCGAATGTCTTTCATTAAACCGCCACGTCAAAAATACTTTCTCAAATCCATACCGCTGTATAAGCTTGCGACTTGCTCGCCATATCCATTGAAAAGCAGCGTCTCTCGTAGCCCGAATTCCCCGATGCGTCTTTCCCGAGCCTGACTCCAACGCGGATGGGGAACGTTTGGGTTTACGTTCGAGTAAAACCCATATTCGTCAGGCGCTGTCATGTTCCATGTTGCAGGAGGCTCATCAGCAACAAGGGTCATCTTGACGATGGATTTAATACTCTTAAACCCATACTTCCAGGGTACAACCAGCCGAATCGGAGCTCCATCCTGAGGAGGTAGCGTTTCACCATATAAGCCAGTCGCGAGTATCGTGAGCGGATGCATTGCTTCGTCCAGGCGAAGGCCTTCAACATATGGCCAGTCAAGAACCCCAGTATTTTGATTGTGCATTCGTTTCGGATCGAACAGCGTTTGAAAGGCGACATACTTTGCGCTGCTCAATGGCTCGACTTTGTTGAGAATCTGCGCGAGCGGAAAACCAATCCAGGGGATAACCATTGACCAGCCTTCAACGCATCTTAAGCGATAGATTCTTTCTTCCTGTGAAAACTTTAGAAGTTCGTCCAAGTCAAAGATCTTCGGTTTGTTCACCAGACCGTCAACTGAAACAGTCCACGGTGTTGTTACGAAACCACTCGCAACTCGCGCGACGGAACCTTTGCTCGTGGAAAACTCATAGAAGTTGTTGTAGTTCGTTATATCCTCAATTGGAGTGAGTTTTTCTTGAGTACGGTAACCTCTCAATAAAGCCTGTTGATCACTGCCATCATTTTCGACGTTAAGTTTTGAACCTTTCGGCGTCTCGACTGGAGGTGGATTCAGGCTCCGGTAGAGTAGCCCCGTAGCAGTTGCCGTCGCCGCAAGCACGGCACCGCGCATGAAAAGCCGGCGGTTGAGATAGACACTCCTGTCTGTGATCTCGGACGACTTAATCTCTTCAGACTTTTTGACTAACATCGAAAGTTAGAGCACACCTTCAAGCCCAGTGGTTGGCCAGACCGAAACCCACAGCTATGACACGGACAAATTATTAGTCTGTTCGAAACGCGTATCCTTACGAAATAAACAACTTGAGTCAGAATAAACAACATAATAGTATCCCTCGGACACTTCAAATTCTGCTCTTTGGCCGGAAGGACGCCGCTTGGAAGACGCAGGAAACGCCCCCTCAGCTTCGACCCCAGATGGCGCCGACGAACCCAGAGAAGGCCAGTATCTCACCAGCCTTTGGTTGCGCTGGGCTGCTATAGTCGCCGTCGCAGGCGGAATACTTCTCATACCAGTTCCTGCCGGTATAACACCCAACTCCTGGCGACTTCTCGCAATCTTCGCGGCAACAATCACTGGCTCCATTCTCCAACCCGTGCCTATGGGGGCCATCGTGCTCATCGGCGTAACTGTTGTCGCGCTCACTGGCGCCTTACCAGTCGATCAGGCTTTCGCGGGCTATGCCGATCCGATTGTATGGCTTGTACTTGCTGCTTTCTTTATCTCTCGTGCAATGATTAAGACCGGCCTCGGAAGACGAACCGCATTCGTTTTTATCCGAGCAATAGGACATCACTCTCTCGGATTAGGTTATGCGCTGGTTGCCACGGACGCAGTTCTGGCGATGATCATCCCGTCGACCGGTGCGCGTTCGGGAGGCGTGATACTACCCATTGCGAAGGGCCTGGCTGAGGCATACGAATCGCGGCCAGGTCCAACTGCCGAACGGTTAGGCGCCTTCCTAATGACGCTGCTCTATCAATGCCAGGTAATAACCTGCGCTATGTTTCTCACGGGACAAGCCTCAAATGTTTTGATCGCCAAGTTTGCACAACAGACGGCGGGTGTGGACTTAAGCTACGGTAGGTGGATGGTCTGCGCGATTGTGCCCGGTTTGATTTCCTTGACCCTAATTCCTACCTTGGTGTATCGGAGCTTTCCTCCGGAAATCAGGCGGACGCCTGGGGCGGCAGATTTCGCGCGCAAGGAGCTGAAGCGCATCGGCCCAATGACGCGGGCTGAAAAAGTGTTGCTTGCTGTCTTTCTTATCGTAGCCATCCTCTGGATCCTGCGTGGACTTAGCGGATGGATCTCTTTTTTAGGCGGTAAAACTCCTGGTCGCATACCTGCCATTCTTTCCTATATTTCGTCACTTGATTATTCGATTCCGCCTCTTGTTGGTGTCTGCGTGTTGTTGATTACTGGTGTTTTGGAGTGGGTGGATGTGATTGGGGAACGCGATGGTTGGAGCGTGTTTGTTTGGTACGGCGGGTTAGTTCGACTCGCTGGATCGCTTGGTGAAACTGGGCTGACAAAGCGATTTGCTGAAGCGGCTGGGAACTTAACATTGGGCTGGCCTTGGTTGGCAGCATTGGGCTTACTTCTCTTAATTTACTTTTACGTACATTACGGATTCGCGAGCATTACTGCACAGGTCACTGCAATGTTCACGCCATTTCTCTTGGTTATTCTCGCAGCTGGTGCTCCACCATATCTCGCGGCCCTCTCGTTGGCGTACTTTTCGAATCTCGGCGCGTCGCTAACGCATTACGGTAACACTTCGGCGCCAATCTACTTCGGCGGAGGCTATGTCAGCCAACGTCGCTGGTGGTGGATAGGATTTCTTGCGTCATTGGTTAACATCCCTGTGTGGCTCTTGTTTGGATTTGCGTGGTGGAAATTACTGAAGCTGTGGTAAACGGAGGTTACTTCCTTACTTTGGCGCGATCACGAAGACGGTACACAAACTTCAATCCTGACCACGTGTCATCAATCGCGCAGATCTTGACGTCCACTAACCCCGCTGCCAAACCCGTTTTCTGCACGTTCTCAAAGGCAAGATCAGTAACAACACCAGAACTTTTCTTTGGCCAGGCGACCCAAATCATGCCGTTTGGTTTGAGCTTCCGAGCGTACGGTTGAAATTTCTCTTCCAGCTTTCGTTCTGATTTCACGAATAGCACAATCAGATCGACTGGTGAGGAAGGGCGACAAACAACAGTGGCGCCTTGCGGCAACGCTGCGAGTTCTTTGAGGAAACTTTCGGGAGGGTCTGCAAGCGCGATCCGAAAGCCTTCCTTCACCCCCAATTTCTTTAACAGTGGTGTTCCTGAGTAACCTGCCATTCGAAACCCAGCCTCCTGCTTAATGTGATTGGAAGTTATCCACAGCTGCCTGTGGAAAAGCATGTGGAAATCAGATCAAATGACCGACAAAATCATTAGCACGACATGCATTGTCGTGTTTCATGGCTGTGCGTCGAAAACGGGATTATGGGACTGTGCTTTTCAATCAAAGTTTCAATATCAGAAATCATTATCAGGAATCGTGTTCTGATCACTTATTCATCGACGCTCTGAGTTATTGCGTCATCCAAAATTAAAAAATTTTCACTTGAGATCAGTGACGTGCTTTACACACTCCTACTAATGGTAGGACCGAACGAACAGTGTCCGAACGTATTGCGTCAACGGACGGCGAACGGTTTTTCCGTGGAACAAAGAACGCAAGTTTTTCGAGAGAAATTACGTCTCAATGAATCGCGCCGATCCGAATTTTCGTGATTGCGCGCGTTACAGATTTGCAGTGGTGCGATCACGTATCCTCTCGTTAAAGAGTTGTTTGCATGATCGAGCAAAAGCGTTTCGAGCGGTAAAAAGATCACCAATTGCGCACGTTGTTCGATGCTCCAAAATATTGTCAAAAAGGTGTTGCAAAAAATTATTCGTTCACTATAATGCGAGTCCCTCGTTGAAAGCGATTGATTGCCAAGCAAGAAATTTGAGTTCGCGATTTGATTCGATTTCGACAGTAGGTTTACTCGCTCTTATAATTTTTTCTCGCATGGCCCGGAGACCTGCTGCGCATTTCGATTCGAGACGCATGTTGTTGTGAGCGACTGTAGTTTGGATTGAATTTGCCCAGGCAATCTTAGGCGATTTCCCTTTCCGAAGGGTCCTTCGCCGTCAACCCACCCCAACTTAGAACGACAGTCCGGCGTGAGTTCAGTCTCAACCGGCCTGAGGGGAAGTGTTTGCTTTCAGCGCCATCCAAAACCCTTGTAACGAAGCACGGAGCGATTGGAGATGAAAGCTGAAGAGTTGGTAAGCGGAACAAAACAATGCCCAATTTGCACACAAGAATTACAACTGAGTGAGTTTGGTGTTTGTCGAGCCCGTAAGGACGGGCGCAACTTATATTGCAAGAGTTGTATCCGAAAGAAAGTCACGGAAAGTCGAAGAGCTCTCAAGGAGTACAAGACGGCACGAAAGAGATATATTTCGCAACAGGTCGAGGCGTCGGGCCTGTACGCGTCCGAAGGAGAGATCGTCAGGACATCTGGTCCATATGGGCGACTGGGCGGCAAACTTTCACCCGTTGATCGGGTTCGCGATGCGATTCGCAGGGGGGCGCGAACCCAAAAGGAGATCGCGCAGGACACGAAGATGGGTAAGGACGAGATCGGCGATGCCCTGGCGAACCTGCTCCTTTGGACGCGTGAGATCCGAACCGGTTTGGTTGACAATACTCGCGTTTATTTCATGAACGATCCTGTTGAAGAGCCAGTCTCGCCCGAGACCATCTGCATACCGCGACGGAAGGGCGATGTGCCGAGTTCCTTCAGTTGCCTCCAGGGACTAATGCCGGGCAGGAATCCGGAGGGCGAGCCCGAAAAGATTGGCGGTTGGGTGGCAGCCTGATCACCAGCAGCATCGGCCATGAATGATCCTGAAACTGCGTGATGTAACGCAGACTGTTAGATCCCGTACGGTTTAGCAGTCTGCGTTACAGCGCCTAATCGAGTCCGTTAACTCCCGAACGCCTCAAGGACCTCACTCGCATGCTCTTCTGGTTTTACCTTTTCAAAGACTTTCTTGATTTTCCCTTTCTCATCAATGAGAAACGTTGTTCGATGTATTCCCATGTACGTTCTGCCCATAAACTTCTTTTGACCGTATGTGCCGTAAGCATCCGCGATTGCGTGATCACGATCGGTCAGGAGAGTAAACGGCAGCTTATATTTTTCCGCGAACTTCTTGTGCGATGCCTCACTGTCTGGAGAGATACCGAGCACATGAATCCCGCGCTTTTTGAACGCGGCGAAACCATCACGAAACGAACACGCTTCTTTCGTGCAACCAGGCGTATCATCTTTCGGATAAAAATAGAGAACGACTTTCTTACCTTTGAAGTCCTTGAGCTTAACTGTGCTGCCCGAAGCATCCGTGGTGGTAAAGGCCGGCGCGACGTGTCCTTCTTTCAGCATGCAACGCTCCTGAAATGTTGTGGTGTAGCAGTTGGATTCTAGAGTTCAATTGCAGTTTGGGACAAGATGACGGTGAGGCGTGCGATGACAACCAAAAAAAGAACTTCCTATTGGATGGTCAAACAGGAGCCGGAATCCTATTCCTGGGATGACCTTGTGCGTGATGGTAGAACCGATTGGACGGGGGTAAGGAATTATCAGGCGCGAAACAATCTGCGCGAAATGAAGACAGGCGACCGGGTGTTGTTCTATCATTCCGGCAAAGACAAAGCCGTAGTCGGCTTGGCCGAGGTGGTTAAAGCTGCCTATCCGGATCCGACCGCCGACGACGACCAATGGATTGCGGTGGACATAAAACCGGTCAAACCCCTTGCCAACCCGGTGCCGCTTCCAGCAATCCGCTATGACAAGCGTTTGAACGGTTTGCCTTTAATTCGCCAATCCCAGTTATCCGTGATGCCGCTCACGAAAGACGAATTCGATGTGATTACGGCCATTGGCAGTGGCCGCAACCGAAAGAAAGAGAACGAGAAACGTAGGAGATGAACCATGTTCAAACAGATCGACTACACGATGATAATCGTCTCGGACATGAATCGATCGGTCGAGTTTTATGCCGACAAGATAGGAATACCTCTTAAATTTCAGTCTCCAGATTGGACAGAGTTCGATACCGGAACAACCACCTTAGCTCTCCATGGCGGCGGAATTCCCCGGCCAGACGTAAGTGATGACGAACAATCAAAATATGCCGGCACGTGTTCGATCGGTTTCAACGTGGATGATCTTGAGAGGACCTATGAACAGTTAAAAGCGCGTGGAGTCAATTTTGTAATGCCGCCTACTCAACGCGACAAGGAAGGAATCAAGTTGGCCGTGTGCGTGGATCCCGATGGATTGCCCGTGTCATTTGCGGAGACCACTGCAAAATGGGCTGGTGAGTCAGCGTGAAAGTCTGGAGTTGGGACGTCTGGAGTTCGCGAGTCGGAGATGAGGAGAACGGGCGAAAAGGCACGTAGATGGGATGCGCAGACACAGCGACCCACTTCGCATTGCCGCCTTCTCCCATTCACCCCTTCGCCGTCTCGCCTCTCGACTCTACCGAGTTAGTCAAATAAGTTTTTTTCACCCGGTTCGGCAGGCGTCGCTGATTCAGTCAACCGCTCGTATTCCGCAAACAACGGAGGCGGAGCGGGGACTGGCTGTTCCTCAATTGCAGCCTTAATCTCGATGGCATTTACAACGGCCTTACCTCGGAAGTGGTTGTTTGTGATGACGTAGGTTTCGCGCGTGTGCCCGGCGATCTCCTTGATTCGATCAATCCACGGATCCAGCTCGTCAAC
>JBKPCC010000054.1:0-34100 GCA_046727215.1 Acidobacteriota bacterium
GATCCAAAAACTGACGTTGGTCCAGTGATCAATGGCGATGCAGTAGAAAAGATACTCGGGTATATCGACATCGGACAAAATGAGGACGGCGCCACGTTGGCGTGTGGAGGAAAACGGATTACGAGAGGCGAGTACGCTCACGGTTACTTTATTGAACCGACTGTTTTCACCGACGCGACTCCAGATATGCGGATTTCTCAGGAAGAAATCTTTGGACCCGTAACAACTGTGATTCCAGCGGATTCGCTCGAAGACGCTATCGAGATTGGAAACGGTGTCCGATACGGTTTGTCAGCATCGATTTACACCAGCGATGTCAATCGTGCATTTCATGCAATGAATGAAATGTACACAGGCATCTTCTACGTGAATGCTTCAACCATTGGCGCGGAAGTACATCTGCCGTTCGGCGGTACGAAGGCAACTGGTAATGGCCATCGCGAAGCAGGTACGCAGGTGCTTGATATTTTCTCCGAATGGAAATCCATCTACGTGGATTACAGCGGCAAATTACAACGCGCGCAGATCGATTCGGTTAATCTCTAAATCCGACCAAGCACTGCACAAAACATTCCAGAAGGAGCACAAAACGTGATCGTCGGTTTGCCAAAAGAGATTAAGGACAACGAATACCGAGTCGGACTGACGCCCGCCGGTGTTCGCGCCCTCACCGATAGCGGACACCAGGTGTTGGTTGAACGAGGCGCCGGCGACGGCTCTGGCTTTGAGGATGCGCTCTACCAACGCGCCGGTGCCACCACGATCTCTTCCGCCGCTGAAGTCTGGGCCAAGGCCGACATGATCGTGAAAGTAAAGGAACCGATCGGCCCCGAATATCCGCTGATGCGAGAAGGCCAGCTCCTTTTCACGTATTTGCACCTGGCTCCGGATCGTGAACTCACCAAACAATTACTTGAGCGAAAAGTTACGGGCATCGCCTACGAAACGATCACGGATCGCAACGGCAGCTTGCCCTTGCTTACGCCGATGTCCGAGGTGGCCGGCAGGATGGCAATCCAGGTGGGGGCTCATTATCTGGAAAAGATGAGCGGCGGACGTGGAATTCTGCTGGGCGGTGTTCCGGGTGTGCCCGCTGCGCGAGTCGTAATAATCGGCGGTGGGGTGGTCGGCACAAACGCTGCGAAGATTGCGGTCGGCATGGGCGCCCATGTTACGATCATCGATAACAATCTCGACCGCCTTCGCGAATTAGACGATATCTTCCTCTCGAAAATTTCAACACTCGCATCAAGCGCGTACATGATCCACGACGCGATTTCACAGGCAGACTTGATCATCGGCGCGGTTCTGGTCCCCGGCGCATCTGCTCCAAAGCTAGTAACGCGCGCGATGTTAAAGGACGTTCCAAACGGTGCCGTGATTGTAGACGTCGCTGTGGACCAAGGTGGCTGTATTGAGACTACCCATCCTACTACGCATTCGAACCCGACCTATTATGTTGAAGGCGTGTTGCACTATTGCGTCGCCAACATGCCAGGCGCGGTACCACGCACATCCACGTTTGCGCTAACCAATGCGACACTTCCTTTTGCCGTTAAGTTGGCGAACAAGGGGTTTCTGAGGGCGATTGCTTCTGATCCACATCTCAAGGCAGGTGTTAACACGTATGCCGGCCATTGCACCTACGAGGCTGTAGCGGTTTCTCAGGGACTAGAGTACACAGCTATCGACAGCCTCACGAAAAAATAAATAACCTCCACAGATTACACAGATTCAAGGCAGGAGGCAGAGAGCAGTAGGCAGTTTGCTTTCTGCTTTCTGCTACTTAATCTGTGAAATCTGTGAAATCTGTGGATGATCCGGTTAGACGTCCGCCTTAACAGGCTCCGAAAGCAAACTCTCTAAGCAATTCAATATTTCCTCGTTAGAAAACGGCTTAACGAGAAACGCATCCACGTAATGAGTTTCGTTTTGCACGTCGTGAGGTTCAAGTGCGCTTAGCAGAATTATGGGAAGGTGAGACAACTCCGGCGTATCTTTTATGAACCTCGAGAGTTGGTAACCAGTCAGACTTGGCATGATCGCGTCTGTAACAACAATGTCGACTGCTGTTCCTGCGAGGAGCAGATTTCTGGCTTCTTCCCCGTCGACCGCCAGTACCAATTCGTAGCCGGCCCGTTTTAGAAATATTTCCAAATACCGTCTGAAGGAACGATCGTCCTCGGCCAGAAGGACACGCCAGGCCTTGGCCTGTTGTGCGGTTCGCGCCGTATGTCGTCCAGTGAATAGTACTTCTTCCCTACTTATCATGTTCGTTTTTCGGGGTGAATGAGGCTAGAGGCTGGCTTCCGGCAGCGTTTGCCGAGTATTAACAGGGTAAAACGGCGGGCAGGCGATTGTCAATCGTCATAGGTCGGGGGGCGATTGATCTTATTTTCGATCGATAAATTCTCGGTGCCAAACTTCGAGGCCTAACAATTGAAACACCTGCAAATTGTTGTCCTCGCGACCGGATGCGTTGTCGTTGATGACTCGCGTTACCTCCTTCGGTCGAAACAAGCCGCGACGTCGCACTGCGTCTTCCGACAATAGATCTCCAATGAGCGGCCGCAAAGGTCCCCGAAGCCACGATCGGATTGGCGCCCCGAAGCCGGCCTTCTTCCGCCAGACAACATCCTTGGGCAAGATCCTCTCCAACGCCCGTTTCAGAATGTACTTCCGCTTCAAACCTTTAAGCTTCAGGTTCGGTGGCATTCGAGCGGCCATTTCGATCATTTCTCGATTCAGAAATGGCACACGCACCTCCAAATTAACGGCCATCGAGGTCTTGTCAGTCGTCATTAAGTTCAAGCACGGAAGGAATGTCTTGAGATCCACATACAGTAATCGATTAAGTGGGTCTACATCCGCGACCCGCGCAAAATATTTTCGATGTTCAGAATACGCATCGAAATTCTGCGTCCGATCGCGCCAATCGTCTGTGTAAAGACTATGTTTGGCCTCATCGGTAAAGTATGTGCCGTAACCAAGATATCGGTCTTCGAAATCGAGTGCTGCACTGCGCGCAAATTTCTTGGCATTGCGAAGCGGTGCGGTTAATTTTCCGGGCAAGCCGCCCGGTAGAATTCCGGCAACTGTTTTCATCAGAGGGCGTCGAAGGAGGTCCGGCACTGGATCGAACGCTGCAGCTATCTTCATCGCCATTTGTCGCGGATATCCGGCGAACACTTCATCGCCTCCCATTCCCGACAACATCACGGTTAGGGATTCTCGAGCGGCACGTGAGATTAAGTAACTCGGGATCGCCATATCGATTGGCGGCTCTTCCATGTGATGAACTAATTTTGGTAACAGATCGGCAATCTGTGGCTTTAAGGTGATCTCGCGATAATCGGTCTGCAACTGTTCATTCACTCGACGCGCCCAACGTACGTCGTCGGGGATTATGTCGTATCGAAGATCTGTGCTCTCGATTCCGGCGGTGTAAGTATCGACGCGCCTGCCGTTGCTGTGTCTTTGCATCATCGCAACTATGCCGGATGAATCAAGACCACCGGAAAGAAATGCACCCAAGGGAACATCGCTTACCATCTCCCTGCGGACTACTTTGTCGAGCGTTTCCAGCACTCGCTCCTGCCACCACGCTTCATCCTTGCTCTCGTCGATCTCTTCGAACGAGACGTCCCACCATTGCTTCAACTCCAGTTTATTGTCTCGTAGTTTCAGCAGATATCCGGGAGGCACCGTATGTATGCCTGCAAAAAGTGTGTTCGGGTCAGGAGTCCAAAGGAAAGTAAGAAACTGATGGAGAGCTTCGGCATTCAACTCGGCAGAGACCTGTTTTGTCGCCAGAATAGCCTTGATTTCAGAGGCAAAGATGAAATTCCCAGGGGAGCCGGCCTGAACACTAACATGACTGTAGTAAAGGGGTTTGATCCCTACATGATCCCGGGCGAGTGTTAAAGATCGTTCAGCAGTGTCCCAGATCGCGAAGGCGAACATGCCGTTCAGCCGCGTCAAGCACGAGTCTCCCCACTGTGAAAACGCGGTGAGCAAAACTTCCGTATCGGTGTCAGTTTTGAAGTAGTGTCCTAGCGCCCGTAGTTGGTCACGCAACTCTCGAAAATTATAAATTTCGCCATTGAAAGTTATTACGTAACGACCATCTGCGGAGTGCATCGGCTCATGTCCGGCCGGACTAGTGTCGATGATTGCGAGGCGTCGATGACCAAGGCACGCAGTACGTCCGAAATCATCAATAGCAGATGAGGACCAAACTCCTTCATCATCGCGTCCTCGATGTGCGATGCTCTGGAGCATGGGAACCATCAGACGTCCCGACTCAGTGCCGATAATGCCTGCTATACCACACATACGCTACGTTGCAATCAGTCGCCGATAAACTTCCAGATATTTCGGCGCCACGAGTCCGGCGGTGAATTGCCGCGCTAGTTCCTTGTTTGCCGCGCTCATTCGCTGCCGAGCTTCGCCGTTTCTCAAGAGTCTTTCGATTTTCTCGGCAAGCATCGTCGGATTCTTCGGCTCGACCCAGAAACAGTTTTCCGGCTCACTAAGGTAATCCGCCGCTGCACGAATGCGCGTTGTGATTATCGGCAGTCCCGCCCCTGCGGCGTAAAAGACAGACATAGGAAAACCTTCGTAGTGGTACGTGGGAAAGACGAGCATCGTGGAGTTTGAATAAAACTCAACCGTTTCTTCTTCTGGAACAAACCCGGCAAAACGAACGTAATCGCGAAGCCCCAGTCTATTAACCTCCGACTCACCTTCTGCGCGTGCGGGTCCGTCACCAACGCACAGCAGCGAACAATCAACGCCCCGTGCGCGTAACAATCCACACGCCCGAATTACATCAAGGAGACCTTTGGCAGCAATGAAGCGAGCGATGAAAAGCAAGACAGGCTTCTCAGGCGGCAGATCAAGCACCGAATTGAAGTGCCCGTTCGTGTGAACTGAATTGCGCTGAACTACGTTCGCAATCACGAAGAGCTTCCTTTCGTCGTAGCCCGCGCCAACAAAATTCTGCTTTTCCTCGGTTGAAAGTAAGCCAATCCCATCCGCGCGTTTCAGAGTTTTCCGGACTATCAGACGCAGAATTGGATTCCGAGTTCTAAAGAGCTCGGCATTAGAGCCATGAAATTTTAGGAAAATTTTCGTGCGCCCTCGTCCAATAATTGCGAGCGTTATAACGTCGCGCAATAGCGCGCGAGTATCGAAAGAAGTATTGAGGTGCAAGACATCGAACGATCCCGCTTTCAATCTCTTTCGTAGAATTAATGCTGTTTTCAGCACTCGCCTGGTGCGCTCCAATAAGGATGTTGGCGATAACTTATCGCCATAAACGTAAGTTACCTCTTCAACGCTAATGCCAAGCCGGCGAAGCTCCGCAACGAAGGGCGGCTCACAAGCCGCCGGGCCGCCCAGCGAAGTGGGATCTGGCATTCCTACTAATAAACGCATGCTTGAAAGACGATTAAAGACTTGCGTAAAGCTCCAGCAGCTGAGCTATGTGCCTCTCAATCGTAAAGTTTTTTATTGCAAACTCCTTTGCGCGCTGGGCCAACTCACTGCGTCGGCCGTGATCTTTGACCAAGGGGATGAGTTTGCGTGCCAGATCTGCTGCGTCGCCAGTCTTAAACGTGACGGCACATTCTCCGCTTCCCGTGACTTCCAACAGCGCCCCTATGTCGGATACAACTACTGGCAATCCAAGCAACATGGCTTCAATTACCGCCAATGGATGTGATTCGTTGACTGAAGAGTGGACATAGATATCCAGAGACTCAAGAAGATCCGGTATGTCGCTCCGTTTACGTAAGAAATGTACCCGGTCAATGACATTCAATTCGCGGCAAAGGGCAATGCATTTCTGCATCTCCCTTGCGCCGCCTACGTCATCTCCAATAAAGATAAAGTGAGCGTTTCGAACGTTACTGAAGAGGTGCGGCAAAGATCTACAAATGGTGGGTTGATCCTTGCGCTGGTCGGCATAAAAGTTTCCAACCATCCCCGCAACAAAAGCATCCGCCGGTATGCGCAACTCTTCACGGACATGATTCCCCGACGACTTCAGTCGGCGCCGGTCCACTCCGTTGTGAATTACGTGAAAACGGTGCGATGTATCAAGTCCCGCTTCGTTCTTCAAACACTGGTACAACTGATGGCTCACTGCAATATTCGCGTCCACTCTCGGTGTTAAGAGCTGTAGCGCTAGGCGATTTTTTGCATCTGCGGTACATAGGTGAAAAGTCATAATCAACTTCACGCCGGGATTTCGTCTGGTCGCCAAGTATCCATGTAGCATTTCCACCGCTTGATGCGCATGGATGATTTGGATTTCGTTCTCCTGGATGAGCGAGCGCAGCGCTCGCACCAAACGCAGATCCAGTGGCCGCCGGCGGTTCAGCCGAAAAAATGGAACTCCGGAGCGCGTAAATTCTTTTTCGAGATCGCCGCCTCCCATCGCGACGAGCGTTAGATCGAGATTATTCGCTCGCGCATTGCGACAAACATCCAGCACGAGCATTTCCGCACCGCCGCGATTCAGCGAATCGAGGATGTACATTACCTTCATCGTTAAAGGCTCTTTTGGGCTGATGCTAGTTGGACCCCTTCATATAATATAGAAACTGAATGACGCACGCCCTTTCCGGTTCGGCATACAGTAGTCCCGCGAAGCAACCCTTCGTTGCCGTACCGTCGCACAACCATGCGCGATTCATTCAAAGATGTCTGCGCTCAATCCTTAACCAGAGCCTCAAGCCGTCAGCACTCCTCGTCATAGATGATGGATCAACAGATGATTCCGCAAAATTGATCGAGGAAACTCTACTAGATTGCTCGTTTCCTTGCGAATTGGTGGTGCAACCGAATCGCGGCTTGTCAGCAACTCTCAACCATGCACTCAAACGCAGTCATGGAGACTATTTCGCGTACCTGGGTTCAGACGATCTCTGGCTGACCCCGTTCCTCGAAGCGCGAATCGCTACGCTCGAGGAACGTCCCGGTGCAGTACTGGCTTACGGTAACGCGTTCAGCATTGACGGCTCGGATCGAGTCATCGACTGCACGACTGATTGGGCCACATATGTCGATGGGGACGTCCGCCAAATGTTAATGACAACTCTTGCGCCGCTCAGTCCCACAGTGGTCTACCGCCGGCACGCGTTAGAGCGATATGGCTGGAATGAAAAATCGAAATTAGAAGATTACGAACTCTATTTACGTCTGAGCGGAGATGGGGATTTTGCTTTCAGCGAGGAAGTACTGTCAGCGTGGCGTATTCACGGACAAAATGCTAGTTTGAATGTTTCGATGATGATGCACGAAAAACTGGAAGCTCAACGACGAGTTGGCCCACATCTCGGTTTCACTCCAGACGAAATCAAGAAATTTCAGTCGTTGACGATGTTCCGCACAGCTCAGGAGTACATGCGCAGAAGTGAAAAAACCGCTGCGATGCGACTAATGTTCAGACACCTGGATGGAATGAATTCGTGGACTGAAGGAGCACGAATGATCGCGGGCCTGGCTGCACCTCGATCGCTGCTCCAATGGCATAAATCGCGAAGGCAGACAAAAGCAGCGCGTCAGTATGGTTCGATCGCAATCTGAACAACGGGATGCTAAATTGATGAACGTGAATGCCGGCGAGACGCGCGAGAAACTCAGTACGGTGTTGAGCTCAAGAGAACCGGTCGAGCCGAATTCCCTGGCAGACATCACAACACCACAAATTGTAATCGAGCCAACAACGTCCGGTTTTCGGCTTGGATTGGTCGACGTATGGCAGTATCGCGAGCTGCTGTTTTTCCTTACGTGGCGTGACGTTAAACTGCGTTACAAGCAGACCTTTCTGGGGGCAGCTTGGGCGATCATTCAACCACTATTTGCGATGCTGTTGTTTACCATCGTCTTCGGCAGACTCGCGCGTATTCCGTCAGATAACATGCCGTACGCCGTGTTTGCTTACGCTGGCCTCGTACCCTGGACGTTCTTCTCAAACGCAATCACAAATAGCGCTAACAGTCTCATAGCCCACACGAGTTTGGTAACAAAGGTTTACTTTCCGAGGATGATTATACCGCTTGCGCCCGTTCTTGCCGGATTGCTCGATTTGGCAATCGCCCTGGTCATGCTGATTCCGCTAATCTTCCACTATGGCATCGTTCCCAGCTGGCACATCTTGCTTCTGCCGCTATTCATTTTACTGACCACGGTCTTAGCATTTGGCGTCGGAATGTCGATGGCCGCATTGAACGTCAAGTACCGCGATGTTAGATACGCCTTGCCTTTCATCGTGCAACTGTGGCTCTTTGCATCACCAATCATCTACCCGTTAAGCATGATACGAGGTAAGTGGAAGTTGTTGTTGGCCCTTAATCCTATGACGGGCATCGTCGAAGGATTCCGAGCTTCGTTGGTTCCGAGGGCCTTTGACTGGGGCGCGATTAGCATTTCAGTAATTGTTACGTTTTTAATCGTCTTCATTTCCATTTACGTGTTTCAAAGAGTCGAAGACGGATTTGCGGACGTGATTTAGAAGTCTACGATGAAGCCAATCATAAAGGTCGAACACTTGAGCAAACGATATCGCCTTGGTAAGCGCGAAAGACACACGAGTCTGCGTGATGCGATCGCCTCCAGTGCGCGAGCCGTTTTTCGCTCAAATTACGCCGGCAAAGGCGCAGGAAACGGGACAATTTGGGCTCTAACTGACGTCAGCTTTGAAGTCGAACCGGGTGAGGTTGTCGGCATTATCGGTCGAAACGGCGCCGGAAAGTCCACTTTGCTAAAGATTCTTTCTCGCATAACAAAACCCACAAAAGGTCGTGTGACGCTGAATGGAAGAGTCGGCAGCTTGCTTGAAGTGGGAACCGGATTTCATTCGGAATTGACCGGCCGCGAGAACATCTTCCTGAACGGGGCGATCTTGGGTATGAGTAAACGCGAGATTGAAAATAAGTTCGACGAGATCGTCGCGTTTGCCGAAACGGAACAGTTTCTTGATACACCATTAAAGCACTACTCGTCCGGCATGGCGGTTCGCTTAGCTTTTGCGGTAGCTGCCCAGCTTGAGCCGGAAATCTTGATCGTTGATGAAGTATTGGCAGTAGGTGACGTTAGCTTTCAAAAAAAATGCCTGCGCAAAATGAATGAAGTAGCTCGGGCAGGCCGAACGATCTTGTTTGTCAGTCATGATATCAACGCCGTGAACGCATTATGCGAACGAACGATTTTGCTTCACGATGGAAAGACTGTTTGCAGTGGACCCACGCGCGAGGTAACCGCTCATTACCTGGACAGAGCTAATCAGCTTTATTCCCCTATTACCTGGACTGGAGTGCCACGTGGCGAGAGTGATGAGATTAGGCTGCGCAGCGCACTGGTGAAGCAAAGAGGCCGAGCATCCGCTGCTGTTGATTGCCGGGAACCATTTACAATCCTCTTCGAATACGAAAATATCAAAGCCGTTCCAAACTCACGCTTTTTCATGCTCATTAGGAATGACCGTGGAGAAATTGTGTTAACGACTTCGGACTATGACGAAATACCGGGAGGACAAACGGCAGATCGAAAAGTTGGCAGATTTGTGAGCGAAGTAACTGTTCCCGCTGAATTGTTCAAGGCCGGCAGCTATTGCGCAACGCTTGGGGCGGATATTAAAAACCAAAGAATTATTTTTGAAAATAGCGACATCGTGCACTTTGAGGTATTTGAATCTGCTGATGACACCTTGGCCGAACGCCATAAACGACCGGGGCTCATAGCACCCGTACTTCACTGGCAAACGTCAGAGACGGATTCTGGGCAGCAATCCTGATGATCGGGCCCTCACGCCTGAAAAACACTCCAGCCAGAACTGCCACCCTCGACAAAGCGCGTCTTGATGAATTTTATGACCGAACCATGAACGCGAGACCGAATAGTTTGAAGTTATCAATCGCGTTGTGCTCCTACGACGGGGAGCAATTTCTTCAAGAACAGCTCGACAGCATCGCAGCACAGTCTCGACTGCCTGATGAACTGATTGTGTGTGACGACCGCTCTGCAGACGGCACGGTGGAAATTCTCGGTAAGTTCGCAGCGCAGGCCGCGTTCCCGGTTCGCATCTATGCGAATGAGGAGAAGCTGGGCACCGTAAAAAATTTCGAACAGGCTATTGAACTCTGCACCGGCGACGTGATTGCCCTCGCCGACCAGGACGATATCTGGCACACCAAGAAGTTAGAACGAATGGAGCAAATCTTCCTTACCCGCTCCAGCATTGGCCTCGTGTTTACGGACGCGGAGCTGATCGACCAGCACTCAATTCCATTGGGCGAACGTCTTTGGCAACGCATAATCAACAAAAAAGAACAGCGCCTCATCGAGCAGGGCAGGATTCGAGATGTATTGATCGCCCGCAACGTTGTGACCGGCGCGACAATGGCTTTCCGGTCCGAGTACAGACAGCTGGTCCTTCCAATCCCACTCGACATCAGCTTCATCCACGATGGTTGGATAGCCGTCCTGGTAGCGATGGTGGCAGATACTGCTGCCATAGGAGAGCCGCTGATCAGCTATCGGCAACACCCTCGCCAGCAACTTGGAGCCAAGCCTCTGGCAACGACAAAACCTCGAGGCAACTTTTTCCAAATGCACTCGGAGACAGCCCACGAGTGGCGACTGAGTGGCTGTCAGGCGGAGATTGATCACCTTACGGCCATCTATCAGAGGCTGATATCCAAGGGCGAAGATTTTCGGGCACAAAGAACAATCTTGACCATAAAAGACAGAGCCCATCACCTCCGAGTAAGAGGGAGCCTGCAATCCGAAAGACTGGCGCGCATTAAGCCCGTACTCGCGGAGATTTGCTCACTCCGTTACCACCGCTACTCCAACGGTTGGAGAAGCGCGGCGAAGGACCTATTCATTTAGGGAGAATGATCAAGGATGTGGTGAAAGTCGCCAGTTAATAAAGCTCAGCGATGATTCGCTCGGCTGTATGCCCATCCCAAAACTTGGGTGGCTGACGGTTTGGCGTACTTCCATTCAGCGATGAAAGGGCGGCACTTACAATCTTTTCGATATCAGTGCCCACGATGGTGTTCGTCCCTGCCTCAACAGTGATCGGCCGCTCGGTGTTTTCGCGCAACGTCAGGCAGGGGATGCCAAGCACTGTCGTCTCCTCCTGAATGCCTCCCGAATCTGTAAGCACCAATTTTGCCGTGCTGTACAAACCTAAGAAATCCAGGTACCCAAGTGGATCAATTAACCGCAATCCCGCAGTGTTCTCGATCCTTTCCGCCAAACCAAACTCTGCAATCATTTTTCGTGTTCGCGGATGTACAGGAAAGATTACTGGTACCCGCGCAGCTATTGCTTCCAACGCCGACAAGATTCGCCCGAAGACCTGACGATCATCAACATTCGAGGGCCGGTGCAATGTGAGCACTGCAAAGGCTTTTTTGGCGAGACCAAGGTCGTCGACGATTCGCGATTTTCTTGCTTGCTCAAGGTGCTTAAAGAGCGAATCAACCATGATGTTGCCTACGAAGCGAATTCGCTCTTGAGGAATGCCTTCGGAACGCAGGTTCGCATCCGCATCTGGTGAAGGAGTAAACAGCAGATCTGAAATTTGGTCTGTCAACAGACGATTGATTTCCTCAGGCATCGTTCGATCGCGACTGCGCAAACCTGCCTCAACATGCCCAACCTTCACACCGAGCTTTACACATACTAATGCGCAAGCGATTGTCGAATTCACGTCGCCAACCACCAACACCCAATCTGGTTTTTCGCGCTGGAGAACTGGCTCGAACTTTTCCATCACAGCCGCCGTCTGCGCAGCGTGCGAAGCAGATCCCACACCCAGGTAAACGTCGGGGGCTGGCAGATCGAGGTCACGGAAAAAAAGGTCGGACATCAACGCGTCGTAGTGCTGTCCGGTGTGGACCACAAGGGGAGTGAACTGATTCGCCCGTCCTTTCATGGCGTCCACCAGAGGTGCGACCTTCATGAAATTGGGGCGGGCCCCGACGACGTTGATTACTTTCAACATTCAGGTTGGCAGTGCGGCGAAACAATAAGAAATCACTTGAGTCGGTATGTCTCGCCGCTTTCGACGTCACAGTCTAATTATCTTCGCCCGACTTTGACGGCGAACGTCACCGTTCAGTGCGTTGCGGGTATCAACAATTAACGAACTGAGTTGGCACACACGAGTGTAATCGATCGTGCTATGGTTTGTGACGATAACAACACAATCAGATGAACGCAGCTCTTCATCGGTCAATGGTACCGAATCGAGCGGTTCACCACTCGCTTCGGTGTGCGCATCCTCGAAATTGAGACTGGCGACGAAAGGATCGTGATAGTGGACGTCAGCACCCTTGGCCCGTAGACGGTCGATTATCGACAATGCAGGGCTTTCCCGCACATCATCAATATCCTTCTTATACGCTACGCCGAGCAACAATACTCGGGAGCCCTTCATCGGTTTTCTATCATCGTTTAGACCGTCTGACACCAGTTGAACCACGTGTTCCGGCATGCGTGAATTCACTTCCTCAGCGAGGCCAATGAAACGCGAATCAAAACCGTGTTGTCGTGCTTTCCACGAAAGGTAGTGCGGATCGAGAGGAATGCAATGGCCACCGATTCCGGGACCAGGATAAAAAGCCATGAAGCCAAAGGGCTTGGTGGCAGCTGCGCGAATAACTTCCCACGTATCGATATTTAACGCGTAACAAAGACGCGCCATTTCGTTCGCCATTCCGATGTTGACAGCGCGAAATGTGTTTTCCAAAAGTTTCGCTGCCTCGGCTACGCGTGCGGCGCTAACGGCGTGAACCTCGTTCACGATCTGCGAGTACAGATGCGCCGCGACTTCTGTCGAGTCTTCGGTTACTCCTCCAACAACTTTGGGAATGTTGTGTGTCTGAAACTGCGGATTGCCAGGGTCGACACGTTCGGGAGAAAACGCCAAAAGGAAATCAGTATCAAGTTTCAGCCCTGTCTCTTCGAACATCGGCAAAAGGACTTCATCAGTGGTGCCCGGATACGTGGTTGATTCAAGTATGATCAACTGCCCGCGATGAAGCCGCTTCTGAATCTCTTCGGCTGCCGCAAGTATGTATGAAACATCAGGCTCTTTTGTCTTACGCAGCGGCGTAGGCACACAGATAATTACAGCGTCGCAATCTTTTAATCCATTGAAGTCGACCGTCGCATTCAGGCGTTTGTCCTGCACCAATTTGCGTAGCACGGCTGCGTCAACATCGCCGATGTAAGAATCACCTTGGTTGATCCGATCGGCTTTGGAAGAATCGACTTCAAATCCTGTAGCCAGGAAGCCACTGCGGGCGAATTCGACGAGTAAAGGTAAGCCAACGTAGCCGAGGCCAACTACGCCGACGTGTGCTTGTTTTTCGGTTATGCGAGGGATTAGCTGTTCCTTAATCATTCAATCTTCGGCTTTCGTTGTGTTGAGATGTGTAAATTGCCTGAGGCAGGTTTGCTAGGGCGTGTGCCGCACGTTTAGCACCAGAAAGACTATTTTGCATCGGTCGTCGTGTCAAGCACCTGTTCTGGTGGGGCTCCCTCCGTTGACGCCCCAATTCCATTAACGCATCGCTCTCTATCGGTGGGGGGCCCACGGAGCCACGATCCCACAAAATTAATACACCGGGACACGTTTTTCCTTGACAGGGTTTACCTGCCCAACTATAGGGAAACTACCAATGAGCGCCAAAATTGAGAGATCCCAGACAAAACTGGTGCGCAGCCTGGGGCCCGTTGATGCCACGATGATCGTGGTTGGCTCGATGATTGGGTCCGGGATCTTCATTACTTCCGCCGAATCATCTCGACTGGTGGGTTCTCCGGGGTGGCTACTGGTAGCTTGGGCCGTGGCGGGCGTCCTAACCATCACAGGCGCTCTTTGCTGTGCGGAACTGGCTGCGATGTGGCCACACGCCGGGGGGCAGTACGTATTTTTGCGGGAGGCCTATGGACCGTCCATCGGATTTCTGTTTGGCTGGTCACTTTTTCTCGTTATTCAAACCGGAACCATAGCCGCTGTTGCAGTGGCCTTCGCCAATTTTCTCGGGGTTTTCACCAGTTGGGTGGCTGCGGACAATTACATCCTCGCGCCGCGAGGCTTTGGTGGTTACGTACTCAGTCTGTCAACGCAACAACTCGTTGCCGTAATTCTGATCCTTTTTCTCACCTTCACGAACACGAGCGGATTGAAGACAGGCAAGATTATTCAGAACGTTTTCACGTTCACGAAGACGGCCGCGTTGCTCGGGCTCATCGTTATCGGCCTGGCACTCGGCTGGAACCACTCCAGTGCCGCATATACATCCTCATGGTGGGCGCCGTGGGCCAATGGCTGGCAACCACAGCCAAGTCAGATTGGATTCCAAGCGGCTGGTATTGGCGCTCTGTTGGTCGCCCTTGCAATGTTGCTCGGCCGGGCGATGGTCGGTCCCTTGTTCGCCCAATCTGCCTGGAACAACGTGACATTCGCCGGCGGCGAGGTTCGTGATCCCGGTAGAAATCTGCCCCGAGCTTTATTAATCGGGTGTGGTGTCGTTGTCGGGTTATATCTGCTCGCAAATCTAGCTTACGTGGTAACGCTGCCGCTCACTGCGCTTCAAAATGCGCCTCAGAATCGTGTCGCTACAGCAACGATGCAAACAATTCTGGGACCTGTGGGAACAAACGTGATGGCCCTTGCGATCATGATCTCAACGTTTGGCTGCAATAACGGACTGATTCTCGCAGGTGCACGCGTTTACTATGCGATGGCGCGGGATAACCTTTTCTTCAAACGCGTTGGCCTGCTGAACTCACGACATGTTCCTGCTGTCGCACTGTTGGCACAGGGGCTTTGGGCATCGTTCCTGACGCTTCCCAGGACGGTTACAGCAGATCCACGGACGGGCGCAGTGACCTATGGAAACGTCTACACACAGTTACTCGAATACATCGTCTCTGCGGATCTTATCTTTTACGCGTTAATGGTGGGTGCTGTTATCGCAATGCGACGCAAGACTCCGGAAGTGGAAAGACCGTACCGCACGTGGGGATATCCGATCGTACCGCTGGTTTACATTTCAATCGCGGCGTTGTTGATAATCGATCTCGCCTGGCTTGCTCCCTCAACATCGGGTATTGGTTATCTGCTGGTGTTGACCGGTATTCCCATTTACTTGTTTTGGCGAAGGAAGGCTGCCTCGTTGAAAGATGACTTGCCTCTTGGTGAGGTGATTCCCACCGACGATTAGAACGGCCAATAGCACATATGGGCCCTATTCGACCTATCACATGATGCAACCCCGAACGGGCCTTGAACTCAGTCAACCAATACCCGCGTATTCAAAGCTTCTGCTCGCTCAATCGCTGTCAGCAAACGAAGGAACTGCAAATAATTTCTACCTCGCGTTTTTAGCCGATCAACTTCCGACTGTGACAAATCGCTTCGCAGAACGAGATCGAGGAAATCGTAGTAATCCGGCGTCGCTTGAAATGGAAACTCGCGAGTGTAGCTGGTGCGTTCAGAATCTTCAGAACGAAAGCCCGCTAACAAATCAAAAACATTATCGGTTGTGAGCCGCGAAGCCTCTCCTGTCAATGCGATCGGAATCCGCAGTTCGAAGAAACGAAGTCCCTGATCCGTTGTAACACGTCGCAACTCCTTCGTCGCTTCACCATCAAAAGGAGATTCAGGATCCACCAGGATCCGCAGTAAGCGTGGTTGGTCTTCTTTGTCCAGTGTGTCCAACGACAACTGCACCCGATCCGCCAGAAACTTCTCAAATGTTGCTTCAATCGGATAGCTGACGCGGCCGAGACAACCGACAGCTTCTCCTTCGCCCGCAGCATCTAGAGGTAAACATGCGGGACAGTTTAAACATACCGTTGTTTCAGTTTGCAGCCGATCCATTTCCTCTCGAGCGTTTTCTACCCACTGCAGTTTTTCGTCCATACGGACGGTCGAGTCACTTTGCATGACGCGAGAATGCAAACTGCTTAAACGTCCCCAGGCTCGCAGGTGATGTTCCGGATACCGAGCCCGCAATGAGCAGGCATATTGAACTGCAAATTCGACAGACATTTCGTGACCTGAATTCTTATGTTGATTCTTCGCCTCAAATCACTAGCACAGCCATGCTCTTTACGCAAAGGAAGTGGCTGCATTTCGCTGGAAGCGAAACCTTCGTAAGTAAACCGTCTTGTAGGTTGGACTTGAACGATCTACCAAACTTCGTAGGTTGAATTTCGGGTTTGCGCAAGGTTGGGCTGTACTGCCTTTCACGGATTGCTTTATGCTAAGCTCTGGTCTCCCGAAAGCTGCTTACGTACTCCCGTGCCGACCTGACTGATGAACGTTTGAAAGGTTAGTCCAAATGCCTATTAGCGAGGATCTACTGGAGATACTTGCCTGCCCCGCCTGCAAAGCAAAAGTTGAGTTGAAGCCCGATGGCAGTGGTCTCAAATGTGTGCAATGTAAACGTGTCTACCCGATTCGCGATGACATTCCCGTGATGTTGATTGACGAAGCCACCGTCGAGGATCATGAGCCAGAACAGGCATGAACAGTTTGCGCGAAATCGTCGAGCAGTCACCGCGAATGCGCGGATTGGCACAGCAGATAAAAGGCGACGATGACTCGCCGCAGCCTCTTGGACCATCTCTCTGGGACTGGACTGCCGTTCATCGCGTTTTACTCGTCCGCTTAAGATCAATTGGCGATACAGTCCTTGCGACGCCTTCAATATTTGCGCTCAAGAGATTCTTACCTCACGCCCAAATCGATATCTTGCTGGAAGGCTGGGTCGCCCCTCTCCTTTCCGGCTTTCCGGACGTAGACAACGTAATTACGCTTGACCGGGCGAGCGTCGCTTCTCGAGTGCAAGTGGCACGAAGACTCCGTCAGACTCGATACGACGTTGCCTATAATCTTCATGGGGGAACCACTGCAACATTGTTAACGCGCGCCTCGGGCGCGAAACATCGGGTTGGCTTTAAGACTTACCAATATGCTCGCTTGCACAACCACCTTTCCCCATCGCCGATAATGTTGTGGGGACGTGATAAGACGCATTCAGTAGAACAGCAACTTGCTTTAGTGGGCTGGACGGGCGTGCCGGTCACTGATCGGCCCTCGACATGCCTCGGTGTGTCGCCAGAAGCTTCAGCAAAGATTCGTGATCGTTTGACGGCGGCTGGATTAAACAGCAATCAATCATTCGCGTTAATTCACCCGGCAGCTGCATTTGCAACTAAACAGTGGGCTGTTGAGAAGTTCGCGAAGGTAATTGAAGATCTGGCCGCGCGAAGCATTCCATCCGTGATTCTGGTCGCGCCGAGCGAACGCGTCCTGGGTTTCGAACTCGAGAAACTTAGCTCAGCGCCGGCAATTATTCTTAACGATTTGACGCTACCTGAGGTTGTTGCATTATGCGGGCGTGCTCGTCTCTTCGTCGGCAATGATAGCGGCATCGCACATGTTGCGGCGGCAATGGACACGCCTTCGGTTGTGATTTTTGGTTCTTCAAATCGAATTCATTGGCAGCCCTGGACCAAAGCTCCCTCAGAAGTTGTATTCGAGGATATGCCTTGCCAGCCCTGTCATGGCTACTTCTGCGAAAAATTTGACCGACCAGAGTGCATTATCCGGGTTCCGGTCGAACGAGTACTTGCGGCGATGGACCGTGTCCTTAGGAATGCGGCATAAGGCTCTTTGGAGTGCGGTGACTTGTCACCGCTTTCTGTACTCGAGTAAAGCTCTTTGGAGTGCGGTGACTTGTCACCGCTTTCCGTTCTCGAGTAAAGCTCTTTGGAGTGCGGTGACTTGTCACCGCTTTCCGTACTCGAGTAAAGCCAGAGATGAAAAGTGACGACACGTCAGCGGACTCCAAAAAAAGATGACTCAACTTAACAGACAACGAGTCAGAGATCTTCTTCTGGACATCGGGCAGCGTCGCGTTGTCGTACTCGGCGACGTAATGCTCGACGAGTTTGTCTGGGGCGAAGTGACGCGAATTTCACCCGAGGCGCCCGTTCCCGTTGTAGATATTCGTCGCGAGTCTGTGCATTTGGGCGGCGCCGCAAATGTTCTGGCAAATCTCGTAGCGCTCGGCGCCCAGGCAAAAGTTATCGGCGTTACCGGTCAAGACAATAGTGGCGAACGTTTGCGTTCAGCTGTGCTTCAGGAAAGCCGGTTACAATCGGATGACTTAATCATCATAGATAAATCACGTCCATCGACTGTCAAAACGCGTATCATTGCGCATAGTCAACTAGTAGTTCGCGCTGATAGGGAAATGCGAACTGCGATTAACGGAGAAACCGAACAGAAGATCATCGGAAAACTTAAAGACGCTCTGAAGCAGGCTGATGCATTCGTAGTATCAGATTATGATAAAGGCGTCGTAACGCCGCGCATCCTTGCTGAGATCCTTCCCCTTGCTTATGAGCACATGCCGGTGCTGATAGATCCCAAGCTGCGGAATTTCGACTCATATCGTCCGGCAACTTTGGTTACACCAAATCACCATGAAGCGTTGAGAATGGCAAACCTGGAAGAAGATTCCGACGCGGGACTTCATCAAGCGGCGAAAATTATCCGCGAAAGCCTTCGTTGCGATGCGGTGCTCATTACGCGCGGTGATCGTGGCATGATGTTACTCGAACGAGATCTCAATCCGATCTTTGTCGAAACTGCTGCCCGCGAGGTTTACGACGTTACCGGAGCGGGAGATACGGTCATTGCAACATTGGCAGCCTCGCTCGCTGGCGGAGCCACGATGCTGGAAGCGGCAATCCTCGCGAATCATGCCGCAGGCGTCGTCGTCGGAAAGGTCGGTACCGCGACGGCGGCCGCGGAAGAAGTTCTAGCCTCATTCACATGATTGGAAAAACTCTGCGCAGTTATCAAATTACCGATAAGCTCGGAGCTGGCGGGCAGGGCGCGGTATACAAAGCCACCGATGTGAAGCTCGGTCGGCCCGTCGTAATCAAAGTGTTACCCACAGAACTAACTGCCAGAGAAGCAAACTTAAAGCGGTTCGAAAGAGAAGCCCGTTTAGCGTCGTCGCTGGATCATCCAAACATCTGCACCATCTTCGATCTCGATGAAGTCGATGGCGTTCACTTCATCGCGATGCAGTATGTCGAGGGACGAAATGTGAGGCAACTCGTCGGCGGGCGCCCCCTCGAGCTTAAAAGTGCGTTGTTAATTGCGCTTCAGGTTACGGATGCACTCGCAGCGGCGCATGCCCGTGGAATCATTCATCGGGACATCAAATCGGGTAATGTCATGGTGACGCCTGCCGGGCAAGTGAAAGTACTGGATTTTGGACTGGCAAAGCTGCTCGATGAAGGTGAAGCAGCCACAACCGGGATTCACCGAACTGAACTGACTGAAGTCGGCGTGCCATACGGCACTGCGACTTACGCAGCTCCCGAACAAGCACGCGGCGACCGTGTTGACAAACGCGCTGATATTTTTTCAACAGGCGTACTTATCTATGAGATGTTGACCGGCACGTGGCCATTTCGCGGGAAAACAACAATTGATGTACGCCACGCCGTCTTATATGCAGCGCCTCGCCCGCTCGCCGAGTTGCGTCCGGGCCCACTTCACCCACGCCTCCAGCCAATTCTCGATCGAGCGTTAGCCAAGGAGCCACGCGATAGATACCAGAAGATGGAAGAACTTCGGGAGGATCTGCGAAGCGTGCTGCAAGACATCACAACCTCCGCAATATCCGGCGTACCGTTCGCGACTGTAGCGCCCGAACCGCCGCGTCACCTGGCGGGAGTGAGCCCTGTTTCCCGCGCAATGCGTTGGTTGAAGACGATAACGAAGAGTGAGTCGCCGACGTCTTCATCCACATTGATCACGCCCACGAAACAAGGTGTGCATGAAACCCCGCTGACCACCGTTGCCGATCGCGAAAAAAAGAGCCTGGCTATCCTCCCCTTTAGAAATCTTGCTAACGATGCGGGTGCAACCTTTTACGAATTCGCGCTTGCTGATGCCGTCATCACTGAGCTCGCACGCGTACGCTCACTTGTAGTTCGGCCTTCATCCGTCATTGCGAGATTCCAGGGGCAACAAGTCGATCCTCACGATGTTGGTCGTGAACTGAACGTCAGTGCCGTGCTCGCTGCGGGCTTCATGCACGCCGGCGAGCGATTTCGCGTCACAGTTCAGCTACTTGACGTCGTGTCAGGTGAAATTCTTTGGAGCGACCGTATAGACACAGATGCTGCTGACATTATTGCTGTCCAGGACACAATCGCTCAGCGCATCGTCGAAGGATTGAGACTCGAACTAAGCCCGGACGAGCAAGTCGGTGTCACGAAAACACAAAACGCCGCCGCATACGAGCAGTATCTCCGAGGACGAGACCTGTTTGCGCGTTTCATCTTTCGCACCATTGCCCCTGAAGATTGTTCAGCTGCCATCGATCACTTCGAACGTGCTATCGAACTCGATCGAAATTTTGCGCTCGCTTACGACGGACTCGGTGCCGCTTACGTTAATCGCGTTTTCAAAGGGTTCGGTGGAGTTGAAGATTTTGAGCGAGCTGAAACCGCTTTCAACAAGGCTCTCGAGCTGGATCCGAATATCATCGAAGCCCGTATGCTAATGGTCTTTGTCTACTTGTGGCGGGGTCAAAAACAGAAGGCTCGCGACGAGGTGTCGCGGATGCGCAAGGAAGCACCGGACGAGGCGGTAGTTCACTTTGTGAAAGCTACGCTGCATCGACTGGACGGTGAGTACTCTCGCGCTTTACGAAGTTACGATCGTTTGGTTCGGCTGGATCCGGCAGCCCATGTAGTTGCGAGTTACAACCGCGCCCTGGTTTATCTGTATCTTGGGCAATTTGATGAAGCGAAACGACAACTTGATAATGCTGATGAGCCAGACAATCCGCTCGTGCGAACTTTTCGCGCCCTCACTTCCTATTACAGCGGTGACAAGGATCTAGCAACCGAGCAAATGGAACACGTCGTTAAGAAACATCCGAACCTTCACGGCATAAGACCGTTTTACGCGATGATGTTAAGCGCGCAGGGCAAACATGATGAGGCACTTGCGGAGCTGAACCAAGACGTGAAGCGTAACGGGGAAGTCGATCCCGACATTGCATATTCAATCGCGTCCGTCTATGCGCTTGAAGGAAATCGAGATGAAGCGTTCAAATGGCTCGAGCGAGCAATCTCGTTGGGCAACGAAAATCGTCCTTGCTTCGACAATGATCCCAACTGGAATAGCCTGCGTCCCGATCCTCGATTCGCTGAGCTGATGAAACGCGTTCATCAGTCCCACGGAACACAGCAAGCCAAAGCTGATGCACAACAAAGATAATCTTTCTACTTCACAAAACCCCATTTTCAATGTCGCTACATTACTGCTGCTTGTTGCCGTTTTAGGCACGGCAGTACCCATCAGGGGCTGGCATGCTTCAGACGGAAATAAGCCGCTAAACCAGCTTCCCGATAGGCCGCGGCGGTCGCAAATACCATCACCAAGTCCTAGCCCGGCAGCTTCGCCCACTCCTGTTATACAGCCTTCGCCGCCGGCACCCGTAGCAACAGTCCAGGCACAGAGTGGCACGAGCGCCAAAACGCTAACAGAGTTACAGAATCGTATTGCCGAAGTTCTTCACAAACCCGAATTGGCGCAAGCAATTGTTGGCGTGAAAGTGGCTTCACTGGACACAGGACGCGTGCTTGTTGAAGAAAACGGCATGAAGCTGCTGCGGCCCGCATCGAATATGAAACTTTATACAGTAGCGGCCGCCCTTGATCGCCTTTCACCGGACTACCGATTTCAAACTTCGGTCTATGCACCCGCGAAGCCGGACAGCTCCGGTGTTATCCGCGGCGATCTGACTATCTACGGCCGCGGCGATCCCTCATTTGCCGCCCGCTTCAATAACGGCAATTACTTCAAAGCAATTGAAGATCTTGCTGCACGAATCGCGGGCGCCGGAGTGAAGCGTGTTGAAGGTGACTTGATCGGTGATGAAAGTTACTTTACCGGACCGCCCTACGGCTCTGGCTGGGAATGGGAAGACTTAACCTGGTACTACGGCGCGGGAATTAGTGCATTGACGGTCAACGACAACGCGCTGGATCTATTCATAAAGCCGGGATCGGAACCTGGAAGCAAGGCACTGATTACGACTGGCCCTCCCGACCCACTGCTCACAATCATTAATCAAATAACGACAAGTGCTAAGGGGAGTCGAAGGGATCTGACGATCTATCGCGATCTGGGCAAGGACACTTTGATCGCGAGCGGAAGTATCGCCGTCGACGATCGAGGCTACACGGGAGGTGTCGCAATCTCGCACCCCGCGCTACTGTTCGTTTACTTGCTACGTGCATCTCTCGCTCAGAAAGGCGTGACTGTTGTTGGTAAATCACGCGTCATAGGTGCTGAGCATCAAACGATCCTCACTCCCGGCACAGTAACAATCAGCGTCGGTAGCCAATCGAGCGTAACGCTTCAAGAAAACCAGAAAACTGAACTCACAAATGTTCAATCAGTTCCGTTTAGTATCATTGCAGCGCAAACGCTAAAGCCTAGTCAAAACCTCTACACCGAACTGATTCTAAGGACGTTGGGAAAAGTCACTTCTTCGCCTGTAACATCCACAACGCCTATCAAGACTTCTGAAGACGCAGGTCTGAACGTTGTTCGGACGTTCTTGCGCGAGGCAGGACTGACGCCCGATTCGCTATCGCTGACGGATGGATCGGGTTTGTCGCGAAACGACATGGTAACCGCGGATGCGACTGTGCAATTGCTCACGTTTATGAGCAAACACCGATACGCTGATGCGTTTCGAGCAGCACTTCCAATTGCCGGTGTTGACGGCACTTTAAGAAATCGCATGCGCGGCACAGCAGCGGAAAACAATGTCCGCGCCAAAACGGGCTCGCTCAGCTCGGCTGCAAGTCTGTCTGGATACGTGACTAGCGCGGCGGGTGAAAAACTAGTTTTTTCCATCATCGTCAACAATTATCCGGACGATGTGGAGCCGCGCACAACGTGCATCGATCCCATTGCAGTGATGCTCGCGTCTTTTACCGGCAAGTCACAATGATGCGCCATGCCTCTACGCTTCTTTAAGTTTCACGGATTTGGCAATGATTATCTGGTGATTCGCGCAAGTGATGTGGCTGTGTACGGCGATCCAGGCGCCTTCGCAAGACACATCTGCGATCGGCATTATGGCGCCGGGGCCGATGGCATAGCGGTAGTGTCGCCGTCCAAGAGTAGCGACGCAGATTTTCACGTTCGTATATTCAATCCCGACGGCAGTGAAGCAGGTCTTTCCGGCAATGGTACGCGCTGCGCCGCTGCTTATCTTCACTACACAAACGAGTGGAGAGAGGAAGTACTTCGTTTAAGCACACGAACTGGAATCAAACGTTACTTTCTCCGGGAAAAACTAGGCGAAGGTAAATACCGCTTCGACTCAGAACTAGGACAGCCGAAGTTCGAACCTTCTTCAATACCGATGCTCCTTAACGAGCCTCTTCAGAACGCAATCGATTACCCGCTGGCGGTAAATGGACAGCCATTTCAGATTACAGCGTTACAGATGGGCAATCCAAACTGCTGCATCTTTGTTAAGGAGTTCGATGATTTAGACTGGAGACGGATTGGAAAAGCCATTGAGGTTCATCCGCAGTTTCCGCAACGGACAAATGTTGTCTTTGTAAAAGTTCTCGATCGAAAAACTATTGAATTACGAATCTGGGAGCGCGGCGTAGGCGAGACAAGTGCTTCGGGCACATGCTCCTGTGCCGGAGCCGTCGCTTCGATGACGAAAGGCCTCGTGGATCGAACCGTACGTGTTGTCACTCCCGGAGGTGAGGTTCAAGTTCAATGGCGACCGGATGGTGAAGTTGTGATCACCGGCAGTGCTGAAGTAGTCTATAGCGCAGATTGGCTGGCGCATACCTGACGCGTTTCCAACTGTTTGCAGCCGTTGAAACGAAACTGACGTAAATTTTGGGCCTCGTCGTCCGTTACTTGCCTGACGAGAGCTCCCAGCTTGTCCCGACAGCCCCAATGACAGTTCCCTCAAGAGCGCCAGAAGTGCCTTCCCTTTCCGGCAATGTTTTCCTTCTACTGCCTCTCTTTACATGTCTCTGTTTGTCTGCCTGTGGGGGGAAGATTATCAAGGGGACTGAAGCCAAACCTGCACGTCCCGCTGCTGAAAAGCCAATTGGATTACCGATGTGGTTCGGCAACTCATCCCGCAGTTTCTACGGGAGTGGGCCGTGGTCAGGCGACCACCTTGAGGTAGTCTGGGACTTTACAACCAAATTGACTACTGGACGCCTGCACGAGGATCCATGGGGCGGCTCGAGTTGGCCGGGCCAGCCATCGGTTGATGGTAAGCATGTCTACTTTGGCTCAGCGGATAGTTATCTTTACTGTCTTAATAAACAAGACGGAACGCTCGTTTGGAGTTTCAAAGCAGAAGACAGCCTTAAGACGACACCGGCAATCTCCGGCGATCGCCTGATCGCCAGTGGACTGGATCACAATGTCTACTGCCTCAGGATTAGCGACGGCAGTCTTGTGTGGAAATATAAGATGGGCTTCGAAGTTGACTGCTCGTCAGCGATCGTCGACGGGCGAGTCTATGTTGGCGGAGAAGATGGTTTCTTTTATTGCCTTAACCTTGAAGACGGGAAGCTGATTTACAAGACCCAGCGACTCGGCTCAATGGAAGGAAGCTTTTCGCTCGTTAATGGACGCATCTACGTTGGTACCGAACAGGGTGATCTTTATTGTCTAAACGCCGCGGACGGATCAACTGTGTGGAAAGCTCGCATCGGAGCTGATTCGGACTCCACGCCTGCGCTGTCGAATGGTTATGTTTACACCGCGGCTGAGAATGGCTATGTCTACTGCTTCAAGCAAAGTGACGGCCAACCCGTTTGGAAGTTCAAAGCGAAGGGTGGTTTCAACTACCCGAAAATGGGACGCGGCTTCTGGGCAAGTCCGGTTGTAGATGACGATCATGTGTTTATCGGCTCGAGCAATGGTTACATGTACAACCTGAGCACTGAAACGGGAAAAGTCCTGTGGCAACATGCCGTCAGAGGGCCGATCTGGGGTTCCGCCCCCGTGGTTGATGGGCGACTGGTGTTCGGCGATAAGGCTGGTTGGATTTATTCGTTGTCGGCGATGGATGGCACACGTATTAGTGAGTTGAAAATCGGCGATAATGTTAACGCCACCCCGGCTGTGGTTGACGGTCGCATCTACGTCGGCGCATTTAACGGAAAGCTTTACTGCCTCAAATAGATTTGCTGCTTTATTTAATCGACAACACAATCGACGGCCAGGGCGCCAGCCCGCGGGAACTGGAAGCGTCTTTTGCTCGCCTGCGACCGGATCTGGAAATACTCACAGAGCCTTATTCCGCCGTTTCGTTAGAAAGGGTCGCGACCATCCAACCGACACACATCGTTCTTAGCGGCCAAAGCCATCCCTGGGACAATTATTCGCCTGAATCACTCAACGGCGTCGTTGATGTAATCCGACGCGCGTCGCAGCCAATTCTTGGGGTCTGCGGAGGTCACCAGCAGATAGCCTTAGCTTATGGCGCACGGGTCGACCTTATAGCTCGACTCGAACCCGGCGAGGGCTATGAAGGCGCGAAGAGGGAGCGAGGGTACTTTCCAGTCGAGACAAATAAGAAGGGTCTATTTAAACGTTTGCCGTCGCCGATGACGGTTTGGCATTCACACTTCGATGAAGTAAAGGAATTGCCGAAAGGATTCATTCGCACGGCGTGGAATGACGCCTGTCCAATCCAGGCAATGCAACACGAGCGTCGTCAGCTTTTTGGTGTGCAATTTCACCCGGAGTTGTTCGACGAGGAACATCCGGATGGTCGTCATGTCCTCGAAGCCTTCTTGGAATCGTCCTAAGGTTCGGCACCATTCTCACCCGGCTTGGAGGGGGACCAAAGTGGGCGTTTTGACCTCGTGGCCGGCTCCTGAATGAAATTTCTGACTGCTGCAACCCCTGCTATTCCTCCACTTACGCACAAACCGGGAAAACGACGTTGTTTAACAGTCTCCTCTAGGTAGACACCCTTGAAGACCGTATGCTAGCCTCCGATCTGAAAAAAGCGAGCGTTATGCTCGCCTTTTTAGTCTAGGTAGCTAATCCAAGGGTGGCTTTCAGCGCACCGCATCAAGGATGCAAGCCCCCAACTCCGGCTGACGTTGTCTCACTCCTTTGAGCCGGTGGTCGAGTAATAGGAAAGAACGGACTCGCGCGGGCGCTGAAGCTGAAAACAAAAACTTCGGACAGGAGACCCGAACTGATGAAATCGTTCTTTGACGGAAGTGCGATTATTGTTTCCGCACTTCTCGTAGGTTCTTTGATTCTTTCCGCCAAGTCTTCGGCGGCGGAAACTACCTTTCACCAAAACCAAACCCCGACAACAAATGTTATTTCAGCGAATGATGTCGGCGGAGTGATTGGCTCTTCATCGAGCGCTCTTGCCGGATCTATCGGGGATAATGCTGCCACTTCTGATGTGGCCGCTACTACAGCTCCGTACATCGCGACGGCGTACACACTTCGAGGTAGAACTGCCAGTGGACGGCCGGTCGCCCGGGGCCTTATTGCGGCGGATCCCCGTGTACTTCCGTTGGGATCGCTTGTGCGCGTAGAGGGCGGGATGTTTGCCGGAGAATACCTCGTCGCAGATACAGGCGGCGCAGTTCGTGGCAAGCGAATTGACATCTGGACCCCTAGTGTTCGCGAGGCGTTTCGCTTTGGTCGGCGGACAGTGAAACTCACTGTGCTTAGTTACGGCCCGAAGCGTCTGGCGAAGAAGGTAAAAAGTTAGGCATTTCTAAGTGATTCGTCATGGGAGGCAGAGGTCACAAACCTCTGCCTCTCTTTTGTTTTTCACGCGCTGTCAAATAAGACACCAGCGGCTGCAGAGATTGTGTCAAAAGTGAATCCGCTTCAGGGGCAGTGAGGGGATTGTTCAAGTCCAGCCTACAATACCCGGCCTACAGAAGTTTACGCGCTTGCGAATAAACATGGATTTTTCCAACTCAAGATCTTTCGCAAGCGCGTAAACTCTTCGTCTGGACCGATGATAGAAGGGACTTGAACGATCCCTCACTGCCGTGACGGGGATTTGACACAGTAAGTCTCTTCAGCCGCGTGGTGTCTCGTGGTGTCTTATTGCGTTTTCTTGTTAACTATTGTGAGGACTTGAACTCCCAGGTTGCATGTTAAGATGATGTCTTCCCAACATCTCTCTTATAGCGAATGACTCCGAAGGAAACTCCTGACCAGCAATCTGCGCCCGCAAAGGTCGCCGTGCCACTAGTTGAAGTTACAAGAGGCGACGTGGTCGAATCTCGTCATCGAGGACATGTAGTCGCCGTTGAACCGAACGGCAGAATCATTGCTTTTGCCGGAGTTCCAGAAACGGTTACTTACCTGCGATCGTCTGCCAAGCCGCATCAAGCAATCCCTCTCGTCGCGTCTGGCGCCGCAGACCACTTCGGCTTTACGGAACAGGAAATAGCGCTCGCGTGTGCCTCGCATAACGGCGAGCCGATACATACGGAAACTGCCGCCTCAATGCTAAGGAAGATTGGATTGGATCCTTCGGCTTTGAAATGCGGAACGCATGAGCCCTACAGTGCCGAGGTGGCCAAACAATTGCGCGAACGAGGTGAGCCGCCAAACGTGCTGCAAAATAATTGTTCAGGCAAACACGCGGGCATGCTTGCACTGGCGCAGCATATGGGTGCGCCGACAGATACTTATGACGAACCGGACCATCCTGCCCAGCGCGCAATCAAACGATGCGTCGCGGAGTTTTCAGACGTTACGGAGGACGACATTGGTGTCGGCGTGGATGGTTGTGGCGTCCCCGTATTCGCGGTAAGTGTGCGGGCGATGGCGCTGATGTCCGCGCGCCTTGTGGCTCCGTCAGCAGATGTTGAGGAGCGCACTCGTTTAGCGTGCAGCAGAATCGTAAACGCGATGCTGACGTACCCTGAGTTGATCGGCGGTACTACTGACCGTTTGGACACGGACCTGATCCGCGCCGGAAGCGGAAGATTGATTTCAAAAGTGGGCGCGGAAGGTGTCTACATTGTTGCCGTACTCCCCTGTGAACAATGGCCAAGGGGGCTCGGAATAGCACTCAAAGTGGAAGACGGCGATGACCGCCGCGCTCGCTCGACGGTTGTGGTTGAGGTGCTTCGGCAGTTGGGAGTCTTGAGCGGTGAGTCACTCGATACTCTTTCAAGGTATCGAACCTTTGCCGTACAAAACCGCCGTGGGGACACGGTGGGCGAAGTCAGACCGTGCTTTCAATTGACACGCTACGCACCATGAGGGCGACGAAGTGCAATGCTTAGCTCGAATGAACAAGCCAGAAGTAACGCACCCGCGACTCCACCTCTCGCTCGGGACAAGAGCGGCGCGATCGATCTTGATTCCGTGCCGGATGTGATTCAGTGGTTTCTCGACTATGACCATCGGGTCGCTGTCATACGCCACCCACGCGTCGAAGAGGTATTTCAGTGGAAGCAGCAGTTGACGAAGTCGGAAGGCGAAGATGTTTTTGTATTTAACTGCGCGGAAGATCGATTGGCTATTGGAATCATCCAAGCATTAGCTGAGAACAGCACGAGAGAGCAGCTGCACGCCTGGATTGGTCAGCTCCTAAACGCGCTTGATACCGCGACGAAGGCGAACGAAGCAACCGCCGAAAGGTACAATTTCAACCTCACGGATGCGCAGTCAATTGTCGTTGAAGCTGAGAAAATTCCTTCTACGGATGAGCAGCGCGAGTTCCTACTGAATTGTTGGATTGAGTCCCTGTGCACGGCTGAAGCACGAATACTGGGGTGGCTGTTCCAGGAATTCTTCGGCGAGCGGTACGCTCCCTAGCGTCTACTCGTGGTTAGACAGTTATGAACGACGAATTGCGCGCGCAGTTTCCCGTCACCACGCGCGCTGTTTATTTGAATCACGCCGCTGTTTCACCACCTCCGACTCCAACCATCCGGGCAGTTGAGTCGCAGCTACACGATGTGTCTGAGAACGGCTCGCTTAATTATCGTCGCTGGCTATCCGTCAGAGAGGAAGCGCGCAAGATCCTCGCATCGATGTTAGGTGCCCGCCCCGAACAGGTCGCATTCCTAAGAAACACTTCAGACGGGCTTTCAAGTGTTGCCAACGGGTTTTCCTGGCGCCCCAGTGACAACATTGTTACGTTTCGCCGTGAGTTCCCATCGAACGTTTATCCCTGGATTCGGGTACGCGACGACCTGGGAGTCGAACTGCGATCCTGTGATGAGCGAAACGGTCGAATCGACATCGACGAATTAATCGGTCTCATCGATAGAAATACCCGAATCGTTGCCGTGAGTCACGTTCAATACGCATCCGGTTTCCGTCTTGACCTGGCACGCGTCGGCGAAGCTGCCAGAAGTTCTGACGCGTTGTTGGTAGTCGACGTAATTCAATCCTTAGGCGTCATTCCGATTGACGTCGAGGCGGAGCTCATCGATGTTGCAGCTGGTGCAGGACACAAGTGGCTTCTGACGCCCGAAGGATTGGGATTTCTTTATCTGTCCGATCGAGCTCGTGATCGCATACGGCCAACCCTGGTGGGCTGGACAAGTGTGCCTGACCCGGAGGATTACAATAATTTTTCACAGGGTTGGAAGGCGGGATCTCTAGCATGGGAAAGCGGCACCGCGCCAGCCGCTTTGTTTTACGGCCTCAAATCCAGTATGGAACTGTTGAACCAGATTGGAATCGAACACATCTCGCGGTACCTGGAAGAACTAACAGATTACCTCTGCGGAAAAGTCGCTGGTTCGAACTACAGGATCATCAGCTCACGCGCTCCATTCGAAAAATCCCAGATTGTGTCGATCCAAAACACACAAGGTTCAACTCCGATGTCGATATTCGCTAACCTTCGCTCTAAGCGCATCATTACAGCCCCAAGAGGTAACGGCCTGCGCATATCACCTCACGTCTATAATACAGCTGAAGAAATGGACCAACTGATAGAAGCCTTGCGTAGAAATTGAGGAATCGGCGAGCGATTATCGTGCGATTGTACTCAAATGGCTGTATCGAACATGTACGCACGCGTTTGAACGAGGTGGAGGTGTAACATTCGGGCCTGGCTTCAGTAACGTTTATTTCGGCGATTTTCCGCGGCCAGACGGTGATTATGAGGAGCACAACTCCAATTGGCACAATCATTGCCAAAAAGAAAGCCCAGAACAAGAAGGGTAGATAAGGGTAAATCGGGTCAAGCTCGGAAACTGCGGTGAGTGGAGGCTTAGGGGGAGGCATCCTCTTACATGTTTGAAAAAGCGGATTGCAACTCTTTCGGGGGAACGGAGTTGTTATTTGCACGCAGTCGATGGGCATCATAAGCGGTGCTGCTGGTGGTCGTCCTGATAGGGGCTTGGGGGAGCCTCCCAGGAACATCAGCAGCCCGCAGTCTTTTGAGGTCGCCTCTTGAGGGAGACGGTCTCAAATTAGACGGCGCGCTGGGTAACACCAGCGCGCCCGTCTGTTTTTAGGGAACTGACTCAGTGTCGATCAGGTAAAAGTCGGGCAGGGTTTGTCTGTGGAGTCATTTCATCGAGATTCAATCGAAGCATTCCTCCCGCATCGGAGAACGCGTCTGTTGCCGCCTGCTGTGCGCGCCGGCGGGTGAATAGGATCCCACCGATCAGCCCTCCAAGCCCGAAACACAGTACAAGAGTGAGCCCTGATGCCTTGACGACTGCGAGCAAAACGCCAAGCGTTGTTTCGGTATACCGTCGCTGCGCTTCTTTCAACCAGTAAGGATTGTCGCCGAGCCATTGAACCACCTGCTCGTATTGAACCTTGTTGGTTAGGTCGTTAGCTACCTGCTCACTCGCGTTAAAAACAAAGACGCTGTAATTTCCCACCCGTTGGTAGGAAGAAGGTATCGGCTGGTTCTGACTTCGCAGCTCCTGAATCTTTGCGGTCATAACTCGGTCGTTATCACCTGCCAGTTGAGGCCGGTTGAACTCTACAATTAACAGTCTCGCGTCACCGTAGGTGGCAATCACCGCATCTGCATCTCCCTGTGAATCCAAAGAAGAGAGGACGGATTGGTCGGGAACCAGTGACTGTAAGGATTTAAATCCCGCCAGAAAAAGCACGCGCTTTTGCGCCTGTTCCCAATCGGGTAGATGCTTAACGAGTACGGGAATCTCGCCTTCGCCTTTGTCTATCTGGTCAGCCAGCAATTGGCCGAATTCAGTTAATTCACTCCCGGCCCCAGCCTTAGACCCGCGGCTCGTTACCCTGACAAACGTGCGGCCTTTGCAAAAGATCAGACCTCCGTCGTATGTGGAACTAGTCGTGCCGATCGAACCATCGAGAGGAACACCTTTTCCGGCCGTGATTGAGGCAACAATTGTTAACAGTGAGTATGCATCATTGTCTTTGGCCAACTGAATGATTTCGACGAGAAGATTCGTGCCTTCCGGACTTCTATATTCTGCCTCGCCGCCGACCGTTTGACTTGTTGCCGAACTGAACTCATCCGGGTTTAGCACCCCTTGCTTCAGAAGAGTGTCTGGCGCCCGAATGGCAGCAACTTGACGAAATCCACCTATCTTGTTGGGCAGCAGTTTCTCGACCTCAGGAGACATAGGACTTGCCAAACCAGAGCCTGAGGTCAAGACGATAGCCAGGATCAAAACCACACGATTAAACAACCATTTCACGCGTTGTATTCACTCCCAAACAACTTAGAACCCGTGTGGATTTAGATGTTCCCATTCACAGTTTGCAGATGCCAACATCACGAACAAAGTTTAATGCCACCTTCGCAATTGCTGCAAAAGCAGATCTGCGTAGTGGCGTGGGCTATTGATATTGTGAAGCACTGTCGTGCCACCAACCTCGCTGGCGTTGTCGACGATCACGTTCCCGAAGCCGAGCATGCGCTGGCCGATTGACGCAGAAACCGTGACGTCCTGGATTTTGCTAAGCGGGATATTCCGGGTCGTTCGGCCAAACAACCCAGTATCAATCTCAAGCGTGGAGTCCGTTACGGTGTAACGAATCATGTTTCTTTTGAGGTGGTAATACCCTGGGATCAAGAGGAGGGCCAAGGCGAGCGGCACGCTGACATAGGCCGGAACATCAATCAATGCGAGAAGAAACACCAGAGCAATTCCGGCGAGAATCGCGAGTGCATATCCAAACTTGATGAAAATCAGCGTAGGCCGAACCGTAAAGACGGCATGTTGGACATCGTCGTTTGCGGTCAAACTTTCCGGTAGGCCCGACTGTACGCGAGCGATCCTGGTAGCTTCGGGATCGGCTGTGGGTGACCCACAGTTTGAGCAAAAACGAACCCCGGGAGCGACATAAGATCCGCAGTTGGAACAGTGCATAGTCCAAAGATTACACAGATCACAAAGATTAAGAAAGCAGAGGTAGAAAGCGTTTCATGTTTTCTCTGGTGTGACTGAATCGATGGTCCGTCAGGCGACGAAGAACCGAATCCAGCAAATGACACGAAATAACACGAAGTACACTAGCTCTGCCTCTCTGCCTGCAGCTTTCTGCTTTTAATCTGTGGAATCTGGGTAATGGGTGGCGAGTTTACTGGCTGACCAACTGCAAACGCCCATCAGGTAGTCTCACCGCAAAGACACTGCGTTCGTAAATGCCCAACGGTGCCGATGCTTTCTGCGCGGCTGCAAGCTGTTCATGCGTCGCTTGGTTCGCAGATTGAGCAGCGAGCGGATCGCGGATAAGCGAGTAGCGCTTTGTTATTCGACGAACGTATTCGCGCGTCTCGGCATAAGGAGGGATATTGTAACCGTACTTCATGACCGCCCCTTCGCCTGCGTTATAGCCTGCGAGGGCCAGCGCGACATCACCATCAAACTGGTCCAGAAGAAATCGCATGTACCGCGCACCGCCTTCGATGTTCTGGCGGGGATCGAAGATGTTAGTTACTCCAAAACGTACTGCTGTTCCAGGCATCAGTTGCATGAGACCTCTCGCCCCTTTTGGCGAAATTGCGCTGCGCTTGAAAGTCGATTCTTGATGCATGATCGCATAGAGCAACAGTGGATCTACTGCGTTCCGGCGGCCCGACTCGACAATTAAGCCATCGACTGCGCTGTCACCTGTTGTGAAACCATCTAGCGCGCTGTTCGCATTAAGACTAGTCAGTTGAGTAAGCCGCTCATTTGAAGGCGAGTAGATCAGGTTGCTCGTTGAGGTAAGCTTACGCGCTCCTGACCTCCTCGCCGTGGGGGCGGGTGACGGTTTCTCGATCTTGACGCCGGTTGCGAAGTCGAAATTATCGACCTGATAAGGTGAGGCGCTCTGCGATAGACAGTTCGTGGCGCTAATGAACAGCAGCGCAATAATCTGCAGGGGGAATCTCATTTGGGTCACTGGTTGTGATCGGAATCCTGCTTCCGCGGAAGTCTTTGCGGGCGAGGCAGGTGGGCCGGGGTTTGGATCCCACCATTGAAGCCACATCGATATTAACACGATGCGTCCAAAGAATGCCAACACTGCTGGTCACCCGCTGTAAGATGCTGATTATATGTAACTTCCAGCCAAGGAGAAAGCGCGAGAAATGGGAAGGCTTGCCGGACGGGGAAAACCAACTATCATTTTCCGTTTTCCATTTTTCATTTTTCATTCGCGAATTCAACTTGGAAGTGCAACGGTAGTGTCCTAGTGTACTGTGGAAACAATTGGTTTTCTCTCTTGCTGTTTCTTAATCTATTGGGTGTAGTCGTAGGGGCTGGGGAAACTGTGGGAAACTCGACGTTCTTTGGCGAGTTTTCCAAGTGCTGTGGTAACGGTGGAAAAACGCGGTTTGTTTTTCCACCGTTTCCATAGCGCGACAGTTTCTATAGCCTGCTTTGCGTCATTTCAATAGCTGTCCCTGAACGAAAACCGCAGGAGAACGTTGTTTGAAAAAGACTTCGTTTGGGGTCCTGTAACCAAGCGTCTTACGGGGGCGGTTGTTTAATTGATCTTCGACTTGTTGCAG
>JBKPCC010000055.1:0-28244 GCA_046727215.1 Acidobacteriota bacterium
TGAGCACGTCGGCGTTAGGGTTTTGCTCGGCGATCGATTGCTCGACTCGTGCGCAAATGCTTACCTCTCCGCCAAACCGTGAAGGACTTATGCCATGTTTGATCGCGTTTTCAACCAACGGTTGGACGAGCAACGAGGGCAAACGTTTTGAGAGTAATTCTTCCGGCACGTCGATAGTTACCCGCAAGCGTTCTTCGAAGCGCGCGCCCTCGATATCCAGATACGACCCGATGAGTTTCAATTCTTCTCCCAGCGTGACGAACTCGCCTTCAGTCCGTAGCACTGCCCGCAAGAGACTCGTCAGCTTCATCAGCGTCTCAAGCGCACGGTCAGGCGCGGTCTGGACCAGATAACCAATTGTAGTCAAGGCGTTGAACAAAAAGTGCGGATTGACTTGTGCTCGCAGTGCGCGTAGCTGAGCTTCGGTAGCCAGCTTGTTGATTTCCTGCTCGCGCAGGTTCTGCTCACACCTTTCGTGCGTGACTCGCAATGCGTCAATTCGCCGCGCGACTGAAACGGCCACTGAACTGAGCATCGCGATATCATCCGACAGCAAGCGTCGTCCGCCGGCTAGCTGGCCAATATTGAACTGGTAGTATGGTGGTTCGGCCGTAGGCACAAGGACCAGCGCACCCTTGCTTCCCGAACCTTCCAACAGATTCACATAATCATCGCTTAGAGATTCTGTGAGCGGATCGTACCGCGAAAGGATCCTTCCCCCGCGGACTTCACCGACCCGCATTTCGAGCGAACTGTTTTCGAGGGCGGCTCGTGAGAGCCCCAGGTCGGCGTAATCCGGCGAACCGAGTTCCGACCAGGTAATCTCATGAGCCGAGAGAGCCGGTGTAAGGATCGAACAGACGGCACGCAAAATATCGCTCGGGACTTCATGTTGCGTCAGAATTTGCGCAACATCAGTGCGTAGCTTGCCGTAATTGGCTCGGCGAAGCACCACTCCATCGACAAACCAGGTTGCAGCACGACGCAAACCGGGATAGAGCAAGGCGGTTAAGACCCAAAGACCAACAAGCAAGCCAACTGAGCGAGAATCATTCCAACCGTGACTCGCCAGAAGTGGGGAAGCAACTCCAAGATATAAACTAAACGCCACTGCTACCAAGGTAAGCAACGCCAGCGCACGCTTCAAGAAGATATCAGCAAACGCAAAGCGATAGTCCTCGTAGAGAATCGCCAGCGCGAGTGGCAAAGACGCATGGTGTCCGGTCAATTCCGTGTACCAGGTATCTACGCCCCCGCCGCGATGATGACTGAGATGAAGGGCCGATACGGCGAAGACGGCGAGGGCGCTGGCCCAGATCGCCTTCTTCCAGCCTTCCTGCCGTCGTGTCGACAGAAACAGGGCCACGAGTAACCCGACGTAACCGAAGGTCAATAGTCTCAGCGCCCAGAGCGAAGGGCTCGAGCCCATAAGGAGAGCGTCGTAGAAATGCAGCGCACCCGCGAGGGCGCTAAGTGCGTAGGCCGCGATAGAGATCGCCCGCGCTATCGTGGCGTTCGTTTGACCAAGTCGATTCAGCAGTACCGACTGCACGACCACGGCGGGCAGGAAGCCAAGAGCGGTTAAAGAGATCGCGGAAAGTAACGGAGAGGTGTTCGCAAACCCAAATCCTCGCATCCCGTAAGTCGTCAGCGCACCAACATTCCAGAGGAGCCCGAGGACTGCAGTAGCCAGCATGAGACCGTTCACTGACAGGCTCAGTTGACTACCACTGCGACCGGAGTCTGACGTTCCCGCCTGACCGGGGTGCCTCAACACAATCGCCAGCAGCATAAGATACAGGGCTATTCCTAGCGCATAGCCCAGCAGGTTTATCAAACCGGCAACATTGATGGCGTTCATATCGTGTCAGGCGTGTTTTAACGGAGATCCTTCCCGATTAATGTAAGTCGCATGACTGTCTATTGCAATTTGAAGGACCTTCCAATTTCTATGGAATCACATGCTAAAGCCGTTGAGGCTCACTTAGGCACGCTTTTCTAATGAATGGTTGTTTTGGACCGATGAACGGTCGCCCAAAGTGGTCAGCCTGAATTTGCTTGTTGCCGCGTTAGGCACAACAAGGAGCTCTCACAGCTTATAGCACTACCGACGCTGCGTGAGCGACAACTCATTGAGGAAGGCCTGCACTTCATTGAAAAAGCTATAGAAGTGAATCGCAAAACTAAAGTAGAGCTCAACGCTTCTTTCAACGTACGGCTGCCGTAACTGGAACTACTGAGGCTGGGCTGGCAACGAAAGGGAACAGATTGTTCGGGGTGGTTGCCCACGCCGGGCGCCGTCTAAGTGTGAATAAAGCAGGCTGCTAATCAAGAATTCAACAGTCGTGCGTGACAAGGCCCGTCACCCGGGCCAATCATTTTACTCGCTTGGGTTTTCGCTTCTTTGCCGCTTGAGTACGCCCTGCATTGTCCAGACGCTTCAGAACGCCGCCGGCTAATGAATCTATCAGCGCTACAACGAGCAGCACACCAACCAGGACCAGAAGCATCGTGCGCCAATCGTGTTCGCCCGGTTCGTGAAGGAGAAAGATGAAATACATCCGCAGGCTCACCCCCTAAATGTCTTCGGAGATGCTCGAAGAAGTCTCGTTAGGCCAAGCTGTTTTCTTGAGGGAACCATAGGTTGCGCGGCCATTGGGAACACGCAATATTCAGCGAACTGTTTTCGACGGCTTATGAACGGGCAATGCGGGCGGGTGAACGGGAAAGCGGCTATTGCCTTGCTGAAGTTAATGGGTTTGGCCGGGGGCTGATTCGCGAAAGGACATTATGAGGACCAGCGACGGCCACTCATTGGTTGATACCAACAGCTCATCGGTGATTACACGCAGTTCATTAAATATAAAGTGCCAAGAGGGCCTTTGGCCGCTAACATTCCACGTTTTTCCTCAACAATATTGGCGATCTTGTGCAAATTGGGAGATAAGGCATGTCATCGAAAGTAGGCCGCAGAATAGTCTTGATTCTTATTATGTTCTGTGTTTCCGTCGTATCAGTTTTGGCCCAGGGCTTAACCTCAGGGACCATCACCGGCACCGTAACCGATCCAAATGGCGCGGTCGTTCCGAACGCCACGGTAGCGCTAGAAAATTCCGTGACCGGCTATAACCGATCAATGACCACCGGTGCTGATGGAGCTTTTCGTTTTGATAACGTCCCCTTCAACAACTATGTGTACTCAGCCTCTGCATCTGGCTTTGCGGGAGTTCGGGGCGCCATCAACATTCGCACATCCGTGCCAATCACTTTGGCGATCCCCTTAGCCATTGGAGAGACGACAGCAATAGTGACCGTCGGTTCAGACGGTGCGGAGCTTCTCGAAAACGTTGCTTCTGCCCACGTTGATGTTGACAAGACTCTGATCAATCGCCTGCCGCTCAGGGATCCGGGCAGTGGCTTGAGCACTGCGGTGACTCTGGCGGCACCGGGAGTTGCGGCGGACTCGAACGGAGGATTTCACCCTCTGGGAGATCACTTCGAATCTAATATTTCACTCGACAGTCAACCGATTTCGGATCAACAGAGTAAGTTCTTTTCGACGCAGATTCCGGTGAACATTATTGAATCGATGGAAGTAATAACGGGCGCCACGCCAGCGGAGTACGGCGACAAGACAAGTCTGATCATTAACGCCACCACGCGCTCCGGTCTCAATCAGAAAAGGCCAACCGGCAATTTCAACGCCCTTTACGGAACGTTTGGCACCACGCATGAGGACGGCGCGCTCGCCTGGGGCAATTCCAAAGGAGGAAATTTCGTTGCCTTCAACTTCGAACGTTCTGGCCGCTTCCTCGACGCTCCCGAGTTCACGGTCTTGAATGATCGAGGCACGGCGCTGAATCTCTTTGATCGGATCGATTACAGTCCCAACGTTAAAGACACTTTTCACCTGAACCTGTTTCTGGCGCGCAACCGTTTCGACACACCGAATGAGTTTGACCAGCAAGCTATCGGCCAGGCACAGCGACAGGTTGTGCACACGATCAACCTCGCGCCAGCATGGGTGCATATCTTTGGCCCGACGACAGTGCTATCGATCAATCCCTACTACCGGCTCGACACTGTTCAATACTTAGCCAGTCCTGATCCGTTTTCGGATCAGCCACTCACGTTCGGTGAGTCGCGCCGGTTGAATAATGTTGGTTTGAAAGCAGACCTGTCATACGTGAAGGGCAAACACAATGCGAAGTTTGGCGTTCAAATATCGCATACTTTCCTGACCGAAGGATTTAATTTTGGTATTACCGACCCGAATTTCAACGATCCAGCGAGCCCGGATTTCTTACCCGGATTACTGCCATTCGATTTGACTCGCGGCGGGAGCCCATTTCTATTCCACGGTCATACCGACATCAAGCAGGAAGCCCTTTTCGCCCAGGACAACGTGACATTGGGAAATGCAACAGTGATGTTGGGCTTACGATTCGACAACTATAACGGCATTACCAAGGGCCACAGTCTGCAACCGCGGGTTGGCATTTCCTATTTGGTGAAGCGCACGAACACCATCCTGCGTGGCTCTTATACACGGAACTTTGAAACGCCTTACAACGAAAACCTGATCCTATCGAGCGCAACCGGAGCTGGTGGGCTGGCCAATGGAATTCTCGGTGACACCAGCAACCAACCTTTGCTCCCGGGAAGGCGTAACCAATTCAATGCCGGGTTACAGCAGGCCATCGGAAAACACTTCGTATTCGATGTTGATTACTTCAACAAACGCACGACCAATGCTTATGATTTCAACGTGCTCTTTAATACTTCGGTGGTGTTTCCGATTTCATGGCAGAGATCGAAAATTGATGGGGTTAGTTCTCGCATCAATTTCACGAACTTCAAGGGGCTGTCGGCCTTCAGTGTTTTGGGCCACACGCGGGCGCGCTATTTCCCGCCTGAGAGTGGCGGCTTATTCTTCAACTCAGATTTACCCGCTGGTGTCTTCCGGATCGACCACGACCAGGCGTTTCAGCAAACCACGCAAGCGCAATATCAATTCCAACACTGGAAGCGACTGTCGCCCTACGTTGCCTTCACCTGGCGCTACGACAGCGGTCTGGTCTCAGGAGCCGTTCCGGACTTCGACACGGCACTGACGTTTTCAGGTGACCAGCAAGCACAAATTGGTTTGTTCTGCGGCAATGTCTTCGCGACGCCTACATCGCCGATTCTGGCTTGCAGTGATTCAAACCGCGGAGCTTTGCGAGTTCGAATACCGGCGGACGGTACTGCAAACGACGACACCAACCCACCGCGCATCGCGCCTCGTCACTTGTTCGATTTCAGCGCTGGAACAGACAATCTGTTTCGCACTGAGCATACAAAGATGACGCTGCGGTTCACGGTTCTCAATCTGACGAACAAGGAAGCCTTGTACAACTTCCAATCAACATTCAGTGGTACACACTTCGTGTCGCCACGAACCTTTCAGGTACAGGCGGGAGTGACGTTCTAATCGCCATTCTCATTGCCTCAAACGGATCGTAAGGGCGTCATGAGTTATGCACAATTTGTGACTCGCCCGCCTCCACGGTGGGCGAAGCGGTCGCGTGGGGTGAGGACACGTGGCCTAAAGGGCGAGGCTTGTGGGAGTGCCTCGCCCGTTTTGCTTCCATTGCGAAACATTCGATAAGACAATGAGACGCCCCAGCAGTGCATTGAGTCAAAAACTTAATTCTTGATTAGTTAGATCACAGAAATTGCTGGCTGCGTTCGGACCTAGCAGTTCGCGGTGGCAGGATTTTGGCAGACTACGCTGGCGATTTAATCAATTTATACAGCTTGAACGTAACTTCTCTAGCCGCTTTTGTTGATTTTTGTTGGCAAGAGGTGCTCCGGCGATCGCGCGCGCACAATACGGGCACATCGAGGATCTTAAACCAGCCCAAACCATCCTACGTCATCCTAAATCATCTACGTCATAAGTTCTGTATCCTTAGTGACATTCGTTGATTTCAAACCACTTCGGCGACTCGGTAGGCAGCCCTGAAAAGGCCGGCGTCGGCGGTTCGATTCCGTCCCTGGCCACCAATCTTTTCAACAGCTTACGGTAGCCAACTCTGTTGGCCACCTGAAGTACCTCGAATGAACTTGACTCTGGAGCTAACTCAAGGGTCTATTGTTGTGCGGTTGAGGAGGGTCCGTGGAGCAGATAGAGTTTCGTATTGGCGAAGTGGCGGCGCGAGCAAGCGTGAGCGTCGACACCGTGCGCTATTACGAACGGTTGAAGCTCCTGCCGCGCGCGAGACGGACGTCCGGTAACTTTCGCGTCTTTGGCCCAGACTCAGTCGAGCGGGTGCAATTCATTAAGCAAGCGCAGGAGTTGGGTTTTACGCTTGATGAGATCAAAGGGCTACTGGCCACTGGCGGCGCTGAGGAGTGCAGGAGGGTTCACGATCTTCTGAGTGAGAAGCTGCATGAACTCGATGGGCGCTTAGCTTCAATGAAGAAGTTCCGCCGCGTCCTGGCGCGTCATTTGGCTGAATGTGAGCGCGAACTCCGTGAACACGGTCAGGATGCTTGCTGTCCTGTAGTGGCAATCGGCAAGCAACCATCGACAAGTGAAAAGAACCCGAGATCATGAGTAACGAAGCAGCTAACGTGAAGTCGGGATCAGGGCGAACCATACTGGCAAGTTTGGCGGCGCTTGGCAGCGTCGTGCTGGCATCGAGTTGCTGCTTGCCAATGTTTCCGTTCATCTTTGCCGCCGGCGCGGCGGGAAGCTCAGCCTTCTTTACCAAAGTTCGACCATTCCTGTTGGCAGCATCCGTCCTCTCGATTGGTTTTGCTTTTTATCAACGTCGGCGAGCGAAGCAGTGCCGATGTAAGCCAAGCTTACTGAGTACGATTATCCTGTGGTTTTCAGTCGTGGTGGTGCTGACCTTCTTTCTGTTTCCCCAGGTGATCGCGAATCTGGTTGCCAATCTATTAGCAAGGTAAAGATGAAACGAAGACCGATCATTTACGTACTCTTAGCGGTTGTAATCGCAGTTGCTCTGTTGCTCGTTTACTATTTCTACCTCGGCAGTTCAGCGCCGGCCGGCCAGCAACCGTTAGTACGGTTGGATAACTCCAACATTGAATCCGTAAAACAATCGTTCAATGAATCCAAAGATTCGGTTCGCGCGATTGTGATGCTTTCGCCTACTTGAACTGTCTGTTTGCAGGGGGCCTCTGCATTCCAAAAACTACTTGACCAGCAACGCGAAGGAAAAATCCGGGTCTTCGTGATCTGGGAGCCGGTGCTGCCAACCGATCTGGCTGCGCCTTCCACTATGACTTTAAGACGCATCAGCGATTCGCGAGCCTCGCAGTATTGGGACAAAGAGCACCTGGTATCCAAGTCGATCGGTGAAGAGGATGGAGCGGTTTGGGATTACGTGGCCGTGTATCCGCAAGGCAAGCTCTGGGAGAAAGGACCACCTGAGCCTACGTATTCACACGCTCCCGTAGTGCGGGCGATCGACGATACGAGAGAAGCGATCAGGAAGTTGTTAGCACAAAATGCGGAGTGAAGAATCGTTTGTGATTAAGAATAAAGAGATGGATTGCTGTCTAACAGAAACGAAGAGCTCCGTGGTTGGTCAAATCATGAGCACGAATGAAGCAATGGCAGAGACAAGTCGATGTGTAACGTGTGAGGGTAAAGGAAGAGCCGTCTCGCGCAAAACTGTACTCCTGATGCTGAAGCCTGAGTTGCTGGAAGGCGCGATGTCAGGCAGCTACAGCTTTTGCTCGGAACGCGATTGTCGGGTCGTCTATTTCGACGAAGCGGGCGATCGGCACTTTACCGTTGACGATTTGCGTATCCGCGTTGGGGTCAAGGTCAAGGATGATCCGATTCCGCTTTGTTATTGCTTCGGATTTGACGAAAGTCACATTCGAGAGGAGCTTGCGCAAACAGGCCGTACCAGCATTCCGCACCGAATCTCCAACCTGATCCGGGAAGGTTTGTGCGCCTGCGATACGCGCAATCCGGCGGGTGTGTGTTGTCTGGGCGAAGTAAATAGGACACAGAAGCGTTTGACTGAGGAATGATCATGCGCGCATTTGCATTGATTTTCTTCGGTTCATCGTGGTGAGCGGCCAACAGCCGGCGTCGCTGGAGCAGTTCTCACTGCCAAAGCTTGATGGCCAAACATTGCGTTCGGAAAAACCGCGCGGCACGATCGAACAAACGCTGCTGCCCGAGTTAACGACTGACTCTGTTTCCTAATGCCGGAATGCGGTCTGACCCACCTCGATCAAATAACCATCCGGGTCGCGCATGTAGCAACGAATCTCACTGCCATGATCTTTTGGCTCAGTGAGGAACATCGCTCCTCTGCTGCCCCATTCCTGATAACACTTCCACACATCAGCGACTCGAATATTCATGAAGCTGTTAGCGGTATTGGGATCTTCCGGTGGGCGTAGCGTAACCGTCGGCTTATCATCAGTGGGGCCACCTCCGACGTTTACAATGATCCAGCTATTGGCCAGACGAATGATCGTTGGCTCGCCACGGCGCACAATTTCGCCACCGAGGACTCGCTCATAGAAATCTGCAGCGCGTGAGACGTCCTCCACGGTGAGAAAATGTGTAAGGACAATTCCCTCGCGCGGCGGAAGTGAATAGTTTGCACTGGTCGTCATAATTTACTCGCGCCCATCCGTTTGCACACGCTGACTGAAAAGTTGTTACGGCCAAGAATACGGGACTATCAATCAACTAATCAATACGCAACCAGTCGTATAGTGAAGATGACCGAAACAAAACCAAAAAGGAGGCGGTTATGCCGTTAATTCAGGTCAAAGCAATCGAGGGAGTCTTCAGCAAGGAACAGAAAAAGGAGGTCGTCAAAAAGCTGACCGACGCGATGGTGGCCATCGAAGGCGAAGCCCTGCGGCCCTATACGATCGTGATCTTCGAAGAGACTGCGAGCGGTGGCTGGGGCGTCGGCGGAAATGCGCTCACGACTGAGGACGTCAAAGCGCTAACCGCAGGCGCAAAGTAACGCCACCTGAAGATTCAACGCAGAAGATCAGAAAGAGTGGCGCAGTAGCTGACTGGCTACTGCGCCGCTAAATGTTGGCGAGTTAGAGATCCGCGATGGGAGCCCCACTCTATGATCGAAACGGGGCGATCAAATTAACTAATCGATTAATGATGCCGATCTGCGAGTTAGATGTAATAGAACAATTTTACATCACTTGATGGATAGATGCAGATTGCGTGTTTTGCCTGGTCGTCTGATGAATAGAAGCCGCCAATGTCGGTGACTTGCCCGGAGTTAACCAATCTGAAGTCGAGGCGTCCAGCCTTAGGCGTAAATCGTATTTCATGCAGATCGCCATTGCTCGTGGCAGGGTGCGTCGCGATGTTCTGCCCCCCTCCGTTGGATTCAGGGAGTTCGTTGACGCCGAATTCCTCTGAAGTGACTCCCGCTTTTACGTGGTTAGGAACCGCCATCAAGCCCGTGCGGTCGTCCAATCTGCGGACCTCACCTACAAACCTATAACCGCCGCGCGGCACGGTCTCGATGAATGACATGCCGTTTTCGGAATCTCCAAGCGCTTTACGCAATGCAGAGATATTGACAGACAGGTTCACTTCCTCAACAAACGTGTCCGGCCATAGCTCATTCATCAACTGCTCTTTTTTGAGGAGATGCCCGCTGTTCTGAACGAACACAACTAACATGTCAAAAACCTTTGGCGGCAGCGGCAGAGGCTTGCCCGCTCGCAACAACAACCGCTCCGCGGTGTCGAGACGAAATTCTTCAAATTCGAATAAGTGGCACTGTGACTCAGACATTGAAGGCTGCGGACACCGTTTTAGAAAAACTTTAGGGATTCCCCAATCGCGGCTTGGATACTCGTCACCGCTGCCAGTAGCGCTTGATCCGCTCGGCAAGTAGCGGGAAGGGCACGTACTCGGCCGCTCGACCTGAACGTCGCAATTCCTCGACCATCCTCATCGCACCATCCGCGTTCCTCGTATGAACGAATATGGTTGATGCCCGCTGTAACTCCGGGCGGCAGGAAAGCCAAAGTGCGATTGCGAAGCCGGTGCGGCTATCATCGGGTTCTGACGATTCATAATGCTCGGGATGCAGATCGTGGTCCAAAAAAATTGCGTCATACGTATTGGCGCTTAAGAGTACTTCCGCCTGGCCAACATTGTGCGCGAAGTCGATCTGATCTCCTTTAAAACGGCTGGCAAACCAGTCGTGCCGCCGAGGATCATCGTCAAGAAGGAATATTCGAATCGGACTGCGCTGCGCCGGAACTCTGGCCAGACCGAGCTTCGCTAATATTGAAGTCAACCATTTCATACAGTGAACAAATTAACGTCGATCTATAGCAAGGAATCGAAGTTCAGGATTTTTAAGGGTCGATAGAAAATATAGCACAGCCACTTCGATAGGCCAGTGGCGGGTGCAGCAAAGTTCTTTAGCCGCAGATTAACGCGGATGACGCTGATTAAGACAGATACTAAGGTTTGAGGATGATTAAACCTGCTTTCGTTAGGAGCTATTGGTCTGATCGGCGGTTTTGGTTAATCTGCAGCAGAATTTTTTCACCAAATATTTTACAGCTAGTGTTCGGTGGTTCTCGTTGAGTTGCGAATCACGGATGGTATAATCCGCCGAGTCGATCAACTCTGTGATTCGTTTCCAGCAATTCTCGATGCCTTCTGACAAATCAACTAAGCAAATTCTTCCTGAACAACAAGAATACAACCAACAGGAATCCACCAGGGATACGAAATCCTCTCACGACATTGAGGTTTGTCCCGTCTGTTTCGGTACTGGAGTAGAAATCCTACCGAAGGGCGCGCGCCCATGTGCATGTCGGGCCACCGAATCGAAACGGAAAGCGTTCAATGCGGCACGGATCCCGCGCCGCTATGCTGGTTGCTCGTTGGATAACTTCAAGAGCGAGCCTGACAGTTCACAGAATATTGCGTTTAGGTATGCGTGTCGTTTAGTGCTGGATTATCCGGCTGTTGATCGCGGCCTGCTCTTTATGGGTCCAGTCGGCGTAGGTAAGACCCACCTGGCAGTTGCGATTCTAAAGGGACTAATTGACAAAGGCGTCCCTTGTCTATTTTACGAATCAGGGTCCTTGTTAAAGCAGATACAGGATTCTTATAACCCGATATCGAATACGTCGGAATTGAGAGTGCTTGCCCCCGTTTACCAGGCGGAAGTCCTCGTGATGGACGAACTGGGTTCAACGATACCTACTGATTGGGTGCGCGACACGATTTACCAGATAATCAACACTCGCTATAACGATAAGAAACTCACAGTTTTCACCACCAACTACATGGACGAGGTTCCACAGGTTGACGATGCGCTCGAAACCGCTAAAAAAAACCGGAAGCTAACGAACCGGATTCACGAGTTAACGACTTTGGAGGAAAGAATTGGAACGCGCCTGCGCAGCCGTCTTTACGAGATGTGCACGAAAGTAAAAATCGAAGGTGAAGACTATCGTAAGCGCCTCGATCGGCGGCGGTTTGACAGTTCGCGTATCTGACACGAAAAATTTCGAATTGCGATTGGGAATTGCGAATTTTGTCTGGCGAACATAGGTCGTATAGGGTCGAATAGGTCCTATATGACACTCTTAATTACCCACGCAAAATTCGCAATTCCCAATCGCAATTCGAAATTCTTTTTTGTTTCCGCAACCCGATTCTCCGTTTCGGTCGCCTCAAACGCATTATGTATAATGCGAGAACCACGAAGCAGTCCGTCCACCAATGCCAAAACGTACCGATATCCGTAAAATTCTCATAATTGGATCTGGCCCGATCGTTATCGGTCAGGCCTGTGAGTTCGATTATTCAGGGACGCAGGCGTGCAAAGCGCTTCGGCAAGAGGGTTATGAAATCGTTCTGGTCAATTCGAATCCAGCAACGATCATGACCGATCCCGAGACAGCCGATGTCACGTACGTTGAGCCGCTTACCGTCGAGTCACTCACAGAAATCATCCGCCGTGAGGAACCCGATGCCTTACTTCCCACTGTAGGCGGACAAACAGCGCTTAACCTTGCTATCGCGCTTTCCGATGCCGGCATTTTGGAAGAGTGCGGCATCGAGATGATCGGCGCGAATCGCGAGGCAATCAAGATAGCCGAAGATCGCATGCTGTTTAAGCAAGCGATGGATGAGGCCGGATTAGTGATGCCGCGAGGCGGTTTTGCGCGCTCGTGGGACGAAGCACAAAAGATCGTTGAGCAAACCGGCTATCCCGCAATCATTAGACCTTCGTTCACCCTCGGTGGGACCGGCGGTGGAATTGCTTACAATCCGGAGGAGTTTGAAGAGATTGTTCGAGGAGGCCTGACCGCCTCGCCGATTCACGAAGTCTTGATCGAAGAGTCGATTCTGGGGTGGAAAGAATTCGAACTCGAGGTTATGCGTGACCTCGCAGACAACGTTGTGATCATCTGCTCGATTGAGAACTTTGATCCAATGGGCGTACACACCGGAGATTCCATCACCGTCGCGCCCGCGCAGACCCTCACGGATGTGGAATATCAGCAACTGCGCGACATGGCTATAACGATTATTCGCAAGGTTGGCGTCGAAACTGGCGGTTCAAATATCCAGTTTGCTGTGAATCCCGAGAACGGCGACGTGCGGGTCATTGAAATGAATCCCCGCGTGTCGAGGTCTTCCGCCCTCGCGTCAAAGGCGACTGGCTTTCCTATTGCGAAGATCGCTGCGAAATTGGCCGTCGGTTATACGTTGGATGAGATACCAAACGACATAACTAAGAAAACCCCAGCCTCATTCGAGCCGACAATCGATTACGTTGTGGTGAAGATTCCCAAATGGGACTTTGAAAAATTTCGTGAGGCAGAAGATGTTCTCGGTACGCAAATGAAGTCTGTTGGCGAAGTGATGGCTATAGGGCGCACTTTCAAAGAGGCTCTGTTTAAAGGTCTGCGCTCGCTTGAGGCAGTAAAGCCATTGCGGCTGGAAGACGTGTCTGAAGACGAATTGCAGCGAAAACTTGCGCGGCCAAACTCACAGCGCTTCTCGTACATTACCTACGCCCTGCAACATGGCATTCCGATCCCAGAGATCTACAGGCTTTCACGAATTGATCCGTGGTTTCTGGATCAAATCAGTCAGGTGATGGAAATCCAAAAGGCGGTTGAAGGATACGAACTCGAAAGAATTCCCGCTGATCTGTTTCGTCAGTTCAAAGAAGTTGCGTTATCTGATCGTCGATTGGCGTATCTGACCGAGCGCTCAGAAGAAGAAGTACGTGCCTATCGCAAAAGCAAGGAATTGATTCCAGTCTACAAGCGCGTCGACACGTGCGGCGCGGAATTTGAATCTTTCACTCCATATCTCTATTCGACGTTTGAAAGTGAGAACGAGGCGAGTCCCAGCAATCGTCAGAAAATCATGATCCTCGGCTCGGGACCAAATCGTATCGGCCAGGGAATTGAATTCGATTATTGTTGTTGCCACGCCTCGTTTGCGCTGCGAGACGCAGGATTCGAAACCATCATGGTGAACTGCAATCCTGAAACAGTTTCGACTGACTATGACACGTCCGATCGTCTGTATTTTGAGCCACTAACGTTCGAAGATGTGATGAATATTGTGGATGTGGAGAAACCGAACGGAGTGATCGTGCAATTCGGTGGGCAAACACCATTGAATCTTGCGATGCGTCTGCACAAAGCAGGCGTTCCGATTATCGGTACAACTCCCGATTCAATTGACCTGGCGGAAGATCGCAATCGATTCGGCGACTTGTTGAAAGCGCTCGGCATCCCGCAGCCCGACAACGGCATGGCCGCTACAGTTTCCGAGGCGAGGGAAGTTGCTGGTCGCATCGGTTATCCGGTTCTGGTTCGCCCAAGTTATGTACTTGGCGGGCGAGCAATGGCTATCGTTTACGATGAAGAGAGTCTGGAGCAGTACGTTCGGACTGCGGTTGGTTTCACGCCAGATCGGCCGGTTTTGATCGATAAGTTTCTCGAACAGGCTGCTGAGTTTGACGTCGACGCGCTCGCTGACGACAGTGCGTGTGTGATTGCAGGAATTCAGGAGCATATCGAAGAGGCGGGCATACATTCAGGCGATTCTTCTTGTGTATTGCCTCCTGTGCGAATTGAACCGGAGCATATCGAAACAATGCGGCTGTATACGCGGAAGCTGGCGCAGGCGCTTTCCGTTCGTGGCCTGATGAACATTCAATTCGCCATTAAGGACCATCGAGTTTATGTACTCGAAGTGAATCCGCGCGCGTCCCGCACAGTACCGTTTGTGTCCAAGGCGACGGGGATTCCAATCGCACGAATTGCGGCGTTGGTCATGGCCGGTCGCAAGCTTTCGGAGTTTGAATTACCTGAAGATCTCACAGTCGATCGGTTCTACATCAAATCGCCAGTATTTCCGTTCGCAAAGTTCCCCGGCGTGGATCCGATACTTGGTCCCGAGATGCACTCAACCGGCGAGGTTATGGGAATTGGAGAGAGTTTCGGTGAAGCTTACGGAAAAGCAATGATGGCGGCAGGTCTAACGCTGCCGTCGGGCGGGCGCGCATTCATCAGCGTGAACGAGTCTGACAAGGGCCAGGCTGTCGTGCTGGCGCGCAAGCTTGCTCGCCTGGGTTTTGAATTAGTGGCCACGCTCGGAACGGCAGCTCGCTTGAGAGAGGTCGGATTGTCCGTCGAAAACGTTTTCAAAGTGAATGAGGGCAGGCCGAACATAGCCGATTACATCAAAAGTGGGGAGATCGCATTGATCATTAACACACCGTTAGGTCGCGCATCACGCTTTGACGAACAGGCAATTCGTCGCGCTGCGCTACAACATAACATTCCGTGTGTGACTACGATGACAGGTGCTCAGGCGATCGTTGAGGCAATTGTCGCGAGGGCGAAGAATCAGACCATCAATGTCCGCTCACTCCAGGAACTTCACGCGATAGGAACTGTAGCTTCTTAGGATCCAGCGTCGGTGGAAATCAACAGCCAGGAAACGATCGCGAGAATTCTCGACGAGTGCCACACAATCGCAGTTGTGGGGCTCTCTTCCGATCCGAGTCGACCTTCGAACGGAGTTGCCGGTTACATGAAGCGGGTTGGACACAAAGTCATCCCAGTAAATCCGAACGAGACTGAAGTCTTCGGGGATAACGCATATCCGTCACTCTCTGATGTCCCTGAGGGGATTGATTTAGTCGATATTTTTCGGCGAACCGATGCGGCGGGTCGAGCTGTGGACGAGGCAATTGCGGTGGGCGCCAAAGCAGTCTGGATGCAGGAAGGCGTCCTCGATTACGAAGCTGCTCGCCGGGCCCACGCCGCGGGATTGCTTGTGGTAATTGATCGTTGCTGGTTGAAGGAGCACCTACGACGATAGGTCGATTAAGTTATGGCAGTGGAGATCAAGGCAGTTGTCGTTACGGTGAGCGATGCATGTGCTCGTGGCGAGCGCGAGGACTCATCAGGCGAGACACTCGTCAGGCTTCTCTCCCAGATGGGAGCACAAATCATAGCGAAAGAAATTACTGCCGATGATTTGGAGCCAGTGGCCGATCTGCTACGGGGACTTGCCGACAGCAGGAAGGTAAACCTGATTGTGACTACCGGTGGCACAGGTTTCGGACCTCGCGACAATACTCCGGAAGCGACTTTGAAAGTGATTGAACGTGAAGCACCGGGTTTGGCTGAGGCAATGCGCAACGAGACGCTGAGACAGACGCCAATGGCAATGATCTCTCGCGGTGTTTGTGGATTACGGTCTGGAACTCTGATCGTGAATCTGCCAGGGTCACCGAAGGCGGTGGAGGAGAGCTTCGCCGTGATTCGTCCGGTTTTAAATCATGCCGTGGCGTTGCTGGCTGGCCAGACTGGACATAAATGAAGTGTCCGAACTAAATGAACTGTAGAGGCGGCCCTCCAGGACCGAGCACTCGCGCTGCCCGACAAATGGTAGTGTCCGAATTTCATCTTAGCGCCTTTGCCTCTTTGCGTCCTTGAGTGAAATGTTTGGCAACTCAAAGGGATTTAACGCAAAGCCGCAAAGGTCCGGAGAGCCGCAAAGCAAATTAGGACACTACTCGGCAAATCTTTAGTTTGACAGTCGCTGAATACAACGCTTAGAATTTTTTGTGATCGAGCTACCTGCCTGGAGCATAATGCTGCTGCTGCAAACTACTGCGACCGCACCGTCAATTGGTGGACCTATTACCGCTTATTGGCCGGTAATGATCTTTTTTGTCGTTGCTGTTGTCTTCCCTGTACTGCCAATTCTCATCGGGCGGCTGCTGCGTCCAATAAAGTACCAAAAAGACAAGATGCGCCCATACGAGTGCGGCATAGATCCGCAGACGGAAGCGCATGAGCGGTTTACTGTTCGTTACTATATCGTTGCGATGTTGTTTTTGATCTTCGATGTAGAAACGATTTTCCTGCTTCCCTGGGCAATCATCTTTATGGGTGAGAATTTCTCGTTTACCAAATTCGCGCTGGTGGAGATGTTGGTTTTCATCGGCATACTTGTTGTTGGTTATTATTATGCCTGGCGCAAGGGGGCCCTCGAGTGGGCCTGAACGAATTGCCGATTTTCGATTGCCGATTTTCCATTGGCGCGCTTCGTCGGATAGCCACTCGCAATCAACAGTCGACAATCAAGAAACCATTCCAATCAAAAATCGGCAATCGAAAATCGAAAATTCCGTATGGCTGAACACGAAGAAGGATTTGTACTAACAAGGGTTGATTCACTCATGAATGCGCTGCGACGGAACGTTGTTGCGCCGGTGATGGATTCGAAGCCCGGACAGTTCTTCGTGAATTGGGCACGCAAGTCTGCGCTTTGGCCAATGACTTTCGGTCTGGCTTGCTGTGCGATTGAAATGATAGCCACTGGCGCGGGTCGGTTCGATATTGATCGATTTGGCGCCGGCGTTTTTCGTCCCAGCCCTCGACAGAGTGATTTGATTATCATTGCAGGTACCGTGACATTGAAAATGGGCCCAGTGGTCCGACGTGTGTATGATCAGATGCCGGAACCGAAATGGACAATCGCAATGGGGGCGTGTGCGTCAACGGGTGGTCCATTTGATTCCTACTCTACTATGCAGGGCGTCGATCGCTGCATTCCTGTCGACGTTTACATCCCCGGCTGCCCTCCGCGTCCAGAGGCATTGCTTTACGGCTTAATGAGACTTCAGGACATCATCATGCGCGAGGCTCCGTCCGCCTACATCTTTGAGTCCGACGGTACAGTCCATCGACGACGCTATTTAGAGGGCGATGATGAACCGCTTACTCCTGACCAGCGGGAACAGTCGGCACCTATTGTTACTTCCTGATCCCTTCATATTCTCGGCCTTATTTGCCTTCGCAGTTCCAGCGCCCAAGGAGTGAATACTTTCATTCAGATTCAAAGGTCCGCGTTTGGCTTTCGCCGTGGCACGTTGGAGGCGGAATATGGAAGCCGTCTAAAGAGTTTCCAGAATTTTCTCGCCGCCCAAATCGACTCTGACTAAATGTGAATGAGAATTGCATCTCATTGGGCGGTACTCGTTTTAGAAAGAATGTTTGGCATTGTTTTGACACTTTCGGCTAAACTATCTCCTTGGAGTCCTGCGAATTGTCGCAGCCTTTAAGCTCGGACGCTTTTCCTCGGGAAGCTACGACAAGTCGCAGCACTCCAAGGAGTTGAGAACCGCCCCTTGATTTAGGTGGAATGGATGCTTAATTGGAGGAACGATGAAAAGAGGATCGATTAATAGACTGTATCTATTGGTTATTGCTGCTCTCTGTCTTGCGTTGCCGCTTGATGCGATTGGCCAAACGCGGCGACCAGTCCGACGTACTGCCAGGCCTAGTAAAACCGTTGCGCCGTTGGTGCCTGCCGGTACCGACCTGAAGGTGCGGATTAATGAAACTCTCTCAAGCAAAGATTCGCGAGTAGGGGATCGATTCACTGCTACCGTAGTCGATCCGGCACGCTTCAGTGAGGCAAAGCTCACAGGTCACATTAGTTCGATTCAGAAATCGGGCAAGATCAACGGTCGGACTACGATGAACCTCGCGTTTGACTCGGTTCAATTACCGGATGGCCGGCACGGCGTGTCACACGGTTATGTTACTCGTGTTTACAGCGAAAACGCCGGGCGAGCAGACAATGAAGGCGGAATTGAATCAGGTAGTCGTACCAAGCAGACAATTAAGCGCGGCGGCATCGCGGGCGTAACAGGTGCAATCATCGGTGGTTTAGCCGGTGGAGGGAAAGGCGCCGCGATCGGATTGATTGTGGGTGGCGCCGCGGGCGCAGGCTCTCTCGCAATTCAGGGCAGCAAGGAACTGAAGATTGAGTCCGGGACTGAGATGCTCGTACACGTGACCCGGTAGTCAGCAAACAATAGAGCGTTAGACAGGGTGCTATCAGGCGCAAGCCGGAACGATGCGTGAAAAGACTTGTTCTTTTCGTGCCGTTTCCGAGCTTGTGCCTTTTATTTTCGACTGCATTTTCCACAAAAGCAGGAAAATGGGGAAGAGAACGGAACCCTGCACCGTCTAAGATACGTTGCTGTGATGGACGGAGGCGGTAATGGAGCGGCGCGCTGCAATGGCTGAACCGATGGTTGGTCGGGATGTCATCAGAGCCTGTCAGGAAGGCGATCGAGACGCATTTCGACTCCTGTTCGATGCGTACAAAGACCGCGTTTTTTCGATCGCGGTCTACACATTTGCAGGCGATGAAGCGATGGCCAGCGACGTTACACAGCAGACCTTTCTCAAGCTAATGAACTCGATTGGGCAATTCCGTGGCGATTCGGAATTTACGACCTGGCTTTATCGAATGGTGGTTAATACCTGTATTGATGAACAACGGCGGAGCAGGCGCTTCCTTCCCTGGGGAGAGTCAGAGCCAATGAACAAAGCCGCAGAAAAACGACCGCAGGAAAAACAATTTGCGCGCATTGAAATCGCCGAGTCTGTAAGGGCCGCAATAAATGAATTGAAGCCGAAGTTTAGACTGCCAATTTTGCTTAAATATGTGGAAGGGCTCTCGTACGAGGAGATAGCTTCGGTGATGAGTTGCTCAAAGGGAACCGTCGCCTCGCGGCTGAATCGTGGTCACAAGGAGCTTGCGCGCCGTTTGGCCCACCTGCGCGACCAGGTTGTTTTGGGAGATTGAAGATGTTGTCGAAGCATGTGACAAAAGATCTTTCGGCTTACTGTCACGGTGAATTGCCTCCGGAGAAAGCTCGCGAATTAGCGGAGCACTTAATCGGTTGCAGTCGCTGTCGAATGGAGTTCGAAGAAATTAAGTTGGGCATCAAGCTGGCTGAACAGTTGCCACAATTTCAAGCGCCCGATTCTATTTGGCCAGAACTAGAGCGGCTCTGGGAGACTCGCGCGGGCGCTTCGGAAGACGCCTTTAAACCAAAATCACAAAGCCAGCGACCAGGCCGGTTCCTCGCAATTGCTGCTGTGATCTTATTGGCCCTTGGCATTGGTTCCTTTCTTTCGCTGCGAAATCTCTCCGCCCCATCGTGGGAAGTCGCGCGCCTGGACGGCTCTCCTCGTATCGGCTCAACCCTCATTAATGGAAAGGGGCGTCTCGCCGTGGGGCAGTGGTTGGAAACCGATGGCTCCTCCCGTGCGCAAATCGACGTGGGCTCAATCGGACAAGTACAAGTCGATCCGAACACGCGCATACGGCTGCTCCAAACACAACCGACTGAGCATCGATTGGAGCTCGCGCGCGGGCGGATGAGCGCGAAGATTTGGGCGCCACCTCGTCTGTTTTTCGTCGATACACCGTCCGCAGTTGCGGCAGACCTGGGGTGTGCCTACACGCTCGAGGTCAATGATGAAGGGGGCAGTCTCCTTCACGTCACAGCAGGTTGGGTGGCGCTTGAGCTCAAGGATCGTGAATCGATGGTGCCGGCTGGGGCGGCGTGCCAGACCCGTCCTGGCATTGGTCCTGGTACTCCTTATTTCGAGGATGCGTCTGAGAATTTTCGTGCTTCGCTGGTTAAGTTCGATTTTGAAAACGGCAATACGGGAGTGCCATTAAAAACAATCCTGAGCGAAGCACGACCGCGAGATAGTTTGACACTATGGCATTTGTTGAGTCGGGTTACCGATGCCGATCGCGGACTGGTTTATGACAGACTTGCTCGCCTTGCTCCTCCACCCGCCGGTGTCACACGCGAGGGTGTGCTGCAGCTGGACCGCAACATGCTCGAGCTTTGGAAAACGGAGCTTGAAAACTTGTGGACCAACACGGACGGGTCCTTCGGAAAAAAATAGCATCAACGTGCGAATGAAAGCGGCAACAAGTTGCCGCACTCCAAGGAGTAGGATTCTTATGCAGATTGGAAGAAGGGGATTTCTCGAAGTGGGCGCGAAAGCAGCTTTGATCTCAACTGTTCCGGGATTTGCAATAAGCTGTGGCAGGAACGCAGTCGCAAAAAAAGAGGAGACGCAAGTACCGTGGCGGATTGTGATGGTTGGCGAGAAAGAACCTGGAGAGCCGCTTATCATGTCTGGACGGATATTCACGCCAGACGGCGCTGCTGCTCTTTCCGGAATTAATCTTTATGTCTATCAGACTGATGCTACGGGCCGCTACACCACACACGGTGGCGATAATCGCAACACGAGATTACACGGACTAATGCGTACTGACGCAGCAGGCCGATATGAGTTCCGCACTATCAAGCCCGGTTCTTATCCACAGACACGCAATCCGTCCCACATCCATGCCTATGTCTCCGGACCTGGTTACCCCGAGTATTGGATCGACGAATATCTATTTGACGACGATCGGTTTGTTCTTGAGGAGGCACGTCAACGTTACAAGGGCATGGGAACGTTCTCACCAATCGTGAAATTAACGCGCGACAAAGATGGTGTTTTGAGAGGCACGCGCGACATAAAGATTGAACGATGCAGCAAGAATTGCACTGGACGGGGCTAAATGGATTTTAGATCTGGAGATTGGTTTCGTACCACCATCAAGGTATATCGGTCCGCGCATTCGAAAACTCTCACGCGATCGTAGAAACAGCATCATTGCTGATGTCGATCATGCTACCGGTCGAACTGGATCGAGCGTCGCGCCAGTTTCGCCTTCCAGCAATGGCGACCGTAACTGGACAGGTCTAGCGCTATTGATCATTGGAATCAACATGGTCTCAGCTTCTTTCTTTCCGATCGTAGCGATTAGAATTCGCCGAAGACAGAGGTACGGACCAGAGTGTTGAAGCGAATTCTCAAATGGGCCGGGGTCATAGTGATTTGCCTCATCGTTATTGCCCAGGTTCATCGACCCGCAAAGACAAATCCCCCGGTGGACCCATCAAAGACAATCGAGGCGCACACGCAAATGACACCTCAGGTTGCTGCCATCCTTGATCGCTCGTGCCGTGACTGCCATTCCAGCAACACTCGTTGGCCCTGGTACAGTAACATCGCGCCTGTCTCATGGCTGGTCATTGATGACGTAAATCATGGACGCGAGGATCTGAACTTTTCTAATTGGGGTAATTACGACAAGAGCGAGTCGGCGAATAAGCTCAGGGACATGTGTCGCGAGGTTCGTGCCGGAGTAATGCCTCTGAAGTCTTATACTTTCATTCATCGCAGCGGAAAGCTATCCGCGGAAGATGTGAAGGTGCTGTGCGACTGGACGGCGAGTGAACGTGCGAAGTTGACTAATTGAGTCTGGAGTCGACAGTCTAGAGTCCTGAGTCGATGGTTTTTGGTGTAGTTTCGTGTGATTTCGCGGATCGGTTTTTAAGTTGTTACAGCACACGGATCCACGAAAACACAGACTCTCGACCCCAGACTCCCGACTCCAGACTGGCGACTTAGACCGTTACCGTTTCAGATTTGAGCTTTTCTGCCTGGTAGTGACTCACTAACGCCTGAATAATTTCATCCAGATTGCCTTCCATCACCAAATCGAGTTGATGGATTGTGAGCCCAATGCGGTGATCTGTAACGCGGTTCTCTTTGAAATTGTAGGTGCGGATCTTCTCTGAACGATCTCCGGAGCCAACCATCGATCGCCGTTCGCTAGCTAACGCTTCGTGCTGCTTCTGCTCTTCAATCTCCTGTAAGCGAGCGCGCAGAACGCGCATAGCTTTTTCCCGGTTCTTGATCTGCGATTTTTCGTCCTGCATAGATACAACGACGCCGGTTGGTAGGTGAGTGATGCGGACCGCGGAATAGGTTGTGTTAACAGACTGGCCACCAGGCCCGGATGAACAAAAAGTATCGATACGCAAATCTTTTGGATCGATCTTCACATCGACTTCTTCCGCTTCAGGTAGCACAGCAACAGTAATCGCTGAGGTATGAATTCGCCCGCTGGCCTCAGTTTGCGGCACACGTTGAACGCGATGCACACCCGACTCGTGTTTTAGCTTGGAATAAACTTTATCGCCCTCAATTAGAATAATCGCTTCCTTAATGCCGCCGATCCCGGATTCTGATGCGTCGAGAACCTCGAATCTCCAACCCTGTCTTTCTGCGTAGCGGCCGTACATTCGCAACATTTCGTGAGCGAATAGCGTCGCCTCGTCACCGCCCGTTCCAGCCCGAATCTCGAGAATCACGTTCTTTTCGTCGTTCGGATCAGTGGGAACTAGCAGTACCTTCAATTCCTCTTCGGTGGCGTCAAGGCGTGATTGCAACGAGTCGATCTCCGCACGAGCCATCTCGCGCAATTCCTCATCGTCTCCGCCGTTTAATAATTCCCGTGCTCCTGACATTTCGGCTTTCAACGATTTCCACTGACGATATTTTTCGACTATCTCGCCAAGATTTCTGTGCTGCTTGGCGGCCTTTGCGTAGGCACTCTGGTTTGAGAGTAATTCCGGCGAGGAGAGCTCGTTAATAAGCTCCTCATAACGTGCCTCAATTTGTTCTAGTCGTTCCAACATATCGTTCACTGATTGCGAGTAGCTGATTGCAGCGGAATCTCCTAAAACCTCACGAGAGTGGAGCAAGCGCAGCTTCGTCTGTTTGCGGTTCCAGCTTTAATGATTCCTTCAAGGCTTCAATTGCGACCTCGAGTTGTTGGTCATCCGGTTCCTGCGTGGTTATGTTCTGTAACCAAACGCCTGGAAGAGTGATCAGTTTGAAGAACCAACTCTCCTTCTTCGCTGACAATCTGATGATTTCGTAGGACAGACCTGCGACAACCGGAATTAAAGCAATGCGCACGAGAAAGTTCAGGAGTAGCGAATCGAATTTGATTACTGAGAAGAGCAGAATTGCTACCAACATCACGACCATTAGAAAACTTGTCCCACAACGCGGATGTTGGCGCCGTTGCGGTCGCGCATTTTCGACTGTCAACGGTAGTCCGGCTTCCCAGGTGAACACGGTTTTGTGTTCGGCGCCGTGGTATTGAAAGACCCTCCGTATATCTTTCAGCAAAGAGAAACCGAAGATCATTATCAAAAAGAACGACATGCGAATCAGTCCATCGATTAGATTGAACAAGACTGACGGTCGCACCGGGTGAAAATACGGCCTAACCTTCTGCCACGCGCGTTCATACCACTGATCAGTCGCCGGAACACCGACATCCGGAACCGGCCCTGGATGTTGTTGAACAGCAGAAATCTCCTTGACCGGAGGAGGTAATGGGGCCCAACCGGCGCCAATGAATATGGCATTCGTCAACAAGAGCGGTGCAGCAACAAACAAGAGAACATTGAAGATAAGCGCAAAGATGATCGAACCGACCGCGGCTGCTGTCGCGCTTTTCTTCAGTTCGTCTTCTGGGCGTTTCTGCGTTGGAATCGGAAACAGTCCGGGCACGGCACCCGTTAGGCCTGCGAAATCGCCTTCACCCTCAACTACTGCGGGAGATAGAACGACTTCAACCTCCCTGGTCGTCTCTTCGCGCGGTTCAGCGAGAGCCTCATTCGCTGAGTAGTTCAATGCTTTGATTCCCAGACCCATCGACTGGATAAGAACGGCTCCCCCACGCAACACGGGCAATTTGAGAATTGGAAACTTCTCGCTCCACTTTGGGAGCCGAGCCGACGTGTTAACAATGGTCCCATCCGGTTTTCGCACTGCGATGGCATAAGCGTTCGGAGTGCGCATCATTACACCCTCGATGACCGCCTGTCCGCCAACAATCAAGTCTTTTTCTGATGTGCTCAATTCCTTACCTCGATCCCGCGTTGTTCCGACTACTTGCGCAACAAACAATTACGCCGGCGGTTGCCGCGGTCGCAGGTGACGTACACGCTGGACGACCGCCGAACTAAGCCGGCGTCTGTTTCTTAATCGTGGCTAGTGTCTGTTTAGCAACACCTTGATTTACTTCGCAGTGGCAGTACCCTGCGTCTTCCCGTACCGTTTGTTGAACCGATCTACGCGTCCTGCTGTGTCGACGAGTTTTTGCTTACCTGTGAAAAACGGATGACAGGCCGAGCAGATCTCAACGTGAAGATCGCCTTTCTTTGTCGACTTGGTCTTAAACGTCTCGCCACACGCACACGTGACGCTGATCTCATTATATTCCGGATGAATTCCTGGCTTCATTTTACTTTTTCTCTTCCTACTATCTGATAGACGACTTCCGGTCGTAATTTCCAAACGATCTATGATAGGTGCGGTCGGGGGGATCGTCAAGTTAAGTGCTGGAGGAACGCCTATTTAGCAGCAAGATCGCGCCGGATAAGCTGGTTGACAGCAAAGAAATCGCATGCTTAAATCGGCTTTGCTTCCTTTTTCGTACTATCATGCCCATCAGCGCGTTCATAGCGCGATCAATCCAAAACCAGATCGCAGACGCAGGTGGGGTGTAAGTATCGAGCCACAGGGCACTTATGTCCGAAGACACGAAGCAACCGGAAAAAACTGAACCTGCTGAATCTGGTGTTAAGGAATCCGAGTCGGGAACTCCTACGCCTTCTGAGATTCCGCCTGCCGGAGTGATTGCCGGGGCCGACGAAGAAAAAGCGGCAATGGTTGAGCAGGCAAAAAGTCGCGTTGCCGCTGTAAAAGAATCGCTGAAAGAACCCGCATCCGCTGCTCCGAAGCCTCCAGTAAAGAAGAAGGATGAGGGGCCAAAACCGACCGACGCATCGGCTCATCCAATAACGCAAAAAGTAAAGAACCGATTTGATGGGGCGTTGATTGAAGCGCTCGAATTTTTGGGGCAACTTTCACTGCGCGTTGATCGAGCGCGAATTGCGGAAGTATGCGAAGCGCTTAGAACCGACGACGAAACACCTTTCAATTATCTGTCGGACGTCACCTGCGTTCATTTTCCAGATGAAGAAGCTCCCTTTGAAATTGTTTACACCCTCTATTCGATACCTGCGAATCAGCGCGTTCGTTTGAAAGTCAATACAACCGCCGAAACCGGAGTAGAAACAGTAACGAGCGTTTGGCCCGCCGCTAATTGGATGGAACGCGAAATTTACGACTTGTTCGGCGTCGTGTTCCAAAATCATCCTGATCTGCGAAGGTTGCTATTACCGCCTGACTGGGAGGGCCACCCTCTGAGAAAAGACGTGGCGCTGGAGTTTGTGGAAAACAACTGGACGAAAAAGCATCTGCCGGAGATGACTGACGTTCAACAAGAACAACTCGAGCAACGACGTGCGTACGGATTGGAATTGCTCTCGGTTCCGCAGGAGCGGATGATGCGCGAGATTTTTCGTAGCGACAAAGAAGTTATGCCCAAGGATAAGTGATTGCCGATGGAAATTAGAGTTTAGAAATTAGAATTTAGAATTTCGTGCGCTTGGTCTTGGGGTTTTGGCCTTCGTTCTTTGACTTGCACGCTAAGCGTGAAAACGCGAGTCGAAGACCCCAAAGACCAAAGACCGAGTAAGGGAAATTCTAAATTCGGTCAGCAATCGAAGATCAAAAACGCGATGAGCCCCAAAGAGATTGCCACCCATTATCAGGCCAAAATCTTTGATACGCCGGAGGCGGCCAGGGTGGCTGGCTTTGTTTTGACCGAAACCGCGGCACCACGAAATGTCTGGAATAAGGCGAGCGCCACGAACGCAATCATCCTTCGTCTCGTTGAGAAGCGTTCGAAAGGTGAGGCTGGCGAGATCGGATTAGTTCTCGAGCCCTGGCGAGTTACGGGTTGTTATAAGCCTGCGGAACCACAGCTGTCCGCTGCATAATTGATTCATGCATCAGGTAGAGATCGCCACAACTCAGCAAACACTACTCGACAGCCCCGGGATGGTGCTGAACATGGGACCTCAGCACCCATCTACGCACGGTGTGTTGCGCATAGTTCTGCGACTCGATGGAGAGACCGTCATCGATCTCGACTGCGACATCGGCTACTTGCATCGCGGCATGGAAAAGATTGCTGAGAACCGAACGTACACGATGATCGCACCTTACTGGGATCGTCTCGATTACATTGCCGCAGTCTCGAATGGCTTGGTGTGGGTCGAAACAGTCGAACAGATGATGGGATTGCCCGTGCCCCCACGCGCTCACTATCTGCGCACAATTTTGACTGAATTAAATCGCATTGCCTCGCATCTGTTGTGGCTGGCGACGCATGCTTTGGACATTGGTGCTGTCACGGTATTGCTTTGGGCGCTGCGAGAGCGGGAAGAGATTCTAAAGATCTTCGAACGTCAGTTCGGCGCCAGGCTCACTTGTCATGCGTGGCGCATCGGTGGACTGCCCAACGATGCATACGATGACTTTGAAAGTGACGTGCGGCGTTTCGTCAACAATTTTCCGCGCCGGCTTGACGAATACGAAACGGTGCTTTCCGAAAACCGAATTTGGTTGAGTCGAACAGTCGGAATTGGAGTCATCTCAGCAGATGATGCAATCGCAATCGGGCTTTCTGGTCCTGCACTAAGAGGTTCCGGCGTTGCATGGGACATTCGTAAAGCGCGTCCTTACGCTGCGTATGCAGACATAGACTTCGACATTCCCCTTGGGGAAAACGGCGACACTTACGATCGTTATCTTGTTCGACTCGAAGAGATGCGGCAGGCGCGCCGGATCATTGATCAGGCACTGGATAAATTGCCGGATGGACCAGTAGTAGCGAAACTTCCAAAGGTGATTAAACCACCCGTAGGCGATTACTATCACTCGATTGAAGGACCAAAAGGTGAGATCGGTTGTTATCTTGTTTCCGATGGTACTGCGCAGCCGTGGCGCGTTCGAGTGCGACCACCGTCACTAATTAACTTACAGGCATTGAAGCAACTCTGCATCGGTCATCTGGTTGCGGATGTTGTTGCCATCATCGGAACGCTCGATATCGTTTTGGGTGAAATCGACCGCTAGGTCCCCGAAATTTCGTGGACTGGACTAAAGAAGCAAAAGGAAGACGAGCACAAGTTGCTTTTCCTTGCTCCAATCAATTTCATCAATGACCTTCTGTTGAAGGCTGGTTTGAGTGCAGAGACCATCGACCACGTCGTTTGGCCGTTCATTCAAATCGGCCTCGTGGCGACGCTGATTGCCCTATGGGTAGCCTACGCCACTTATCTCGAGCGGAAGATTTCGGCATTCATTCAGGCTCGATTAGGGCCTATGCGTGTGGGGCCGTGGGGGTTGCTACAGCCGATCGCGGACGGTTTGAAACTGTTGACGAAGGAAGACTTCATTCCGGAAAAAGCCGATCGGTACATCTTCTTTTTTGCGCCTTATATCGCGGTCGCTGCTGCTTTCATTGTTTTCTCAGTCATTCCGTTTGGCCCCGATTGGGCAGTCATCACAGACCTCAACATTGGAATCCTGTTTGTCTTGTCCGTTTCGAGTGTGGGCGTGCTCGCGCTGATTCTTGCGGGATGGTCGTCAAACTCAAAATACTCTTTGCTGGGTGCGTTGCGGTCAAGCGCACAGATGGTTTCATACGAAGTTTCGATGGGGCTCTCCGTCATCGGAGCTTTGATGTTTGCACGCACATTATCACTTTCTGGAATCGTGGCAGCGCAGGCATCTGATTCAATCTGGTATGTTGTGTATCAACCAGTCGGTTTTCTGATCTTCTTAGTCAGTGGAATTGCCGAGAACAATCGAGCACCGTTTGATCTTCCTGAAGCGGAATCGGAGCTGGTTGCTGGGTTCCACACGGAGTATTCAGGGTTTCGTTGGTCGCTCTTTTTCATGGCTGAGTACGCCGCGATGGTTGTAGTGACATCGGTAGTGACCACGCTATACCTGGGTGGCTGGTATTTTCCATTTGTCTATCAGCTTACGGAAGC
>JBKPCC010000056.1:0-7191 GCA_046727215.1 Acidobacteriota bacterium
GTCTCGCTGAACGTGCTCACGACGCAAGTTTCATTTGCTCAAGAGTCCCAAATTCCTGCCTCGCAGGTCGCCAAGGTCGTCGCAGAGGTACGGTCAGCAGCTCCTGGCGATCCATCACTCACTCAAGCACTTGTGATAGGACAGTCTCTTAATGCTCAACGGCGCTTCACAGAAGCGGCCGAAGTGTTCAAAGCTATTTTGGAAAAAACCCCACGCGAATCCCACGCATTGTACGGATCAGCACTTGCGGCGTTTAATCTCGGGCAGGCGGATCAAGCTGAATCGTTAATTCGATCCACCATCGATGTTCTTTTGCCTAAGTTTCCCGTTCTGCCCACTGGACTCTCGACAAAGCAACGAATGGAAACAGCGGATGCACTCGTGCTTGCCGCCGTGATACTTGCCGTCAGAGGAAATGATCCAGCGTCGCTGAAATATGCTGAGCAAGCAACAAGGGTTGCGCCGGAGCATTTTGACGCCCAATTCACTTTAGGAAGAGCTCAATTTAGCGCCGGCGACTATGTGGCTGCAGGGAATTCATTTCGCAAAGCACTACAGATAAATCCGAATGATGTTCGCGCTTTGTTTTTTCTTGGTACGGCACTTGAACGGGCAGATGACCTCGACGGCGCTTTGCGTACGTACCGCGACGTGATCGCAAAAGCCCCGCAGGCAGCAGAAGGTTATCTCGGCAGTGGCACTTTGCTTGTCAGACGCGGAGGCGATCAAGCAGCTGAAGGCATTAAACAGTTACAACGTGCGATTGCTATTAATCCTGATTTGTATGAAGCAAGGCTTGAACTCGGCAAAGCTTTAATTGCTAAGGGGCGTCTGACGGAGGCCGTCGTTCATCTGGTGCGAGCATCAGAGTTGTCTAAAGGAAATCCTGAACCGCACTATCAACTGGCATTGGCGTATCGGCGGCTCGGCCGTTTGGAAGACGCTGCAAGGGAACAGGCAATCGTAAAGATGATCCATGAACAACGACGTAACGGCAGAACTGGAACCGATTCTCCGACGCCATAATTAAACACCGACGGTGAATTCCAACACAGCACAAATCGGTTTTCGCATTCTTCGCTCTTTACAGGCGCCGCTTTTCGCGCTGGTCGCTACAGCTACGACGAACGCCTTCATTCCGAATGTGTCCTTTCATAACACTCAATCTTCACAAACCGCGGGCCCATCAAAGAACAAAACGGCTCGCCCTAATGGAGTAAGTCGGCAGCGCGAAGCTGCTTTGCTTTTGCAAGCAGGTAAAGTACAGGAAGCGGAAGCGGTGGCGCGTAGCTGGGTGGCTGCGGATCCGAAAGACGCGAACGCTCGTGCTTTCCTCGGCGTAGTTCTCGATCAACTTGGTCGTGCAGCCGAAGCGGAGAGTGAATACCGCAAAGCGTTGAGGCTTGACCCGCAATCGCCAACGGCACTCACTAATCTCGGAGTGCTGCTTGCCCGGACCAACCGAACTGACGAGGCTATTCAAGCGTTAAAAGAAGCGCTCGTAATGTCTCCGGATCACTTACAGGCGATTTCAAACCTCGCTTCCCTTTACTTGAGCCGCAAAGACTACGTTCGAGCTATACCTTTGCTTGAACGAGCAACGCGCCACCCGTCTGCGTCAGGTAATCCAGCGGACAATCTTGCTCTATTGATTAGCCTTGCCACTTCCTATGCACATGTCGGAAGGGAAGACGATTCGCAACGAATTGTGAAACAGATAGAGGTTAGTGCCGGCGATAATCCAAGTGCTTTATTCACGTTGGCGTTGGGCCTCGCAGACGCGGGAAGTTATCAAGAGGCGGCGCGGCTGTTTACGCGCACAGACGCGCTTCGGCCGAACACATATGAGGTGGTCTATAACCTGGGTATAGCCTGGTTCAACTTGAATCAATTGGACGACGCCAGAAAGGCGTTGCAAGCCGCCGCTTCGCTTCGTCCCACTGAACCTGAACCATTTTATCGCCTGGGCCTGGTCGCTTCAGCAAAGGGAGAAAGTGAGAACGCCATTGGTCTATGGCAGCGAGTGTTGGTGCTTCGTCCAATCTATCCGGAAGCGCAGTTCATGATTGCCGAAGAACTCTTCAAGAATCGTCGCACCGATCGCGCAGTTCCTTTTTACGAACGTGCCGTGGAACAGGATCCGTCGAAAGTTCTATATCAGATCCGGCTCGGTGTCGCTCACTTTCGTAACCGTCATTATTCCGAGTCGCACCAGGTCTTTGAACAGGCAATCAAAAGATTCCCAGATACGGCGGTACTTTATTTCCTTGCAGGATACGCGGCACGTGCGGAGGGCCTCTACGACGCAGCATTAACATCGTTCCAGCGCGCCGCTCAACTCGATCCTGACAATGTAGACGTACTGGCGAACATGGGATTCATCTACCTCGAACGCGGTGATTACGCGACGGCGGAGAAGTTGTTGCGACGGGCAGTCGCTTTGGATCCAAAGAACCTTCCGGCGCATTACGATCTTGGACGAATGCTGGTTAGATTGAAACGCTACGACGAAGCGATTCCTGTTCTTGAAAAGGCTGTAGCGATTGGCGGCAATGATCCGGGCGTGCACTATCAACTCTTTACCGTTTACTCGAGATTAAAAAGAAAAGAGGACGCGGATCGCGAGTTAGCAATATTCAAGCGCCTTGAAGAGGCCCGCAAAAATGGTGAGAGCACCAATGGTGGCAGCGCCATGAGTGACATGCCTGATCCCGGAATGAAGCCGCCTCAGACCGGGATGTCGTCTCCGGCCAAACCATGATCCAGGCGCTTACTTTCCGACTCATCATCATCTGTCTACTTGCGTGCGGTCTAGCATCTGCCCAAACGCCAGGCGGACCTCCGTCGGTGACGAAAATAGAACCTCCTTCATGGTGGGCCGGGCATTCCATAAATCCGGTCCGCGTCTTATTACGAGGCAAGAACCTTCAGGGTGCGCGGATTGGTCCCAGCAATGCGGCAATGCGAACCTCGAACGTTCTCGTGAATCGTGAAGGCACGTACGTGTTTGTTGACGTTGACGTAGCGAAAACTGTCAGGCCAGGTGACTATTCATTGTCATTGGAGACTGCGAGTGGCAGAGCCGGTATCCCATTTAAAATTGAGCCGACATTGAATTCGGAAACAGGTTTTCGCGGTATTAATACAGACGATGTCATCTATTTGATCATGATTGATCGTTTTGCGGATGGCGACCCTTCAAATGATCAACCTCCGGGCTCGCCACCTGCGGCGAACGATCGAAACAACCCACGGTCATACCATGGCGGAGATTTCCGAGGGATCATCGATCACTTACCGTACTTGAAAGAGCTGGGTGTAACAGCTCTGTGGCTTACACCGTGGTACGACAACTGGAACGGCCTGCATGAGTGCGACAAGCCATGGTGTCCCAGCACCTACTATCATGGCTATCATGCTATTGACTACTACGGAGTCGAAGATCATTTCGGCAATCTAGCTACTCTGCGCGAGCTTGTACAAAAGGCTCACGCTCTGGGAATAAAAGTGATTCAAGATCAGGTCGCAAATCATGTTGGCTCGCGGCACCCGTGGATCGTCGATGGTCCTCCACTCAACGATTGGTTTCATGGCACTCTCTCGCAACATATGCGCAATCGCTTTAACAATAGTGCGTTGTTGTCTCCGCACGCGAACCAGGAAGAGGTGCGAAACACGCTCGATGGTTGGTTCAGCGATGATTTGCCGGACATGAATCAGGACGAGCCTGAAGTTGCTCGTTATGAGATTCAAAACTCACTTTGGTGGGTAGGTATTACCGGCATAGACGGAATCAGGCAGGACACCATTCAGTATATCCCGCGCACGTTCATACGCGAGTTGTCAGACTCGGTGCACCGGCAGTATCCCTCGTTGTGGATGGTTGGAGAAGTTTATGAAAGGGATGCGGCGCAAACCGCCTTTTTCATCGGCGGCCATGTCGGTTGGGACAAAATTGACACGAGGCTGGATTCTGACTTCGACTTTCCGCTTTGGAACGTTTCTCTACAGGTCTTTACAAACAAAATACCGACACGAGCGTTGCGCGACGAGTTAAAGTACGATGCGCTTTATCCCGATCCGATGCGAATTACTACAATGGCTAACAATCACGATACGGTTCGGTTCATGTCGCTTGATGGAGCGACGCTTGAGGGTGCGATGATGCACACGGCGTTCATCCTGAGCGTCCGCGGCACCCCACAACTCTACTATGGCGAAGAGATTGCCATGGAAGGAAAAGAGGATCCGGATAATCGCCGTGATTTTCCCGGAGGTTTTCCCGGTGACAGTCGTAACGCGTTTACTCGCGAAGGGCGCACTGCAAGCCAGCAACGGATGTTCGATTGGACAAGGAGTTGGATTAGTTTACGACAAGAACATTCATCAATAAGACGAGGAAAGTTGATCGATCTCTTTTACGACGACGATGCTTACGTTTTTGCAAGGCAGGATAAGTCTGAGACAGTAATCATCGCTATAAATCGCTCATCACAACCTAAAGAAGTGACATTGTCCGGCTCGGTGATGGGTTTGTTCAAATGGACCGAATTGAAACCGTTGCTGGGAACAGGTAGAGGCAGTCAGGTAAGCAACGGTCAAACGCGGCCAACAGTTCCACCGCAGACGGCGGCCGCTTACTTGGTCCAGTGAAACACGAAAGAACACGAAAGAAAAATCAAAAGAACACGAAGAAACACGCGATACCTAAGATGAAATTTCCCAGAGCGAGCGGCATTTTACTTCATCCCACATCATTGCCTGGCCCATTCGGTATTGGAGATCTTGGACCCCAGGCTTACGCGTTTGCCGATTTTCTAGCTGCGAGCGGACAAGGTCTCTGGCAGGTGCTTCCGCTTGGTCCAACGGGTTATGGCGACTCGCCCTACGCCTGCTATTCCGCTTTTGCAGGTAACACACTCCTGGTTAGCCCTGATCAACTCGTTCAGGAAGGGTTATTAAACAAGAGCGACATCTCAGGGTTGCGTGTAATGGACTCGGATGGAGTCGATTTTCACCGGGTACACGAGCTTAAAGACGCGCTGTTGGCAAAAGCGTATCAAAATTACAAAAGGACAACGGATACAGGGTTGCGCAGCGCATTTGAGACGTTCGCTCAGGAGTACTCTGATTGGCTCGACGATTATGCGCTCTTTCGCGCGCTAAAAGACGCGCACGCGGGCGCTGCCTGGAACGAGTGGGATCCGCCTCTCATACGGCGCGACCGGAGTGCTATAAGTCGCGCGAAAGAACAGTTGCGAGACGAGCTGGAAGCACACAAGTACTACCAGTTTCTCTTTTTCAAGCAGTGGTTCGCTTTAAAGAATTACTCGAACGAGCGCGGAATAAAGATTGTGGGGGATATTCCTATCTTTGTCGCGCAGGATTCGGCCGATGTTTGGACTAATCCCGATCAGTTCAAGCTGCATCAAAATGGTGTTCCGAAAGTTGTTGCGGGAGTTCCGCCTGACTACTTTAGTGCGACGGGACAGCTATGGGGCAATCCTCTTTATAACTGGGATCGAATGGTTGCCGACCGATTCAGATGGTGGATTGCTCGCGTGAAAGCGACGTTGCAATTAGTCGATATCGTTCGCGTGGACCATTTTCGAGGCTTTGCCGCAAGTTGGGAGATTCCGGGCGGCGATAAGACGGCAGAACGCGGTCGTTGGGTTGAAGCGCCCGGACGGGAACTGTTTGCGACGATCCGTGACGTTCTCGGCGACCTGCCGATCATTGCCGAGGACCTTGGCGTGATTACTCCGGATGTTGAGAAATTGCGTGACGACTTTGGCTTTCCGGGAATGCGAATTTTGCAGTTTGCGTTCAGCAGCGACACGAAGAATATCGACTTACCTCATAACTACCACAGGAATCTCGTCGTCTACACCGGAACGCACGACAACGACACGACGGTCGGCTGGTTTCGCAGCGTCGCAGGCGAGGGATCAACTCGAACCGGCAAGCAGATTGCGCGTGAGCGAAGGTTCTGCATGCGTTACCTGAATACCGACGGCGATGAGATCCATTGGGACTTTATTCGTACGCTACTGGCATCAGTAGCCGACACCGCAATCGTTCCGCTCCAGGATGTGCTGGGTTTAGGAACCGAAGCACGTATGAACCTTCCTAATAGCACCGAAGGCAATTGGTCCTGGCGATTCAAAGCGAATTCGCTGACCGACAAGTTAAGTACACGACTAAAGGAGTTGACCGAGTTGTATGGCCGCGCGAACGAATCCATAGTCACATGATCCACGAATGACACGAAGAAAAACCAAAAACATTTGTGTTTTCGTGGGCTCGCTCGTTTTGTTCTGTTGCGAGGCGTACATCTGCTTCGCGCAAGGCCCCCCCGAAATTGTGAAGGTTGATCCACCGAGTTGGTGGACCCGCAGTACCACCAACCCCGTACGACTGATGATCCAGGGCAGAAATTTACAACAAGCGCGGGTTCAACCGGTTGGGTCGGGACTGCGCGTTGTTGGAAGTCCAAGCGTCAATGATCGTGGTAGTTACCTCTTTGTAAACGTTGCGATTTCTCCGGCGGCAGCGCCCGGCGAACGAACACTAAGAATTACTACGCCAAACGGTGCTGCGTCTGCACGGTTTGACGTGCTTGCACCACTGGCTGCAACCGGGAGGTTCCAGGGATTTTCGCCGGCTGACGTTTTGTACCTGATCATGATCGATCGCTTTAGTGATGGCGACCCGACTAACAATGATCCGCCGCAGTCGCGTGGAGTCTACGATCGTGAAAATAAGTTCTACTACCACGGCGGCGACCTACAAGGAATCATCGATCGCTTGCCTTATCTAAAAGAGCTCGGGGTAACCGCGCTTTGGTTGACGCCCTGGTACGACAACTACAATCGTCCAAACCAGATAGAACTAAAGGAAGGGAAGCCAAGCACAGGCTTTCATGGTTACAACCCCCAGGACTTTTATACGGTAGAGGAGCACTTTGGAACGCTCGCTAAATTGCGCGAGTTGATTGAAGCTGCGCATCGATCGGGAATCAAGATCATTCAAGACGAGGTTGTAAATCACACCGGTCCGTATCATCCGTGGGTGGACGACCCGCCAACTCCGACCTGGTTCAATGGCACGAAAGCACATCACCTCAACAATGTGTTTCAAACGTGGGTTTTGCACGATCCTCATCCTGTTGAAGAGCTGAAGCGCGAAACA
>JBKPCC010000057.1:0-10542 GCA_046727215.1 Acidobacteriota bacterium
GACAGACGTGACGGGAGTGGCGCATTTGCCGGCGGGAGTGGAGATGGTGATGCCGGGGGACAATGTGGCGATGGACGTGGAGTTGATCACGCCGATCGCGATGGAGAAAGGGCTGCGGTTCGCAATTCGCGAAGGCGGCCGGACGGTCGGCGCCGGAACGATCTCGGAAGTGATCGAGTAGAGACATCTAATTAATCGGCAATCGCCAATCGGAAATGATATATGCCTCGAGATAATATTGTGTTGCAGTGTAACGAGTGCAAGAACCGCAATTACGTTACGACGAAAAACAAGAAAACTACGCCAGATCGGCTGGAGTTTCGTAAGTACTGTCGTCGTTGCCGCAAGCACACCGACCATAAAGAAACGAAATGAGACCGGACACGGAGACGGGGAGACGCGGAGACGCGGCGCGGTTTTTCTCCGCGTCACCGCGTCTCCCCTTCGCCGCGTCGCTCGAAGGAGGGGTATAGTGTCAACGGCTAGCACGTCGGTCTCCAAAACCGAAAGTCCGGGTTCGAATCCTGGTACCCCTGCCAACTGATCGCAAGGATGGTGATTTGAGTGTCGAAGAAGGTCGACGAGGTCATGGCTGACGAAGACAATTCAGACGAGATGCCGCCAATCTCTCGTGAGCGTTCCGTGGAGCGCCATGATCGAAGGGAACGGGTCCAAAGGTCAGGGCAGTTAGGATTTGTTGGTCGAATCGGCCAGTTTTTGCGTGACGTGCGCGCCGAGATGCGACGCGTTTCGTGGCCTAGCGCGAAGGAAGTCAAGAACACGGTCATAATCACGATTGTCGCCGTGATCTTCTTTGCGGTCTATTTGTTCCTTGTTGATCGAATATGGGCCTTCTTATTGACGCAGCTTAATCATCTACTCAATTGGTTAACAGGAATCTAGGAATCGGAACTTTCATGCAGCAGTGGTTCATACTTCACACGTATTCAGGGCACGAAAAGAAAGTTCGTGACAGTCTGAAGGCACGCGTTCGTGACACAGATTTACAGAACGAAATAACCGAAGTGCTAGTGCCGACGGAAACGGTCGTTGAAATGCGCGGCAATAAACGGATCGAATCGACGCGCATGTTCTACCCTGGCTATGTGTTGGTGCAGATCGAGTGTGACGAGCGCGGGCATATTCCTGACAATGTATTTCATCTGATCAAGTCGACTCCAAAAGTGACGGGATTCGTCGGCGGACACAATCCAACTCCTTTGACACCACAAGAAGTCGATCAGATCGTTCATAACGTCACCGAAGCGGCAGAGAAACCGAAACCGAAGTTTTCGTACGCGTCAGGCGAAACAGTACGAATAAAATCGGGTCCGTTCCAGAGCTTTACAGGTAAGGTCGAAGAGGTTAACGATGATAAGTCAACGTTGAAGGTGACCGTGACGATCTTCGGGCGTTCAACCCCGGTTGAGCTCAACTTTCTCGACGTCGAGAAAGTTACGTTTGCAGAAGAAGAATGAAAAATCGGAAATATAAGAGATGGCAAAGAAAGTAACTGGATATATCAAATTGCAAGTGCCCGCGGGTAAAGCGAATCCCGCGCCGCCGATCGGTCCCGCACTTGGTCAACATGGCGTGAATATCATGGAGTTCTGTAAGGCGTTCAACGCTAAGACCGCGCAAATGGACCCAGATCTGAAGATTCCCGTGGTCATCACGGTTTATGCCGACCGCTCCTTTTCTTTTGAGACAAAAACACCACCGGCGGCAGATCTTTTGAAGAAAGCCGCAGGTATACCGAAGGGTTCAGGCAATCCGAAACGAGACAAGGTGGGAACCATCTCGAGAGCTAAGGTCGAGGAAATTGCGAGAACAAAACTACCCGACCTCAACACAACCAGTCTTGAGTCGGCCATCAAGACTATCGAAGGAACAGCGAGGCAGATGGGCCTCACAGTGGAATAATTTCGGATTTCGAATTGCGAATTGCGAATTGCGAAGTTCGTGACCCGGAATTGGCTGTAAGGTGCGAAGCTTTTTGAAAAGAGGGAGAGGCAAGCGGTGAAGTTGGGTTGTGAGCTCAATTCGCAATTCGCAATCGCGCTTCGTTAGAACCTCGGAGAATTTAATAAATGAAGAAGCATGGAAAGAAATATCGGGCCGCGGTTGAGAAACTCGAGCCGGGCCGGAAATACACCCTGGAAGAGGGTGTGGCGAAACTAAAGGAAGTCGCCTTTGCTAAGTTTGACGAGACGGTCGAGCTGACTATTTGGCTAGGCGTCGACCCCCGTAAGGCGGACCAATTAGTACGTGGAACAATCGTGCTGCCTCACGGTATTGGAAAATCAAAAAAGATTTTGGTCATTGCTCAAGGCGACAAGATTAAAGAGGCAGAGGAAGCCGGAGCAGATTTTGTCGGTGGCGAAGATATGGTCAACAAGATCAAGAACGAGAACTGGCTTGATTTTGAAGCGGTTATTGCCACACCGGACATGATGCGTCTCGTAGGCGGGCTCGGAAAGGTTCTGGGTCCTCGAGGACTAATGCCGAATCCAAAGACGGGCACCGTCACCTTCGATATAAAAACTGCCGTCAAAGAGACTAAGGCTGGAAAAGTTGAATACCGAGTCGACAAAACAGGCGTGATCCACGTTGGAGTGGGAAAAGTCTCTTTCTCGGCGGATCAGATTCGCGACAACGCGCGATCCTTGATCGAAGCAGTTGTTAAGGCGAAGCCTACGACTGCGAAGGGCAAATATATGAGGAAGGTCAATCTCGCCGCGACCATGAGTCCCGGAGTCCTGCTTGATGAAGCGGCGTACGCGAAATAGTGAGGAGCCTACCAAGTTATGAAATCGAAAGCGCAAAAACAAAAAGACCTGGAAGCACTCACTGAGCAGTTTAGGAAAGCCAAGGCTGCAATGGTTGTGGGATTCCAGGGAATGACGGTCGCAAAGGATCAGGAACTACGGAATCAGCTGCGAGAAGCGGGCGTGTCGTACGAAGTCGTTAAAAATACGCTCGCGCGAAAAGCGGCTGACGGTACTACGCTGGAGTTAGCTAAAGATCAGTTCAAGGGAGTAACGGCAGTCGCATTGAGCGATCAGGATCCAGTGAGCTTGTCGAAAACAATCTCAAAGTTTGGTAAAGCTAACCCGGACATATTCACCTTCAAGACAGGAGTCGTCGAAGGTAAGGTGGTAGCTCTGCGGGATGTCGAAGCCATCGCTAGTTTGCCTTCCCGAGAAGAGCTGATATCCAAGCTTATGTTTTTAGTTAATGCCCAGGCGCAGCGACTGGCGACAGTAACCAACGCAGTTGCTCGCAATCTGGTCGTCGTGCTCGATCAAATCCGTGCGCAAAAAGAGAGTCAGGGCGCAGTAGTTATAGCTGATAATTAAGGCCGCAAGGCAGGGGTCAGTGAGCGGTCAGCGGCGAACCAACCGTGGAGATGCACCATTGCTGGTAAGCCATGAACAGTAGAAACTTCAGGAGTATATAAACGGTCATGTCAACAGATAAGATTCAGTCAATTGTCGATCAGGTTAAAGAGCTGACACTGCTCGAAGCATCGCAGCTTGTGAAGGCGATGGAGGAAACGTTTGGCGTATCGGCCGCAGCTGCTGCGGTTGCGATGCCCGCGACCGGCGCTGCTGCCGGTGGCGGTGAGGCCGCGGCTCCAGCTGAAGAGAAGACGGAATTTGATGTCATTCTCCAGGCAGTTGGCGGCAACAAGATCAATGTTATCAAGGTAGTTCGCGAGGTTACGGCTCTCGGGTTGAAAGAGGCCAAGGATTTGGTCGAGGCTGCTCCTAAGGCCGTAAAAGAAGGCGTTTCGAAGGAAGAAGCCGAGACAATTAAACAGAAATTGTCGGACGCTGGTGCTACCGTCGAAGTGAAGTAGCGGGGATAATTAAAACCGACGGATGCTGGGCAGGGCGACCGGCATCCTGTCGGCGCGGGAACGGCGGGCACACCAGTCCGCGCAGTCCCCTCGATGACAGGCGCTTGACAGTATTTTTCCGAGTGGTTAAGTTAGGGGAGTATTGAGGCGCTGGCGTTACTCCCGAAAAATTTGACGATAGTAATTAGCCGCTTTTTCGTGAATGAAGCGGTCGGGGCATTCTGCGCTCCGACCGCGCCTTCGTGTCTTTAATAGTTATTTCTTGATTTAGCGTTTTTGAGTTGCGATTGAGCCACGCCTCCAATCGCAGATTCAAAACGCGAGATCGCAATTGATAAGGAATTTCTCATGTCTGCAAATCTCCTTCAAACAGTAAATACAGGGTTGGGTCGGCGTACAAGTCGAGCGCCCGAGCGCGTTGACTTCTCTAAAATTACTACTGCGGTGCGAATTCCGAATCTGATCGAGATTCAACGCGAATCTTACAATCGGTTTTTGCAGATGGATCTGTTGCCGGAAGAAAGGGAAAACACCGGTCTTCAGGCAGTCTTTCAATCGGTCTTCCCGATATCAGATTTCCGCGGAACAGCCACTCTGGATTTTGTCGAGTATCAGATCGGCAATTGGCAGTGTAAGTGCGGTCGGCTGGAAGGCCTGAATTACCTGCGAGCCAACTGTAAGAACTGCGGCTCGACAATCAAGGTAAATCCACTCGCCGCAGGTGAAACCCTTTGCCACAAGTGTGGCACGTTCAACTTCGTTCGACCGCAGCTTTGTGAGAACTGCGGCGAACCGGTAGGTCTGAAACATAAACACGATCAACAAGAATGTCAGGAGCGCGGCATGAGCTACAGCGTGCCGCTGAAGGTAAAGATCCGTTTGACCGTCTTTGATAAGGACGCGGAAACGGAAACGCTCTCGATACGCGACATTAAAGAGGAAGAGGTCTTCTTTGGTGAGATTCCTTTAATGACCGATAACGGGACGTTCATCATTAATGGCACAGAGCGTGTGATCGTTTCACAACTGCATCGCTCGCCGGGAGTCTTCTTCAAGAAAGGTCCCGTCTACGTCGCTAAGATTATTCCGTATCGCGGCTCCTGGGTTGAATTCGAATACGACCAAAAGAACCTGCTCTACGTCCGCGTCGGCAAACGCAAGTTCCTTGCTTCCATTTTCCTGCGCGCACTCGGACTGTGGTTCAACAAGAAGCTGGAAACCAAATCGGTGCGTACCGACGCTCAGCTTGAAGACGCAGTAAAGAACGCTTCCTTTACTGACGAGGACATGCTGCGCGCGATCTACGTGACGGATGAGATCCGGCTTGATGAAGGCCGGCTGATGTTGCAAGTGCCTGAACAGGGTCCCACGAGCCTGGTTGGAATGAAGGTCGACTTCGATATCAAGGGTCGTGGCAGCGAGCCAATCGTTCGAAGCGGCAAGAAAGTCACAACTAGCGCGCTGGATGCCTTGCGTAAGGCAAATATCGGTCAGGTCGAAATCGAAACGTCGCAGTTGGAAGGCGCATACGCGTTGGCCGATATCGTGAACACCGAGAGTGGTGAAGTCATTCTTGAGGCGAACAACGAGATTACTCCAACGAAGCTTCAAGAGATCGTCGAGGCCGGAATCGAATCGTTCTCTGTGTTCTTTCCTGAGCGCGACGACGTTGGCCCGATTCTGTCTCAAACACTGAAGAAGGACGTCATCACAAAACCAGTCGACGCATTGCTGGAAATCTACCGAAAAATGCGACCGGGTGACCCACCCACTGTTCAAACAGCATACCGGCTGTTGGAGGCCATGTTCTTCGACCCGCGGAAATTCGATTTCTCGCGTGTGGGTAGGCTGAAATTCAACATCAAGATGGGTAAGCCGGAACGTGAACGGATCAACGATCCACTTCTTTCGGCGCAGGATTTTTATGAAGTTGTCTCGTACGTTTTGAAGATGCGGAAAAATCCGTCCGAGTATCAGGCGGATGATATTGATCACCTCGGTAACCGTCGCGTGCGTGCGGTTGGCGAGCTCCTCGAGAACCAGTTTCGCATTGGTCTTGAACGGATGGAACGAGCCATCAAAGAGAAGATGTCGATCCATCAGGAAATGCAGACCACGATGCCTCGTGATCTCATAAATGCTAAGCCGGTAACAGCCGCAGTCCGCGAATTCTTCGGCTCAAGCCAGCTGTCGCAGTTCATGGACCAGACGAACCCGTTATCGGAGATCACGCATAAACGTAGACTATCTGCGCTGGGACCAGGTGGTTTATCTCGTGAGCGCGCAGGGTTCGAGGTGCGTGACGTTCATCCCACACACTACGGGCGCATCTGTCCGATCGAGACGCCTGAAGGTCCGAACATTGGCTTGATTTCAAGTCTCTCGTGTTTCGCACGAATCAACGAGTTTGGGTTCATCGAGGCGCCTTACCGAAAGGTAATCGACGGCCGAGTTGTCGAGTATGTCAGGGTTATCAACGGCGGGGACACGAAGCTTAAACCCGGTGATCATCTATCGCTGGAGGAAGTTGAGAAAGCTAATAAACGAATCAGTGGTGATAGCCGTAAAGCTGAACATGAGCCGTGGCCGTTCTACCTGACTGCGTGGGAGGAAGACAAACACGTGATCGGGCAGGCGAACATTCAGCTCGACGAGACTGGATACATCATTAATGAGCGCAACGCTGCACGAAAAGCCGGCGAGTTCATTCTCGCGCTTCGGAAGGACATCGAGTACGTTGACGTATCCCCGAAACAGCTGGTCTCAGTTGCTGCGTCCCTGATTCCATTTCTTGAGAATGATGACGCGAACCGCGCGCTGATGGGATCAAACATGCAGCGGCAATCTGTGCCTTTGCTACGTGCGGAAGCTCCGTACATCGGAACAGGTATGGAGCAAACAACTGCTCGTGACTCTGGCGCCGTGGTAGTTGCGAAACGCGATGGCGTGGTTGACTACGTTGATTCTGAACGAATCATCGTCAAGGCCGATCACAATGTCGATGGCACCATTTCCCGCGAAGTGACCGCCGATATCTACACGCTGATCAAGTTCAAGCGCTCGAATCAGAACACGTGCATCAATCAACGGCCAATAGTGCACGTTGGTGAGCGCGTTGCCAAAGGTCAGGTGATCGCCGATGGCCCATGCACTGACCGTGGCGAACTGGCGCTGGGTCGCAATGTGTTAGTGGCTTTCATGCCGTGGCGAGGTTACAACTTTGAGGACGCGATTCTCGTTTCAGAGCGACTGGTGAAAGAGGACTACTACACCTCAATTCACATCGAAGAGCTGGAAATCGAAGCGCGTGACACAAAGCTGGGTCCGGAAGAAATCACTCGCGACATTCCGAATGTCGGCGAGAACATGCTCCGTGATCTGGACGAGAGCGGCATCATTCGCATAGGCGCACAGGTCAAACCGGGTTCGATTCTCGTCGGTAAGGTCACGCCAAAAGGTGAAACGCAATTAACCGCCGAAGAGAAACTGCTGCGCGCGATCTTTGGCGAGAAGGCCGGCGATGTGAAGGACGCTTCTCTCGTTTGCCCGCCGGGCATCGATGGAACCGTTGTCGATGTTCAAGTCTTCACGCGCAAAGGTCAAGAGAAGGATCAACGATCCCTTGCGATTGAACAGGAAGAGGAAGATCGGCTTCGTCGCGACCTTGAGGACGAGATTCGTATTCTTCGCGAGCAGCGCGATGCCCGGATCTACGAGTTACTCGAAGGTCGAAAACTTTCAGCGGATCTGACTTCCAATCGTGAGGTCGTGATCGAGAAAAACATTCCGATCACTCGGGAAATGCTTGAAGGCATCGAACCGAAGGTGTTGAGAAAAGCGCAACTGGCGTCTTCGCGATTGGATGTTGGTGCGGAAATCAAGGAGTACGAGGATCGCACCGAGCGTCAGATCAAGATCCTTTCGGACATTTACGAGGAAAAGATTGCTAAGTTGCGACAAGGCGATGAGCTTGCACCCGGCGTTATCAAGATGGTCAAGGTCTTTATCGCAATGAAGCGCAAGCTGTCAGTTGGCGACAAGATGGCAGGGCGTCACGGTAACAAAGGTGTGATTGCCCGCATTTTGCCTGAAGAAGACATGCCCTACCTGCCGGATGGTACGCCTGTCGAGATAGTGCTTAATCCGCTCGGCGTTCCTTCGCGAATGAATGTAGGACAGATTCTGGAAACTCACCTGGGGTGGGCAGCTCGCGTCCTTGGACTGTACTTCGCTACTCCAGTGTTCGATGGAGCGCTCGAGAGCGAGATAAAAACTAAATTGCAACAGGCCGGCGAACGCGCGAATCAACTCGGATTACCCGAGATTGTAAGCGAAGCCGGCAAGGCGGTGCTTTACGACGGTCTAAGTGGAGAACCGTTTGAGCAGAAGGTAACCGTTGGCTACATCTACATGTTGAAGCTGTCGCACCTGGTTGACGATAAGATTCACGCCCGCTCGATTGGGCCATACAGTCTTATCACTCAGCAGCCACTGGGCGGCAAGGCGCAATTTGGTGGGCAGCGGTTCGGCGAGATGGAGGTTTGGGCCCTTGAAGCTTACGGCGCGGCGCACATTCTCCAGGAGTTGTTGACCGCCAAGTCAGACGACGTGGCGGGCCGCTCAAAGATCTACGAGGCTATCGTCAAGGGCGAGGCCGATTTCGATCCAGGTCTACCGGAATCGTTCAATGTTCTTGTGCGCGAATTGCAATCGCTCTGCCTCGATGTTGAGTTGATCAATAAGAAGATTGAGACCGATGGAGAGGGCAGCGAAAACGGCGTGGGCGAGGCATTGATCGCCAGCGCTGTCGAAGGATAAGGGAATTGCGAATTGCGGATTTCGAATTGCGGATTTGAAACCGCAAAAAATTCGAAATTCGCAATCCGAAATCCGAAATGGAGAAAAACAGTGTTTCGATTTCAACAAGAAAAGACGCAGCTAGCTCCTGATTTTGAGGCGATCCGTATCTCACTTGCGTCTCCGGAGAAGATCCGGCAGTGGTCACACGGAGAAGTAACAAAACCAGAAACGATTAATTACCGCACATTCAAACCGGAGCGTGATGGCCTGTTTTGTGCCCGCATCTTTGGACCAGTGGCTGACTGGGAGTGTCTCTGCGGTAAGTACAAGCGAATGAAACACCGCGGAGTCATCTGCGACAAATGCGGTGTCGAAGTTACGCAGGCAAAGGTCCGCCGCGAGAGACTGGGGCATATCGATCTGGCCAGCCCGTGTTCGCACGTCTGGTTCTTTAAGGGCTTGCCCTCGCGCATCGGCCACTTGCTGGATATTCCCTTAAGAGAGCTGGAGAAGGTTCTGTACTTTGAATCCTACATCGTCATCGATCCTGGCGATGTGCCGGGGTTGAAAGAAAAAGAGCTCGTCTCAGACGAACGTTATCGCGAGCTCGTTCGCGATTTTCCGGGTCAGTTCGTTGCGAAGATGGGAGCCGAAGCCATTAAAGAACTTCTGGCAATGGTGAATGTTCCCGATCTTGCGGCTGAACTTCGCAAACGCATGAAGGAGGAAACGTCGCAACAGAAGAAGCTCAAGTACTCGAAGCGTTTGAAGGTTGCAACGAGCTTCTTGAAATCAGGCAATCGACCTGAGTGGATGATTCTTGACGTCATACCCGTCATTCCGCCCGAGCTGCGCCCGTTGGTTCCGCTCGACGGCGGACGTTTTGCAACGTCTGATCTGAATGATCTGTATCGCCGCGTCATCAACCGAAACAATCGACTCAAGAAGTTGATGGAATTGCGCGCCCCGGAAGTCATTGTGCGTAACGAAAAACGCATGCTTCAGGAAGCGGTCGATGCTCTGTTCGATAACGGACGGCGCGGTCGAGTGCTTCGCGGCGTTAATAATCGGCCGCTCAAATCGCTGAGCGGAACGCTCAAAGGCAAGCAAGGTCGTTTTCGACAGAATCTATTGGGTAAGAGAGTCGATTACTCAGGACGGTCGGTGATTGTCGTTGGTCCGGAGCTCAAGCTGCACCAATGCGGTTTGCCGAAAAAGATGGCGCTCGAGCTGTTCAAGCCCTTTATCTATAACCAGCTCGAAAAGCAAGCGCATGCGGCAACGATTAAGCAGGCTCGAGAAATGGTGGAACGCCAGGAGCCGGTGGTTTGGGACATTCTCGAAGAAGTTATTCGAGAGCACCCGGTGCTGTTGAATCGTGCTCCAACGCTTCACCGCCTCGGAATACAAGCTTTTGAACCAGTCTTGGTTGAGGGTAAAGCAATCAAGATTCATCCGCTCGTGTGCACAGCGTTCAACGCTGACTTCGATGGCGACCAGATGGCTGTGCACATTCCGCTCAGTCCAGAGGCACAAATCGAGGCAGCGGTGTTGATGCTATCGAGCAACAATATTCTCAGTCCTGCCAGCGGACAGCCCATCGCGGTTCCATCACAGGATATCGTGCTGGGAATTTACTACCTGACACGGGACAAGGCAGGCGCGAAGGGTGAGGGACGTGTGTTTGCTTCGCTCGAGGAAGTGCTACTCGCGCTCGACGCTCATGAAGTCACGACCCAAACCCCGATCAAGCTGCGCATAAGCGGAGACTTGATTGATCTTACACAGGAACATGATCCACAGGACATCCTGCGCGCCACGGTGCAAGATGATGTCCGGCGTGTCATTAACACGACTGTCGGACGAGTGATTTTCAATGA
>JBKPCC010000058.1:0-44710 GCA_046727215.1 Acidobacteriota bacterium
AAAGCAAACTGCTCAAAAATCGCATGAGCGCCAGCGCTCCAATCGCTCCAACAGCCATACCAACGACTGAAAGCAATAGCCCTTGCTTCAGGATCAACTTGAGAATGTCGAAAGGTGTTGCGCCAAGGGCCATTCGCACCCCGATGTAATGCGTTTGCTGACTGACCGAGTACGAAACCACTCCATAAATCCCAATTGCCGACAGCAAAAGCGCCAGCGCTGCAAATATGCTGATCAGCAATCCAGGCAAGCGACGCGTGAATGCTGCGGGAGAATTTGAGATCAGCTGCGCAACTGTGTTGACGTTGAAGAGCGCGACGCCTGGGTCGAGACGGCGGATGTCATTACGGATGGTCGCGGCGAGACTCAAGGGATCAACATTTGTTCGAACCACGAGATTGGCCGCTGGAGAGGTAGCCTGTTGGTATGGGTAGTAAAGAACGGGTCTGAGCGTATCGTCGAGCCCGGTGATCTTGATATCGCCAACCACACCGACGATGGTATCCGGCGTTGATTGACTCGAACCGTAAACGATGCGGCGTCCAATCGGATCGCGGCCAGCAAATAATTTATCAGCAACGTTCTTACCAATAATTACAACGCCAGGCGCATCTGCCTTATCGCGCTCATCAAACGTCCGGCCCGCGACCAGAGGCACCCCGAGCGTTCGAAAATAAGTCTCGTTAACAACCCGAATATTCGCCTCGGTTTCCTGACCTGGCACCGGAACTGGATCCCCTTCAATATGGAATCGGGTCGTATTACCGGGTTGCAAAGGCAATCTATCCACAGTGCCAACCGCGGTGACGCCTGGCAATGATTCCACCCGTTCCTTCAACTCCTGAAAGAACTGCACCTGCTGGCTTGGCTGGTTGTATTTGGTCGCGGGTATGGTGACCGTCATGGTGAGGACGTTTTCCGAATTGAATCCTACATTCGTATTCAACAGACGCCGCAGGCTCTTTAACATCAGGCCCGCTCCAACGAGCAACATGACAGCCAACGCGATCTGGGTCATGACGAAAGCGCTGCGGAGTCGCTGTCCTGATCCAGACGAACTACTCCAACCGGTTTCCTTAAGCGCTTCGTTTAGGTCGAGGCGTGAAGACTGCAGCGCAGGTGCGAGGCCAAATACAATTCCCGTCAGCAGCGAGAGAAGAAAAGAGAACCCAAGAATTCTTGGATCAATTTGCAAGGATTTAAGAAAAGGAAGCGCATTGATTTGACTATCGGGCATTACCGCTATCAGCGCAAGGAGGCCCCATCGCGCAATCAGCAATCCCGCGGCGCCACCCGCCAATGAAAGAATTAAAGACTCTGTCAACAACTGCCGCACAACTTTCGCGCGACTTGCGCCCAGCGCCGCGCGTATAGCAACTTCTCTTCTTCGCGACAGTGATTTTGTTAAGAGCAGGCCGGCAACATTCGCACAAGCGATCAGCAAAACGAATCCAACGGCAGCCAGCAAGGCCATCAAAATAGGTTTCACTTGCCCCGTAACTTGTTCCTGCAGCGGAATGATCCTGAGGCGTGTGCCGGCGTGTGACTCCTTGTATTCCTGCTCGATACGGCTTGTGATCAGACCCAGTTCTGTCTGCGCCTGTTCGACGGTCACTCCTGGTTTCAGGCGCGCGATGAGGTTGGTACCGTGCAAGAAGCGTCTGGATAACTGGGCATCGGTCGGTTGATAAACTCGAAAGAGATCGGCTGGTCTAAGTGCGAATTGAAAAGTATGTGGTAACACACCAATGACGGTGTAACTGTCGCCATTCAGGGTCAACGCCTGGCCAACGATGCTTTCGTCACCGCCGAACCGGCGTTGCCACATGCCGTAGGTGATAACAGCGACTCGATTCGCCCCAGGCTTATCTTCACCCGGAGCAAAAGTGCGTCCCAAAACAGGCTCGACACCCAGGACAGAAAAGAAATTGGCTGATGCTGCTGGAGCAAAAACAAGTTCCGGTTCACCGAAACCAGACATTATTGCTCCGCCGCCGGTGTACGCTGCGATTCCGTCACAAACCCGATTCTGCTGATAATCCTGATAATCTGGATACGAGAACTCGCGCTGAGCAAATTCCTTTTGCGGCGTGATTTCCCACAGATGATAAAGCCGCTCGGGCGATCGATACGGAAGCCCGCGGATTAAAGCGGCATCAACGACTGTGAAGATCGCTGTGCTGGCACCTATCCCCAACGCAAGAGTTATAGTTGCGATTGCGGTAAAGCCCGGCCTCTTTAATAAGCCTCGGATTGTGAAGCGAATGTCTTTTAGTAAGCCTTCCATCGTTTACATCCCGTACTTTTTGCGTGTGTAGTTCTTACAAATGGTTACTCAGTTTTCGTGTCTTTTAGTATGATTTCGTGGATCTCGTTCGTTCGTCGAGAAATCCACACAAAAGTCACACGAAACAAACCAGTCGCCGTGTCTTCCGGTCCTCATGTCCCCTGTCCCCGCGTACTCGTGCCCCCGCGTCCCCATCTCCGCTCACCAATTCACTCATATCGCAACGCAACCAATGGATCGACTCGTGTCGCTCGACGTGCCGGTATGAAACACGCAACTAACGCCACGATCGTGAGCAGCACCGCAATCGTCACAAACGTCAACGGATCCCTTGGCTTAACGCCGAATAACATGCTGGTGAGACTCTCGAGGTATTTGCTCAACACGTATGCGCTTCCCAACCCCAACGCCACTCCCACGAGAGTCAATGACATTCCCTGCTTTAGGACCATATTCATCACCTTACGTCGATCGGCGCCGAGCGCCATTCGGATGCCGATTTCATGCGTTCGCTGAGACACCGAGTAGGCCAACACTCCATACAGTCCAATCGCCGCCAATAGCTGGGCCAACATTCCAAAGAGCATCAACACCTTCGCAAGTAACCGTTCCATTTCCATGGTTTCATCAGCTTGTGCGATTTGCGTCTTGATGTTGTTTAGCGGGAGGTTAGGCTCGACATTGCGAACCGCCTCGCGGATCGCGCTGACGAAGGAAGCGGGATCCGTTGTTGTGCGCACTTCGAATGTGCTGAATCCCATTGACCAGAGCGACTGTTTCCAGTTGATGTAGGCTGTGGGTTGGATGTCGTCGCGTTGGCTCGTGTATTTTGTGTCACGCGCTAACCCGATGATTTCGATCTCACCAGGTTTCTCGGAGTCGAGACTGAAAAGCTTACCAACTGGATTGTCGGTACCAAGGTAGGTTCTAGCGAAAGTTTGATTCACCACTGCAACCTTTGGTGCTTTTTCATCGTCCTGGGCGGAGAAACTGCGCCCGAGCAACACCGGAATCTCCATTGTCTGAAGAAAATTCTCGCGGACGTTGTGGATCTTCAGGTCGCCGCCAGATACCAAGTGGCCTTCTGGTGAGGTCTTCGCGCCGGGCAAATAGACGGAACTGCTGGTAGCACCTAACGCCAGCAAGGCATGGCGCGAGAAAGAAACTGACTGAACGCCGGGAACAGCTTCGATATGATCAGCCAGCTGCTGATAAAGATTGGCGAGCCGCTCCTCTTTGTATCCGATCAGCCTTGGCTCAACACTAAAGAGCAATAAATTGTGTGCATTAAAACCGGTGTCGACATGTTGCAGATTCCGGAGCGTGCGGATCAAAAGCCCTGCGCCGATGAGAAGCAACACGGTGATCGAAACCTGAGCAACGACAAGCGACTTGCTCAGCCATGATCTTGTTTGGGCGCTCGAGCCTCTCGCTGAATCCTTGAGTGTTGGAGTCAAATCAAGACGCGTTGCACGGAGTGCCGGCACAACTCCAAAGACAATGCCGGTCAAGCAACAAAGCGCCAAAGTGAAGACGAGCACCCGCAGGTCAAGTTGAGGCTGCAAAACAGCCTGTTCTCGAGTGCCCCCAGCGGCAACTGTCAGCAACCCATCTTTCATCCACAGCGCAAATACAATTCCCAGTCCCCCACCCAGTAACGACAACAACAGGCTTTCTGTAAGCAACTGACGAATCAGCCGCCAGCGACTTGCACCGACTGCCAGCCGAACCGCGATCTCGCGTTGACGTGACGAAGCTCGTACTAGCAACAAGTTCGCGACATTCGCACAGGCCAACACGAGCATAAGACCGACAACACCAAACAGAAGTCTCAGTTGTATGGCCATGGAGCGCCGAGCATTCATCTCTCCTTGACTACCCGAATCGACGACCAGTCGCGGAAAGTCTTTCTGGTCCAACGGGCGCAACGTGGTTTTCAGTTGGGCTTGACGCGCCGCGCGATGGTCCAAAACAGATTGAGTAAAAACTCCTTCCAGAGTGGCCTTTGCTTGTTGCAAGCTCACGCCGGGTTGTAAACGGCCCATCAATCTGAGCCACCAGATACCTGGGCCCTTCATGTACGAACGCTCGCCCGCTACCTGAGGCTCCAGTGCGAGCGGGATCGATAAATCCTGCGATGAGCCAACCTGTCCCGTCCCTTCAAAACCTGGAGGCGTCACACCGATGACCGTGAACGCGACGTTGTTAAGATTCACCTGTCGCCCTACAACTGCTCTGTCACCACTGAAACGGCTCTGCCAAAAACGATGGCTAAGTACGGCGACTGGCGTCGTGCCGGCATTGTCATCAGCGTCATTGATGGTGCGTCCAACCAACGCCGGGACACCAAGAGTTGAGTAGTAATTGCCGGAAACAACTTGCCCGCTGACAACTTCAGCCTGGCCACCGGTATTCATGTTCAGATCAACAGAGGCGAAAGCGAACGCATCGGACAGTGTGCCTTTGTTTTGCCGGAATCGCTCGAAAGTCATCAAAGGAAACGAGGTGCCATTGGTGAGTCCGGTTGATGGATCTCTCTGGTTACTTCCGTTATAGCTGCCTGGACTGAATCTTTCTCTGTCCCAGGTTGCACTGAACAAGACCAAACGGTCCGGGTCGGCAACGGGAAGCTTCTTCAGCAGTACGGCGTCCACCACACTGAACAAGGCGGTGTTCGCGCCGACACCGAGAGCTAAGGTCAGCACTGCGACGACGGTGAAGCCCGGATGCTTAACCAGCATGTGCAAGCCGTAACGTATGTCTTGCCATAGAGAGTTCATCACCGGCACTCCTTAGGTATTGATCTTGCGGCTCCTCTCCCGCTCTCCGTCCCCCTGTCCCCCCTGTCCCCGTGTCCCCTGTCCCCGTGTCCCCGCGTCCCCGTGTCCCCGTGTCTCCGTGTCCCCGTGTCCCAGCGTCCCCGTGTCCCCGCGTCTCCGTGTCCCCGCGTCCCCGCGTCCCCGCGTCCCCGCGTCCCCGTGTCCCCGCGTCCCCGTGTCCCCGTGTCCCAGGGTTACTCGTATCGCAGCGCCTCCATTGGCTCGACTCTACTGGCTCGCCACGCCGGTACAAGACATGCCACCAAAGCTGCAATCAGCAGCACGCCCGCAACCGCGCCAAACGCACGCGCATCCATAGCGCCAACTCCGAACAGAGTGGACTGCATCACGCGGCCGACGAGATATGCTCCTCCGAGTCCGATAAGACCTCCCAACACCGCCAGAATCGTTCCCTCTTTCAAAACGAGACGCAGCACCTGCGCTCGTTGCGCTCCCAAGGCCATGCGCACACCAAATTCCTGTGTGCGCTGGGCAACGGTAAAGCCCATCACGCCGTATATGCCGACACAAGCAAGCAGCAAACCGAGCGTTCCAAAACTCGCAAACAACACCACGGTGAAGCGGTCAATCGCTAATGATTCGGTCACTATCTCGTCAATTGTCTTTGCGCCTGCAAGCGGGAGATCTGGATCGACTGAATTAACCGCTGCGGCGACACTTGGGATTACACTTCTAGGATCGGTTTCAGTCCTGACTACTACCGAAGCATTCGGCCAGGGACTTTGCCAGAACGGCACGACGATCTCCGGGTATTGTTCACGCAAGCCGGCACCTCGCACGTTGTGAAAGACACCAACAATCTGCCACTCGATCTCTTTCCCGAGTGTGCCGCCGGGGATCAATTCGTTCACTGCAATCCGCTGAGTGAGTGGGTCGTCTCCTGAAAGGAACCGCTTTACAAAGTATTCGTTCACGATCGCCACGCGGAGACTAGTGGCTGTGTCCTTTTCATCGATGCTGCGACCGCTTGTCATTCGAATTCCAAGGGCTTCGACGTATCCCGGCGTCACCATTTGGAATGCCGCACCCTGACGATCGGAAGGATTAACCTCGGGCTGACCAACGACGCGGATTCCCATACCAAAATATGGTCCTCGACCCGGAGCTCCAACCACCGTTGCAGCTCTTTTCACACCGGGAACTGCCTCAATTCGTTCGAGCATCTGGTGATAATAGGAACGAATTTGGTCGGGACCGCTTAGCCGGTTATCCGGCACTGGCAACTGAAAGGACAAGACGTGATCCGTACGGATGCCCAGATCGATTCGGGTCAAGTTCCAAAAGCTTTTGAGGGCCAGGCCACCGGACACCATCAATGTCAACGCCAATGAAAATTCCGCTATCACGAGAGCTCGCCGGGCGTTGCGTCGAGCTCCGCCTGAGCCGGTGCGCCCTCCCAGCTTTAGAACTTCGTTGAGATCGAGGCGCGTCGCTTGCCACGCCGGAGCGGATCCGAAAAGCAACCCGGCGATGCCCGTCAAGCCAATCGTAAAAAGCAAAACCGGCACGCTAATTCTGATGTCCGCTTCAGACGGCAACATGGTGCCAACCGGAGGCATCACCGCCATCATTAGATCGATGATGATTGCCGCAAACAAAATCCCAAGAGCTCCGCCAACAAGTGATAAGACGAAACTTTCAGTGAGAAATTGAGCGAACAAACGGAGACGCGAGGCGCCGAGTGCAGCCCTAACGGCTACTTCTCTCTGGCGCGATATTCCTCTCGCCAACAGAAGATTGGCTACGTTGACGCAACCAATCAACAACAGGAAACCGACAGCACCCAGCAGCAACCAAAGATTCCGGCGCGTGGATTTCTCGAGAAAGTCAAGATGCAATGGCTCGACGTTCACACCCCAGTTCGCATTCGACTTCGGATATTCGTTTCCTAACTGTTTTGCGATTCCGTCCATCTCGGCCTGCGCCTGGGCGATTGAGACACCGTCCTTCAATCTCGCCATCACCAGGATGAAATGGGCGTCGTGATTGATCTGTTCCGGTTTGAAAGCTAAGGGCACCCAAAGCTGCATCGGAAGCCGGTCATACATTCCTGGAGGCAGGACTCCAACGACTGTGTAGGGTTCGCCATTCATCCGAATTTGTTTGCCGATGATTTCTCGATCGGCGTTGAACAGCCGATTCCACAATCTGCTGCTCAAAATCACTTCGTGGTCCCTGCCAGGCTGACCCTCTTCTGGAAGAAAATCGCGTCCGAGTAAAAGCGGCAATCCCTCCATCTTGAAAAATCCGGGCGTGCGGGGTGAGCCCTCGATCTGCTCCGGTCTTTCTCGCGAAGCCACGTTGTACGATCCGCCTGACCAGGCGACCATGTCCTGAAACGACGTGCTTCGTCGCTTCCACTCAAGATAATCACCGGCTGATACGGAGTTTCGTTCTCCCTGCACCCTGGACCACAACATGACGAGTTGGTCCGGCTTGGGATACGGCATCGGCGCGAACACTGCGTAGACCACACTGAAAATGGCGGTCGTCGCGCCAATACCCAAAGCAAGCGTCAACACGGCAGTAATAGTGAAAGCTGGATTCTTCACTAAAGTGCGAATGCTGTAGCTAATGTTTTGTTTAAAAGCTACCCACATGTTGGATCTCCTTACCCTCGACCGTCATTTCTATTGGTGAACATGAAGCAATTCACGTCCTTTCGTGTCACTTCGTGTGATTTCGTGGATCCTTGGTTTTCGTACGTTTTAAAACCGATCCACGAAATCACACGAAATGACACGAAAAAAACTGACAATTCAGCAATGAGAAAGACCTGAAAGAAAACGCCAATTCAAAATCTGGTATTAATTCGAAATCCGAAATTCGTCTTCACTCGTATCTCAAAGCCACCAACGGATCGACTTTCGTTGCGCGACGCGCGGGAAGATAACAAGCCAGCAGCGCTACAACCGTGAGCAACACGGCTATGATCCCGAATGTAAACGGGTCCGTCGCGCCAACACCGTAGAGCACCTTCGTCATCAATCGAGTCAAAACAAACGCAGCAGCAAGTCCCGCGGCGACACCGGCGATCGCCATCTTCATTCCGTGAGCCAGCACCAGACGAAGAATGTCCATACGCTTCGCACCCAGGGCGATTCGAATGCCCAGCTCGTGGGTGCGCTGGCCGACCAAGTAGGAAACAACTCCATAGATGCCCAGACTCGCCAGCAGCAGTGCAACTCCAGCAAACGATCCGAGTATGATCATCAGGAACCTTCGCTGCGCTAAGGAGTCAGCGATGACCTCAGTCATCGTCTGCGTGTTTGAAATGACAGTCTGCGCGCTCTGACTCTGTATTTCGCGACGAATAGAATTAAGAAACGAAGGTCCTATATTGCCGTCCGAGCGCAGCACGCCACCCACGGAACCTGGTCCAGTCAATTCGTTGTCAGGCAATGCTCTGAACGGGAGATAGAGCTGGGCCTGAAGACTTTCCTTGTCATCCGAATCAAGACCCCACTGTTTCACGTGGCCGACTACGCCAACGATCTCGTACGACGTGTCGTCATCCCCAATCTTTATTCGCTTCCGTAGCGGGTCTTCGCCGCCAAAGCGTTGACGCGCCAACGTCTCATCAATAACTGCTACGCGCGGAGCTCGCTCATTATCTTCGTACGTGAAGAAGCGTCCCTTTTTAAGTGGAATTCCCATCGCGTACAGATAGGTAGGGTCAACGATGTACACAAGCGCCATGTGCATTTCGCTTGTGCTTGCAGGTTTAGGTTCGCCTTCGATCCAGAAGAACAGGTCATCTTCACTCTGCAAAGGAGTCGCGGCCGCCGAAAATGAAAATGCTTTCACACCTGGTGTTGAATTGAGTTTGTCATCGAGTTGTCGCAAAAAACTGCGATTTGCATCCGGGGTGGATGTGCGCATTGTCGGCGGAAGGTTGAGGTCAAAAGTTACAGCGTTGTCCGGCTGAAAACCGGGATTCACTTTCCAGAGTGCGTTGAGACTGCGGACCATCAGCCCCGCACCAATCAACAACACGAGCGCGAGCGCCATCTCGACTGCAACAAAGACACCTTGTGCACGCACATGCACACCGCTGACCCCGCGGCCTGCTTCTTTGAGCGTTTCATTGAAGTGGTCATGCGAGGTCTTAAGAGCTGGAGCTAAGCCGGTTAGAATTCCTGTAAGTAGTGAAATACCCAAGGTGAACATCAACACTCGGAGATTCAGACCGACCTCTTGGGCACGCGAGAGCGCAGTCGGCAAAGCCTTAAGAGCCGCATTCGTGCCCCAGGCTGCCAACACGAGTCCAAGCGCGCCGCCTGAAACCGCGAGCAAAACGCTCTCGATAAGTGATTGCCGTAGCAAACGCCACTTCCCTGCGCCCAGTGCTGCGCGAATCGCGAACTCGCGTGTTCTTCCTGTCGACCGCGCAAGCATAAGGTTGCTCACGTTCACACATGCAATTAGCAGGACAAAGCCAACAGCGCCGAGCAGCATTAACAAAGTGGGCCGGACGCTTGCGACCATTCGTTCCTTCAGCGCTATCAGCTTGGCCCCGTTGCCTTTGTTGGTGGCGGGATAAGCAGCGGCGAGATCACTCATGATCTTGTTCAAATCCGCCTGTGCTTGCTCAATTGTTACTCCAGGCTTGAGTCTGCCAATTCCGTGCAAACCAAGTGCAGCGCCTCGGTTCTTAAGTGCTGGTCCATTCCACTGCGCAATGGGTACGTAGACGTCTGTGTCGGTAAAAACATTGAAACTTGTAGGGATGACGCCAACAATTGAGTAAGTTTTGTCGTCTAACGTAATCGTCTTAGTAACTACATCGGATGCTGAACCAAACTTGCGGGCCCACAAACGCGCGCCGATGAGCACAACAGGTTCGGCGTTGTCGCGATCGTCTGTTGCGACAAACGTTCTTCCCAAAGCAGGTTTGAGGCCGAGTACCGAGAAAAAGTCAGCGGAGATTAGTCGGGCGCTAACACGCTCCGCCTCTCCGAGTCCCACGAGAGTGAAAGCATACGAGCGCGAGATTGCCATGGAGGAGAACGACCGGTTCTGCCTTTGCATGTCGATAAAGTTCAGGTAGGGAATCGCGCCAGTCTCGAAATTTGGTTTACTTTGGTGGATCGTGACCAGCTGATCGGGCTCGGGGTACGGCAGTGGATTGAGAAGAACTCCATCGACTACTGAAAACAGAGCGGCATTGGCACCGATGCCCAACGCGAGCGTCAGCACGACCACAACTGTGAAACCCGGATTCTTCGTTAGCATCCTCAACCCGTAACGGACGTCTTGAAACATTTCATGCTCCTTTGGGCTTCGGTCTTTGGTGAACCACTACCAAGACGAAAGACCCAAGTCCAAAGACCAAGAAGACAATCATTCGTAACGCAGCGCCACCATCGGTTCGACTCTGCTGGCTCGCCAGGCAGGTACGAGACATGCCAGCCATGCCGCAATGAGTAACACTGCCGCAACTGCACCGAACGCACTAACATCCATCGCGCCGACTCCGAATAATGTCGACTGCATCGCTCGCCCCGCCAGATACGCGCCACCCAAGCCAATAAGCGCACCTACCATCGCCAGTACTGTTCCCTCTTTCAACACCTGGCTTACGACTCGAGAGCGCTGCGCGCCCAGAGCCATGCGTATTCCGAATTCATGTGTGCGTTGCCCAACGCTGAACGCCATCACGCTGTAGATCCCAACCGCAGCAAGCAGCAACCCAAGTGCTCCAAAGCTGGAAAACAACACAACGCCAAACCGATCGATGGCTAAGGCTTCATTAACTATCTCGTCGATTGTTTTCACACCTGCGAGCGGGAGATCGGGATCAACTGAATTGACCGCAGCGGCGATACTCTTGATGACAGCTCTCGGGTTCCCTTCTGTCCGGACCGCAATCGATGCTTGAGGCCAGGGACTCTGCCAAAACGGCACATCGATCTCCGGATAATCGTTTCGAGATCCAGCGCTGCGTACGTTGTGAAACACACCAACGATCTGCCACTCTACCGCTGGACCAGGCCGTTGCCCCGGTACCAATTGTTCTACTGAAATGCGTTGTGTGAGCGGATCGACGCCCGCCAAAAAACGGTTCGCAAAGAATTCATTGACCATCGCCACTCGCGTACTGGTTTCCGTGTCGTGCGCATCGATCGCACGACCCTTGACGACGCGAATTCCCAGAGTGTCAACATAACCGGGTGACACCATCTGGAAAGCGGCAGCTCGACGTTCCGTAGGGTTGGTCGCCGGTTGGCCCACCACAGCGAAACGCGTGCCAAAGCTAGGACCACCAGCGGGAACTCCGGTCATCGCAGCGGCATTTTTCACACCGGGAATCGCCCCGATCTTCTCGAGCATTTGCCGGTAATACGAAGTGATCTGTTCGGCGCCGTTCAGACGACGTTCCGGTACGGGCAACCGAAACGAAATGACGTTGTCCGTCCGAATGCCGAGATCCACCCGCGTCAAATTCCAGAAGCCTTTGAGTGCGAGGCCACCGCTCGCGAGTAAGATCAAGGCGAGTGAAAACTCCGCGATCACAAGTGCTCGACGGAGATTGCGGCGCGCGCCTGCGGCACCCGTCCGGCCTCCCAACTTAAGTACTTCATTGAGATCAAGACGCGTGGCTTGCCATGCCGGAGCAGTGCCGAACAACAGCCCCGCCAGTCCCGTCACCGCAATCGTGAAAAACAGAACGGGGATGCTAATTCTGATATTCGCCTCGGACGGCAGCATCGTTCCGACGGGCGGCATTACTGCCGATATTGCCTGAATGATCACGTCGGCAAAGAGAATGCCAACGACTCCGCCGAGAACGGCCAAAATCAAACTCTCGGTGAGAAACTGAAAGAAGAGTCGTCTTCTCGAGGCGCCGAGCGCAGCTCGCACTGCTACTTCTCGTTGACGTGATGTTCCTCGGGCCAATAGCAGGTTTGCGACGTTCACACAGCCGATCACGAGAAGAAAACCGACAGCGCCCAACAACAGCCAAAGGTTGCGGCGCGTTGCGTCAGTGACAAAGTTGAGGTGCAGAGGTTCGACGCTTACAGTAGAGTTGGCATTGGACTTGGGATACTCGTTTTGGAGCTGCTGGGCAATTCCATCCATTTCTGCCTGTGCCTGGGCCAACGAGACTCCGTCTTTCAAACGAGCCATGACCAGCATAGAACGCGATTCGTGGTTGAGCTGTTCTGGTTTGAAAGCCAGCGGTACCCACAGTTGTGAATTAAAGCGGTCGTAGATGCCGGGCGGCATGACACCGACTACTGTGTACGGTTCGCCATTCATCCGGATCGTCTTACCCACCAGCTCGCGATCCGCCGCGAAACGCAAACTCCATAATCGATGGCTGAGTATCACGACGTGATCACTGCCTGGCTGACCCTCTTCTGGAAGGAAATCGCGGCCGAGTAACATCGGCAATCCCTCCATCGTGAAGAACCCGGGTGTTCGCTTTGAGCCGGGGACCTGCTCAGGTCTGTCGTTGGTGGCAACATTGAATGAGGCACCGCTCCACGCTGCCATACCTTGAAAAGACGTACTGCGCTGCTTCCAATCAAGAAAGTCGCCGGCGGATGCAGAGTTCCTATTGCCGCGCACCTTGGACCACACCATGACGAGTTGGTCGGGGTTTGGATACGGCATAGGCTCGAACACTGCGTAGACCACGCTAAAAATGGCGGTCGTCGCACCAATCCCTAACGCGAGCGTCAACGCTGCTGTAAGAGTGAAGCCCGCATTCTTCACTAATGACCGCATGCTATAGTTCAGATCTTGTCTTAGCGCTCCCCACATGGTGCTTACTCCGTACCGTCTTCACTCGTACCTCAGCGCGATCAACGGATCGACTTTCGTTGCGCGGCGTGCCGGGATGTAGCACGCGATGAGTGCGACAACTCCAAGCATCAGAGCCAAGCCAAAATACGTAACGACGTCCGTCGGTGCGATTCCAAAGAGCATCGACCGCAACAGTCGCATCAGCCCAAATGCTCCGATCAGTCCAGTTGCCATCCCAATCAAGATCAACGTCATTCCCTGCCCTAAAACCCAACGAAGGATGACCCCTCGGCTAGCACCAAGCGCCACCCGAATTCCAATTTCTCGTGTCCTTTGACTGACCGAGTAGGCCATCACTCCGTAAATGCCGATACCTGCCAACAGCAAAGCCAAAAACCCAAATAATCCGACGACCAGCATGGCGAAACGTCTTTGAGCAAGTGAACCAGCAACGACTTCCTCCATCGTGCGTTCACCGAAGAGGGGAAGGTTTGGATCGACCTGCCTGATTTGTTCTCGCAGAGAAGAGGTGAGGCTAGCCGGATTGGAATCGGTGCGCAGGTAAACAGCCATTGCATAACCAGGACTTTGAAGGATTGGAAAGTAGATATGAGGTTGATCAGGCTGATCGACCCCGTCTGTCTTTATGTTTCCAACTACGCCGACAATTGTCCTCAGGGGCGCATTCGAGGTGCGTCCGCCAGGTCTGACCCGATGGCCGATTGGATCCTGATTTGGAAAGTAGCGTTGGGCCAACGCTTCATCAATCAAAACGACCGGCGGAGCATTGATGTCATCGCTGTCTGCGAAGACTCTTCCCCGCACCAGCGGCGTACTAAGGGCGCTGAAGTAGTTAGCGCTTACGGCCGATCCCTGCGCAATCGGAATACTGTCCATATTCGGCTGGCCCTCGATTGTGAAGCTCGCTGAGTTGTGTGGCCCGATCAGCGGCACACCATTGCCGCCGCCTACTGCCGCATATCGAACTCCGGGCAAGGCGCTGGTCCGCTGTAGAATGTCCTTAATTAATGCCGAACGCTTAGCTGGATCGCGATACGGATCCATGTCAGGGTTATTCGGGACAGGCAACCATACTCGCGCCATTAGGATATTGTGAGGATCGAATCCCGGGTTGACTTCCATGAGCCGCACAAAGCTTCTTAACAACAATCCCGCAGCAATCATCAACAGCAGCGACAAAGCAAACTCAACGATCACTAGTCCGCTACGGAATCGGTGATAGCCACCTGCCGTTCCCGCGCTCTGACTTCCTTCTTTTAAGTTCCCAACAATTTCAGGACGCGAAGTCTGCAATGCGGGAATCAATCCGAACAGCACGCCTGTTACGAACGAGATGAGCAAGACAAACGCCAGTACGACTCCGTTGACTCCTACCTCAAGCAGGCGTGGAAGATCCGATGGCAAGAACCGCAGCAGCAAACTCATCGACAGGGACACGACAACCAAGGCCACGATTCCGCCGATAAATGCCAACAGCAAACTTTCTGTAAGCAACTGACTGAGCAAGCGGCGGCGTCCCGCTCCGAGCGCCACGCGGATTGCCATCTCGCGTCGCCTGGTCGAGCCTCGCGCTAACAAAAGGTTCGCAATGTTGACGCACGCTATTAATAGGACGACGCCAACCGCACCGAGTAGAACGAACAGCGTGGTTTGCACCTTACCAACCAGCTCTTCGCGCGCAGGTACTAGTCGAATGGACCAGCCCAATTCGGCGGGATACTCTTTCGGAAATTCGTTTTTAAGATTTGCGACCAGGGCGTCAAGCTTCGCCTGTGCCTGCGCCACATCGAGACCTGGCTTTAGCCGGCCGATCCCGCCGGGCAGCATCCGTTGTGCACGTACTGGAGGAGATGGAAACGGATTTGCGGCAAACCCGGCCGTCGCCCAGATATCCACATCGTTGCGAAGAGTTTTGCCTGGATGGCGAAAACCTGGAGGCATTACACCGACAATCCTGTAAAGGTCGGTATCTGCATACACCTTCCGGCCCAGGATGTTCGGATCGGCGCCAAACAAACGCCGCCAAAGGCCATCACTGATCACAACAGCTTCAGCAAATCCCTGCGCTTGATCTTCTGGTCCGAAGACACGTCCTAACTGGGGCTGGGCGCCAAGCAACGAAAAATAGTTGGGACTCACCGCCAGTAGCTCAATACGTTCCGGTCGATCGGAACCTGTCAGATTCGCATCGACGGGCCAAACAGCCGAGACCTCATCGAAGATGCCGGACCGTTCGCGAAGATCTTTCAGTTCATCAACCGAGAGGCCTACATTTTCTAGCTTGCGCCCCGTCAGATCATCGCGCACCAGGACAATCTGTTCGGGATGTGGAAAAGGAAGCGGGCTCAGCACAACTGCGTTGACGACACTGAAGATCGCGGTGTTGGCGCCAATGCCGAGGCTAAGCGTTATGATGGCAACCAGGGTGAAGGCGGGCTTGTTGCGCAGCATCCGCGCCGCATATCGAAGGTCTTGCCAGATTCTTTCCATGGCCCTTTCTCCGAGAAACGTCTTCGTGTTTTTATGTGTGATTTAGTGGATCATCCTTCTACTGCACGCAAAGAAACAGATCCGCGAAATCACACAAAAGAACACGAAACCCTTGTCGATCCCTTCACCTTACCCTTTCACCCGTCTCCCTTTCTCCTTCTGCGCTTCTCCGTTTCACCCAGTCTCCCTTTCACCCCTTCTCACGCGTCACCTACTCACTCGTAACGCAACGCCACCAGCGGATCCACTCTCGTCGCTCTTCGCGCCGGGATGTAGCACGCGAGAAATGCGACAACGATTACCAAACACAAAACAACGAGCATTGTCGGAACGTCCGTTGGGGTGACGTTAAACAGCAAGGTCGTCAGAAGGCGGGTGAGAGCCAACGCCGCCAGCATCCCGATCGTCGACCCTACCAGCGCCAGCGTCATTCCCCCCTTTACTACCAGTGTCAACACGTCACTTTCTTGTGCGCCAAGCGCCATACGAATGCCGATCTCTCTGGTGCGTTGACTGACGGCATACGACATGACCGCATAGATGCCCACCGCCGACAGAACCAAAGCGAGACCGGCAAAAACGATTAGCAGCGCCATAAAAAACGTTCTCAACTGCATGGACCTGTCGATCAACTCCTCGAGCGTCGTGATATTGAACACTGCCTGATCTTTGTCCACCGCGCGAATCTCATTACTCACAGCTGTTGCCAAGGACGCCGGATCGCCCTCGGTCTTGATCACAATTGTGTTGAATGAGGTTGGGAATTGTGCGTGCGGCAAATAAATCTGCATCGGCGCCTGTTTATCCAGCGCGTATTGCGAGACATCGTTGACAATCCCAACGATTGTCCGCCACGGTTGTGGATTTTTTTCGCTTCCCGGGAATTTGATACGCTTGCCGAGGGGTGACTGGTTGGGCCATAACTGCGTCGCCATCTTTTGATTGATTAACGCTACATTTTCTGAACTCTCCGTGTCGTGTTCAGTGATGAAACGGCCTTTAACCAAAGTAATGTCGAGCGCTTTTAAATAGCCGGGGGAGGTGACGTAAAGATCCACAGAAATCTCTTCACCCGGGGCGCGGGGGTAATCTTCGACGGCCAAACTTCGGCCGTCGAAGTTGTCGCTGAGGGGGAGGACGCTTGTTATTCCGGCAGCTCTCACTCCAGGCAACGCATGAATTCGCTCAAGCACTTGTCGAAAGAAGGACACGTAATTCTCTGGCTTGGGATACTTGACCGCCGGCAGGCCAATGTTCATGGCCAAAACATTCTTTGCATTGAAACCTTTGTCTACCTCGTTCAGCCGCATCACTGTTCGGATCAGTAAACCGGCACAGACCAACAAGACCAACGTCAGAGCGATCTCTGAGACGATCAGCACATTCCGAAGTCGATTGTGGCGGGCTGAACCACCCGAAGTCCGGTCTGATTGTTTGAGTGATTCAACGAGGTTGAGATTTGAGACTTGTAGAGCCGGCGCCATTCCAAAGAGTAAGGCAGTGATTACCGTAAGAGTTAGCGTGAATACCAGCGTGCGTACATCAAGGTGAATGTCACCGAGTGCGGGATTGATTTTGGTCGCGACGGTTTGGAGGGTACTCGTAATCCATGCAGCGAATACGAGTCCGAGTCCGCCTCCCGCAACGGCAAGCAACAAACTCTCAGTCAGCAATTGCCGAATCAGTCGACTGCGACGTGCGCCGATGGCCGATCGAACAGTTAACTCTTTCTGTCGCGTACTCCCGCGTGCCAGTAAAAGATTTGCAACGTTTGCGCAGGCAACTAGCAAAACAAAGATCACGGCGCCAAAAAGGATCAGCGATGCCTTGCCAACACTGCCGACCGTGTCATCTGTGATTGAGGTGATGTGTACGCCCTGGCCTTTGTTGGTACGGGGGTGTTCCTGCTCCAGACGTTGCGCGATTACGTTCAGCTCCGCCTGAGCCTGTTGGATACTTATGCCGGGCTTGAGGCGAGCAATTGCACGCAAATGTCGCGATGCTCGTTCTGATTCGTCGTAGCTTTCTGCAACAGGTCGATAAAACTGTCCTTCCGGAGAAACAAGAGTGCCAGGAAGGGGACGAAAGTCTGGTCCCATGACTCCGACAATCGTGTAGGGGCGGCCGTTGAGTGAGACGCTCTTGCCAACAATATTTGCATCTCCGCCGAATCGGCGCTGCCAAAGGCCATAACCAAGAACGATAACAAAGTCTTTTCCATCCTGTTGTTCTTCCGACGTGAAGACGCGGCCCAAAATGGGTACGCCTTTCATCACGGTAAAAAACCCGTCCCCTACTTGAATTGCAGGAATTCTCTCAGGCTGATCAAGACCAGACATGATCGGATACCAACCTGCGTAAGTAGCCACATCCTCGAAAACTGTGTTTTGGCTACGGTAGTCTGCGGTATCAGTCGCCGAAACTTGGTTCCGACCCTTGAGATTGCGTTCCTCTGGTGTATCACCCCACACCAAAACGAGACTTTCGGGTTCCTTGTAAGGCAGCGATTTCAGAAGCACTGCGTTAATGACACTAAAGACGGCAGTGTTCGCCCCAATGCCCAGTGCGAGTGTGATAATAGCTATGCCAGCGAAGGCGGGCTGCTTTACCAAACTCCTGATTCCGAATCGTATGTCTTTGAATAGTGATTCCATTGATTAAGTTATTGGTCACTCGTAACGTAGAGCAATCAATGGATCGACTTTCGTTGCGCGCAGCGCCGGTATGTAACAGGCGACGAATGCTACGAATGACAACGACGTCGCGACCGCCACGAAAGTAATCGGATCCTTCGCTGTTACGCCGAAAAGCAGCGACTCCATCAACCGCGTCAGAGCCAATGCACCAGCTAAACCAACCGCCACACCAATCAGGACGAGGCTCATACCCTGGCGTACAACCAATCGCAAAACATCCAGTTGTCGCGCGCCTAAAGCCATTCGCACTCCGATCTCATGAGTTCGTTGCGTAACGGAATACGACATCACGCCATAAATTCCGGTGCATGCGAGCGCCAGCGCAATAAAGGCAAATAGGCCGAGCAAAAGCGTGCGATATCGCGGAGCGGCGACAGATGTGTTGACCCAGTCTTCCATCGTCTTAACCGCTGCGATGGGCTGATTTGGATCGATCTCCTGAATTTGTTTTCGTATAGCAGGTACAAGCGCTAAAGGATCGCCTTGGGCGCGAATCACCAGATTCGTTCCACCATTTTGGTGCGTGGGGAAGTACATTGCGGGCGCAGGCTGAAACTCCATGCCTCGATGCCTGATGTCGCCCACCACACCGACAATCTCGAACGGCTGTTTGTTCATCCACATGATTAACCGTTTGCCGATCGGGTCTTCATTCGGGAACACCTCTTCGGCCAGGAGTTCACTGACAAGGATGACCTTTGCGCTTTGCGAAACCTCCTGCGTGGTAAACATGCGTCCACGAAGCAAAGGAATTCGCATGACGCGAAAATAGTTTTCATTTACACGGCGGAAATCGTCATCGAACATCTGATCACCATCAGACGCTCGTCCTTCAACGGTAAACGGCATGTCATTTGGCTGACCGCTTAGTGGCAATTCCGTGATCATGCCGGCAGCCTCAACTCCGGGCAGACTACTTACGCGGTCTTCCACTTGTTGGAAGAAGTTCACAGCTTGTTCTGGTTTCGGATATTTCTGCCTGGGCAGATTGATGCTCATCGTGAGGACGTTGTGAGGATCAAATCCCGGATCTACACGCTGCAATCGAATCAAGCTATTTATTAATAGGCCCGCTCCAATCAGTAGAACGACAGCGACAGCACTTTCGAGAACTACGAGCAGACTGCGCGCGCGGCTATGGCGCAGGCCCTCTCCTCCTCCTCGCATGCCCTCCTTCAGTTTGTCACTAAGATTAAGGTTGAGTGTTCGAAGCGCGGGCGCCACACCAAACAGGATTCCGGTTGCGATTGATAGCAAGAGCGTGAAAACGAGGACTGTTAAATCGATTCGAACATTGGCTGTCGGTGGAATGCTGGTGTCGCCAAGCTTGACCAACAGTTCAATCCCCCAGGCCGCAAGCAATACTCCAAGAGTCCCGCCGGCAATTGCCAGCAACACGCTTTCAGTCATCATTTGCCGCGCGATTCGCAAACGGCTTGCACCAAGTGCCGCTCGCACGGCGATTTCTTTCTCACGTGAGGCAGCACGAACCAGCAGCAGGTTGGCCACATTTGCGCACGCAATGAGCAATACAAAACCAACTGCTCCTAACAGGATGAACAGCGTCGGTCTGGTATTGCCTACGAGTTGTTCGCGCAAGGAAACTAATCGCAGATTCCAGCCAGTGTTCGTGTCGGGATACTGCTGTGCGAGTTGGGCGGCGACGATGTCGGTGTCAGCCTGTGCCTGCTGGATACTTGCGCCGGGTTTAAGCCGACCGATCGGGCGGAGAAAATGCGCCTTCCGCTGTTTCATCTCGTTTGAGCGGTCGAAGTTGAGCGGCACCCATAACTCACTGGATTGAGGAAAGTTAAAGTCTTTGTCCATCACGCCAAGAACCTGACAAGTTTCACCATCCAGCGTGATTGTCTTGTTGATGATTTGTGGATCACCCACGAAGCGCTGTTGCCAGAGCCCGTAACTCAATACGGCTACGTGATCGCTACCGGTCTTTTCGTTCTCCAGCAAAAACGTTCGGCCCAATAACGGTTTGACTCCGAGCGCTTGAAAGTAATTACCAGTGACTCCGGCGCCCGTAAGTCGTTCTGGGTCGCCGTTGCCTGTAAGGTTCAGTGGAAGAGGAACTGAGAAAACGGCAGCAAACTGTTCGAACGTTTTGTTCTGCGCTCGGTAATCGAGAAAATCGAGAGGTGAGACGCTTGCGCGATTGCCGCCATTGCGAATATTTCCCCACGCCCAAACCAGCCGATTAGGTTCGTTGAAAGGCAGCGGCTTCAAGAGCACAGCATTAACCAAACTGAAGATGGCCGTGTTGGCGCCAATACCCAGCGCGAGAGCAACCAACGCTACCACGGTGAATGCGGGGCGCTTTGATAAGCTCCGAATCGCATAGCGAAGATCTTTTGTCAGATGTTCCATGGTCTTGGCCTTTGATTCTTGGTCTTTGGTCTTTGGTCTTTGGCCTTGGGGCTTTGGTCTTTGGCTAGTGGGTTTCCCCTTCTTCGCGTCTCCCGCCTCTCCGCCTCTCTTCTTCTCCGTGTCTCCGTGTCCCCGTGTCCCCGCGTCTCCCCTTCTCTCTTCCCTGTCACTCGTATTCCGGCTCACCTCGAGCGAGATTCAGCGTTTGCTGATTCCAGCCAAAGATGCCTTTGAACACAGGGTCACCATCTCTGATTCCCTCCCAAACAGGCGATGTATCTGCGGGTTCGCGAGTGCTGAAGCTGCGACGGGCTCTCTTCAAGTCTGCAAGATGTGCTTGTGTGCACTGTTGAGGGTCTTTAACGTTCAGGTTTGCTAAACGGACCACATCCAGCAATTGAAACATTGCTGCGCCAACACCCAACGCCAGCAACAAGACAGCCAAAATGGTGAAGCCTCGTGTCTTAATGATCATTCGTCCACCGTCTCGAAAGTGTTCCCACAACCCTTGCATTTGTGCTTCCCCTGTAGAGCTCCTGTTGAGGCGGCCATCCGCCGTTGGCGCTTTAGGCGACGGCGCCCACAGAGGAGCGGCCCTACACTTTTCATTCGTAGCGCAATGCAACCAACGGATCGACTTTTGTCGCCCGGCGCGCAGGGATGTAACAAGCGAACAGCGCCACAACAAGCAATGAGAAAGACACCACCGTTAGAGTAAAAACGTCTGTCGCACTAACATCGACTAGCAGAGTGCGCATAAACCGCGTTATGGCCCAACTGCCGCCAAGTCCCAACACGACACCGAGGACTGCCAGAATCATTCCGTGCTTTATCACCAGTTTCACTACGTCACTCGCTCGCGCCCCGAGCGCCATGCGAATGCCGATCTCGTGCGTTCGCTGAGTCACGTTGAAAGCCATTACGCCGTATATACCGATAGCCGCGAGCAATAGAGCCACCCCGGCAAAGATGCCGAGCATCGCGGACGAAAACGTGTACACCGTCATGGATATGGAACGCACTTCCTCCATAGTGCGTACGTCGAAGACCGGTTGATCTTTATCGATCCCCCAAACTTGCTGACGGATTTGAGGCGCTAGCGATGCAGGTTCTACACTCGTTTTCGCGACGAGGACCATCGCGTTCCAGGCATCCTGCGCGTGTGGCAAGTAGTATTCGGGCACTACCGGCAGATTCAATTCGTGCTTCACGTCCTGCACTACGCCAACTATTTCCATCCACGGATGCTTGTCTAAGGGTCCATAAAAACGAATTCGCTTGCCAATCGGATCGAGGCCTGGCCAATGTTTACGCACTAACGTTTCATTAACGATGACTACTGGTGCGGCGCCTGCGTTGTCTTGTTCAGTGAAGCCCCGGCCCTTAACGGTTCGGATTCCCATCGTTTGAAAATAATCGGCACTACAAACGCGATAACGTCCTTCATACTCCTGACCTGGCGGTGGTTCTGGAATTCCTTCGACGAGATAATCGTCCGAAGAATTCGCTCCCCCTAGTGGCAAGTAATTAACGACAGCCGCTGATTGAACACCTGGTAAATGTTTCACACGCTCGACGAGCCCTTGATAAAAAGTGGCACGCTGAGCTTCGTCTTTGTACTTTGCTACCGGTAGGACCAGATTCATGGTGAGAATGTTTTCCGCATTGAAGCCCGGATTTATTTTCAGCAGCGCCAGGAAACTGCGCACAAGTAAGCCCGCCCCCACCAGCAAAACGAGTGAAAGTGCCACTTCAAAAACGACAAGTGAACTTCTCAGCCTGTGCGATCGCCCGGTCGTTTGTCGCTCACCTTCTTTCAATGCATTGTTAAGATCAGGCTTTGAAACCTGCCACGCGGGCGCAAGACCAAAAACTATTCCGCTCAACAATGAAAGGCCAAGTGTAAAGATCAACACGGGCACGTTGATTCCGAGCTGGTACCATCCAGGTGCAAATGTCGCAGCCTCACCCGGATTGGAGGCGCGCAATAGATCGATGCCCCAAACACCGACTAGGACACCTAATGCGCCACCGATAAGCGCGACTATCAAACTCTCCGTGAGCAGTTGCTGGATGATCCGCCAACGGCTCGCACCGAGCGCCGCGCGCAATGCAATCTCTTTTCGTCGTCCCGTCGCGCGCGTAAGCATCAGGTTGGCTACATTGGCGCAGGCAATTAATAAGACAAATCCGACTGCACCCATCATGATCCACAACGCTGTGTCGTAGTGACGGACTGTGTCCTTCACGATGGGATAGATAGTGGCACCCAACCCTGTATTCGTTTCCGGGTATTGCTGCTCAAGCCGGGCTGTGATTGTGTCGATTTCGGCTTGTGCGCTATTCAGCGAAACCTCGGGTTTGAGCCGTCCGACTACGTAATAACTATGGCTGGAACGACTCCGTATGACGTCAGGAGTGAATGGTAGAGGAGCGTAAACTTCAGAACCTTTTGGAAAGTTGAACCGCTCAGGCATCACTCCGATGACAGTGCGAGTGATACCGTTAAGAGTGATCGTTTTGTTGATGATGTTTGGATCCGCACCAAACCGCCTCTGCCACAAACTATCCGTGATGATCGCAACGGCGTCTTTGCCCGGCTGATTCTCTTCCGCTGAAAAGTTACGACCCATCTTCGGCTGGATACCGACGGCATTCAGAAAATTCGCGGTGACGAGGAAGCCCTGGATGCGTTCAGGAGGTTCGACGCCCGTGAGGTTCGTACTCCACCAACGATACAAAGCGAGTTGTTCGAAAGACTGGCTTTGAGCTCGCCAGTCAAGATAGTTCGCGATTGCAACTTCGTTGTGTACAACTCCACGGTTAGGTACTTTGTCCCAAATGGCGACGACCCGATCTAGCTGCGGAAACGGGAGTGGCTTTAACAGCAGCGCATAGATGGCACTGAAGATTGCCGTGTTTGCACCGATACCAAGGGCAAGCGTAACAACAGCAATTGCTGTGAACCCAGGCCGCTTTGAAAGGCCCCGAATTGCTGTGCGGACATCTTTAAGTAAGCTTTCCATCGTCTTTCGCCTTAGGTCTTTGGTCTTTGGTCTTAGGTGTTTGGTCTTCGGTTTCGGTCTTTGGTCTTGAGTCTTCGTCCGTAATCACTTGTTACGGGTCGATGTCTCAACCTGTCTCCCTCTGTCTCCCCCCTTCTCCCTCTCTCCCTTTTCCTTTTCTTTTACTCGTATCTCAACGCGATGAGTGGATCGACGCGTGAAGCCCTGCGTGCAGGTAGATAGCCTGCAAGAACGGCAACTGCGGTCAAGAGTATTGCAGCGCCAACCAGCGTCACCGGATCATTCGGACTAAGGCCAAACAATTTCGTGCGTATCAGCTGCGCGGACCCCAGTGCTGCTGGGACGCCGAAAAGAATTCCCAAACCAACGAGGACAAGTGTCCGCTTGAGAACCATCCAAATAATGTCGCGGCGTTCCGCGCCCAGAGCCATTCGAATTCCGATCTCGTTCGTTCGTCGCACGACGGCATGGCCCATGACCCCGTAAAGACCTACACAGGCAAGCAACAATGCGAGCAGACCAAAGAAAGAAACCAATCGGGCAATCAGCTGATCCTGTTTCAGAGTTCCTTCGAGTTGTTCGCGAAGAGTTGTTACATTTGAGATCGGCAGTTTGTCATCGATCTGCGCAATCGCTTGACGGACAGTGCCAGCTATCGCGAGAGGATCTCCTGAGGTACGGATTTGCAAGCTGCCGGCATATGCACTCTGATCCTGCACTTGCAAAATCGGCCGGTATGTCGCAGCGAGCGCCTCAGTGCGAGCATCGCTGTACTTCATGTTCGCGACGACGCCAACGATCTCAATCTGCTGAGGCTTCGCGTTGTCCTCGTCGTCATCGAAGGCGAACTTGCGCCCTACAGGATTCTGACCGTGATAGTAGCGTTCCGCGAAAGCCTGGTTCACGAGCGCTACCTTCGTCGAGGCCAGCGTGTCCTGGGAATTAATGTCTCGTCCAAGCAACACGGGCACACCAAGCGTTTCAGAGTAGTTCGGTCCGACAAGAAGATCCTCGACTACCAAATCCTCACCGCGTTGCGCTGCGTAACCTTCAACAGTCAGGCTGCTGAACCGCTTGGTGCCTCCCATCGGGGAATAAAGCGACACCGTGCCCGTAACCACCCCGGGTAACGCATCAATGCGACTAAGCAACTGCTGGTAAAACGTACTTAGCTGGGCCGGCTTGTAGCCTGCCAATCGCGCGTCGATGCCGACCAGAAGAACGTTGTCACGATTGAAGCCAACTTCCGCTTCTTGCAATTTGATTAGGCTGCGTGCGAACAGCCCTGCTGCCGTCATGAGGACCAGCGATAAACAGACCTGACCCACAATCAGAGTTGAGGCAAGCGCAAGACGTTGACGTCCTCCGCTTGTCGATTTTTCTTTCATCGCTGAAGTCAAATCAGTTTTGCTTGCACGCAGTGCTGGCGCGAGCCCAAAAAAGAGACTGGCAACGATTGATAGACCAGCCGTGAAAGAAAGAACGAGGGTATCAGGGTGGACATCGAGCGGTGACGTCTTCGCGACGAGGGAAACGAGCGCTGAAACTCCCCATTGGGCCAGAATAATTCCTAAGATCCCGCCGATAACGCCGAGCAGGAGACTCTCGGTAAGCAGCTGGCGCACGAGTCGTTTGCGACTTGCGCCGAGTGCCATGCGCAACGACATCTCAGCACGTCTCGAAGCTGCTCGCGACAACAACAAATTGCCGACGTTCGCGCAGGCAATGAGCAGCACAATGGCAACCATCACCATGAGCATCTTTAACGGACCAGCGTAAGCAGATCGCAAACCCGACACTCCGCGCGCTCCGGGAACAAGGCTTACGTAGGTTTTCGCAATATTCGACTGAACTTCGTCCGTGAGTTTTGAACCAGCAAGTTGTGTCAAAAATTGGCGGAGTTCAAGGTTGATCTCCGCCTGTGCTTGCTCCAGCGTAACATCCGATTTAAGTCTGCCCATTAGACCCAACCAAAAGACTTGCGGTTCTTTCAGATACGAGTTGCGCAATTCGATTTGCGGTTGGAAGGAAAGGGGTATCCAAAAGTCTGGCGATTTGCGAACGCGTTCGCCGAAGAAGCCGGGTTGAGTTATGCCTACGATTGTGAATGAGGTCCCGTTTAGGACGAGATCTCTTCCAACAATTCCGGTATCGCCGTTCCAGCTTTGTTTCCAGTACCCATAACTCAAAACCGCAGTCGGCTTTGCTTCCGGAGCATCGTCTGCGGGAGTAAGCAGTCTGCCCAGAAATGGAGTTTGACTGAGCATTGAAAAATAGCTGCCCGAAACCAGGTGCGCTTGTGCTCGCTGCGCCGCCTGGCCAGAAGCCCCATTGGGATCGCGCACACTTAAACGGCTTTCTCCACTGCGAAACGCAGCGAGTGACGAAAAAGAGCGATTGTTGTCGCGAAAGTATTCGTACGAGGACATGGAAAACAGCGTCCACCGTCCGACTAGAGGATCGCCAGTCGATGTCCCTTCGCTCGCTGAATCATCGAATAGAACAAGCTGTTTCGGATTCGGCACTGGCAGAGGCTTCAAGAGGACCGCATTTAGCAGTGTGAAAATCGCAGTGTTAGCGCCGATGCCCAAAGCAAGAATAACCACCGCAACTGCGCTGAATGCCGGACGCTTTATCAGCATCCGGAACGCGTATTGAGTGTCCTTTACAACCGTCTCCATAATTACTCCGATTAATAACTTACTGAACCGCAAGAAGGATCGACGTCGCATCGTCCTCGAATTCCCCGTCATTGAATTCGGAAACTCGACGGAGCAGTTCCTGTTGCAGATCGCGTGCGTCACGCCAACGCTCACGGGTCAGCAAATCGAGCAGCCGCGATTCCCCAAATTCCTCGCCGTCGACGTTGGTCGTCTCAGTGAACCCGTCAGTAAACATAAGCAGCCGATCGCCGGGCCTTAACTGCACTTCACCTTGCGCGTAAGTAGACTCCTCAAACGCGCCCAGAACGTGCCCACCTTCTGTCAGTCGCAGACACGTGCCGTCGGCGCGAACGAGTGCGGGATAGTTATGACCCGCGTTCGTGAATGTCAGCTTCTTGTTTTCAGTGTTTAGGACAGCGTAGAAACAGGTGATGAACTTGTTTTCCGGAATGTTCGCGCACATCATTTCGTTAAGCCGCAAACACACTTCACTCGGCTCAACCACGTCAGAGGCTACAGACTGCAAGATCGACTGCATGTTTGCCATCAACAAAGCCGCAGGCAAACCTTTTCCTGCAACATCCGCGACGCAAAGTGCAACGCAATCAGAACTGACACTGAACGAGCTGAGGTAATCGCCACTGACTGCCGTCGCTGGATGCCACGCACTTGCCAACTCAACGCCGTTAAGAGTGGGCAGAGACTTTGGCAGTAGCCCCTCCTGGATGACTCGTGCCTCGGCGAGTTGCGATTGCATCTCGCGGCTCTGAAGGCGAGTTTCCAAACTGCGTCGGCGGCGCAGTCTCTTTGCCCTTCCTTCCTCAATTTGTGTTCGCAGGGTTTGCAGTAAACGAGAGTTGTCCCACGGCTTCTGCACAAAGTCGCGGACTCCACGACGCATTGACTCGACCGCCAGATCGACGCTGCCCCACGCGGTCATCACAACGATCGGCAGTACGTTATCCACAGCGCGAATCCGGGAGATCAGATCGAGCCCTTCATCACCCGACGTTGTGTCGCGAGCATAGTTGAGGTCCATCAGGACCACATCGAATTTTTGTCGTTTGATGGCTTCGAGCACGGCCGCGGGTGAGGTGGCCGCTTCGGTTTGATAACCGGCGCTCTTTAAAAGAAGTCGCAGCGCTGCGAGGACGTCCGGTTGATCGTCGGCGATTAGTGTTCTTGCTATGGGAGCAGCCGCCAGCGGATTCACAGCTATCTCAGCCCACTTTCTAGCGCCTCAGGTCGTCGCCGTTGCGAAGGTTTGTCTCGTACTTCAAAAGCGCACGAGGGTGCCGGTAAATCTAAGTTAGAGCTTCGCGATCGCGAGGAGCGCGAATCAGAGCAAGCAGCAGTTAACCGTGTCTTCGCACAAAGTGGCGAAGCGATTCGATAACCCCTAATTCAGTTATCGACTATCCATCCGTCTTCCAATCGCACAATACGATTGCCATACGCGGCATTAATTTCAGAGTGCGTCACCTGAACGATGGTGGTTCCCTCATCATTCAGTCGCTTGAACATCTCCATGATCTCTTTGCCTTGAGTTGAGTGAAGATTTCCTGTTGGCTCGTCAGCCAGAATCACCCGCGGGTTGTTAACCACCGCCCGAGCGATGCCGACGAGTTGTTGCTGACCCCCAGATAGTTGGCTTGGATACAGATCCTTCTTCGCGACAATCTGAAATCGATCCAGCGTGTCGCAAACAATGGATTGCCGATCCTTTCTGCTGACGTCTCGATAGGAGAGTGGTAACTCCAGGTTTTCGAAAACCGTCTGGTCGTCGAGCAGGTGATAGCTCTGAAAAACGAAACCAATGTTGCGGTTGCGGAGATTTGCGCGTTTTTTGTGATCCAGAGAGTGGACGGCGACGTCATCGAAATAGTATTCACCCGCCCATGACTGATCGTGCATTCCCAGTATGTGTAGAAGAGTAGATTTCCCCGCGCCTGAAGGTCCCATGATCGATACGAACTCGCCGGGCTTGATATCGAGACTGATGCGTCGCAAAACATACGTTTTCACCGGACCATGCGCGAAGGACTTCTCGACGTTGCGCAGACTGATCATACGACCTCTTTGAATCCGCTTTCCTTTAGTTCTCGCTTTGCCTGTTCGATCTCTGCCGCACGGCTGGCTGAACCTGTTTCCTCCTCAACGATCAAACCGTCAAAGAGATGCACTATTCGATCAGCGTGCTGAGCGTAGCGAGGGTCATGAGTAACCATGCAAATCGTTGCGCCACCGCGATGTAGTTCTCGCATCAATTCCATGACTGCTTCGCCATTCGTTGAATCCAGGTTACCTGTCGGCTCATCTGCCAGGAGAATACTTGGTTGACCGGCGACTGCACGCGCGACTGCAACACGCTGTTGTTGTCCTCCGGATAACTGGCTGGGCAGGTGTTTGGCTCGATGGGCCATGCCGACGCGCTCCAATGCTTCTGTAACCCGTTTCTTACGCTCGGCTGAGTTCATGCCGCGATAAGTCAGCGGCAGCTCAACGTTTTCATAGACGGTGAGATCCCCGATCAAATTGAAGCTTTGGAAAATGAAACCGACTTCGCGGTTCCGAATTCGTGCGCGTTGAGAAAGTGAAAGATTCTCGACAGCGTTGTCGTTCAGGACGTATTGACCATCCGTCGGCGTATCCAACAAGCCGAGTATCGACAGGAGAGTCGACTTACCACAGCCGGAGGGGCCGGCGATTGAAAGATACTCGCCTTTTTGTATGTCGAGATGGATCCCAGAAAGGGCGTGCGTCTCGACCTCATCCGTATAGAAGATCTTCTTTACGTCTGAAAGGTGGATAAGGGGTTGGGCCGTTGAGCTCATCTACAATCTCCTTCTGGGGTTTTGGTAATTGGTCTTCGGTCTCGTTTCGTTTTGGTTTTTAGTTATCTCAAACGGATGGTGTCGTATGCGTCCCAAGCCGAGGTATCCGAAAGGATTACCTGATCTCCTTCTCGTAGCCCGTCGATGATCTCAATTGTGTTAACGGAGTTGCGGCCGAGAACGACGGGAACCCTCGTCGCAGTTTGACCGTCGGAACTGACGCGAAACATCTTGACTGTCGACTGTCCCTGCCCGAATGCAGGGCGGCCGACATACAGCACGTTTTCGAGCCGCTCAAGTTCAATCGTTCCGTCGACGCTGAGATCGGGTCGAGCACTCGGCGGAAGCGGGCCAGTAAGGGCGGCGTCAACTGTAAACGTGCCTTCACGCGCAGCCGGATCAATGCGCGACACCGTTCCCTGAATGATTCCGTTTCGAGTATCGACTTTGACAGGCTGGCCGATTTTCACGTCCTTAATCTGAGTTTCGGCAACCTTCAGCTCCGCTTTTAGCGAGGCTGGATCTGCGACGCGTGCAATATCGAGCCCGGGCGTCACCTGTTGGCCCACCTGAACCGTAATCTGCTGTAAGACACCGGCTCTTCCGGCGCGCACCTTTAAGCTTTCAACCTGGTCGTGCTTCAGTTTTGCGAACGCGTGAAGTTGATCAATTCGGCTCCGTTGCGCGTTTAACTGTGCCTTGGTCGATTTGCTGCTGATCGCCAATCGTTGCTTCTCAACGCTCAAACGGTTAAGAAGGTCCTTCACCTGCACTCGCGCCATCTTCAGCGTCAAATCAGCTATGAGTCCCTGTTTCCCCAATTCCTCATTAGCATCCAGTTCCAGTTTCGCTCGACTGTACTCAGCATTGATGGTGGCAATCGACGCCTGCTGAGTCATGCTGTCACTTTCCAAACGTACGCGAAGGTTTTCCTCGTCAGCTTCTGCCGCCTTGAGTGCAAAATCCGCGTCCATCGCCTGCTGCTGCATTTGGGGATTCGATAGCTCAACAATGACTGTCTCAGAATTAACTTCCACGCCAGCCTGGACCGGAATGGACTCGACACGACCATCAGCGGGAGCAGGTATCTGGCGCGTGAGTTCGGGTACCAGCGTGCCGACTCCGTGCACTTCTCTTACCATCTCGCCACGTTTTACTGAATCGATGACTGTGGTCGAGCGATCAACGGCAGGGGCCGCCGGCTTGAGGCGCGTCAATCCATAGGTGATACCCGCAAGCGCGGCCACACCAAGAACCAACAAAACAGCGGAGCGAATCCGCTTCTTGATTTTCGATTTAGGCGGTCGCTTTATATCCATCTAGTTCCTGCTGATTAACACCGCCGACGCGTTTTACGTGCAGCGCGAAAAAAGAATTTTCGGAGAACTGCAAAACCAGTTGAGAGCGGAAATTCGGTGAAGCGTGCTTTGAGCAAACGGCAGACTTCTCCGGCGGCTGTTGCAGTTCTCCGCTCACTTCTAATTCAAAGCTTATGCCAAGGTGATGATCAGGGACTTTTTGAGAGTTAAATCGTTCCTTGTTCTGCGAAATTCCGCCCTATTTCGTGCACTTCGCCGAGGAGAGAAAGATTGTGGTAAGAGATCTCTTTAGCAGGTAAGAGGAGCCACTTGAGTTTCGCTTATGGGATTGAAAATCCCATTTTCGAGAAAGCTTTCGAGATTTCGGTTGCGGCATACGAACATCCGCAGATGCAAAGCGCGGGTTGGCCCACAATCCAAGGTGGTTTCACTTGCTGAGAAAACAAGATTCCGGCCTTTTTGTTACATAGGTTACGCTTTGAGCCGCGATCCTCAACAGCGGTAAATTGAAGCTGACGCCGTTTCCTCAAACGCTCAACGACTCTGTTGTGTTCGGTTTGAATCAGTGTAATCTGTGGATACCGGTTCAAAATCCATGAAAACCATCCAAACGACGCCTTTCCTCGATCAGCGACCAGGGACCTCGGGGTTGAGAAAAAAGACGCGCGTCTTCACGCAACCCAATTACCTCGAAAATTTTGTTCAATCCGTATTCAATACCGTTCGTGAAGTCCTTGGTTCGGATTTTCACAACGAGACGTTAATTGTCGGAGGCGACGGTAGGTACTATAACCTGCGAGCGATTCAGACAATATTACGAATGGCAGTGGCGAACGGCTTTGGAAAGGTACTCGTCGGACGTGGTGGTCTACTCTCCACGCCAGCTGTCTCCGCCACAATACGCCGCCGGCGCGCTCTCGGAGGTCTCGTCCTATCGGCAAGTCATAATCCAGGTGGGATCGATGCTGATTTCGGTATCAAGTACAACGTTCGAAACGGTGGACCAGCGCCAGAAGCAATCACAAACCGGATCCACGCCGAGACTTTACAAATCACGAAATACCTGACAGTTGATCACGCGGACATCGATCTCAATCATGACGGCAAAACGCGAATTGATGACACAACCATCGTGATCATAGATCCACTCACTGATTACACTGCCGTCATGACCGAGCTATTTGAGTTTGACGCATTGCGGGCTCTGTTTGCCGGCGGCTTTCGCCTGCGATTCGACGCCATGAATGCGATCACTGGACCATATGCGCGCCATATATTTGAGGAAAAACTCGAAGCTAGTCCTGGTACTGTAATCAATGGAAATCCGCTTGAAGATTTTGGCGGTCATCATCCAGATCCCAATCTGGTGCATGCTCATGAATTAGTTGAACAAATGAATTCTCCCGATGCTCCAGACCTGGGGGCGGCCTGCGACGGTGACGGTGATCGCAATCTGATTCTTGGCCGTGGATTTTTCGTCACACCCGGAGACTCGCTCGCGATAATCGCAGCCCATGCCGCGAGTTGCATTCCCGGGTATGCCGATGGTTTGGCGGGCGTGGCGCGTTCGATGCCAACAAGCACAGCTGTCGATCGTGTTGCAAAGCGCCTCGGCGTCCAGTGTTATGAGACTCCTACCGGCTGGAAGTTCTTCGGCAATCTCATGGATGCGGGATTGTGTACGTTATGTGGTGAAGAAAGCTTTGGCACTGGATCCAATCACATCCGCGAGAAGGATGGTCTGTGGGCGGTATTGTGCTGGCTATCGATTCTGGCGGCGACACGCCAGTCAGTTTCTCAAGTGGTACACCAACATTGGAAACAGTTCGGCCGCAGTTACTACCAGCGACACGATTATGAACAGTTAGACGCGGCTGCGGCTACAGAGATGATCGAAGGATTACGAGGCCGCCTGCCGGAGTTGATTGGCACTTCCTTCGCCAGTACTCGTGTGGTGAATGCAGATGACTTTGGGTATACCGATCCAGTCGACGGCAGCACCACTACGCGGCAGGGGATTCGTATCTTGTTGGACGATGGTTCGCGAGTGGTGTGCCGCTTGTCCGGAACCGGAACTGAAGGCGCAACTTTGCGCGTTTATTTCGAGCGTTACCTAAATGACGGAGGCGAAGGAAATATAGACGAAACTTTGGAACCATTAACTCGAGCTACTAAGGAATTGCTCAACGTGAGGGACACTTTCGGAAGAGAAGAGCCAAATGTCATAACGTGATCTCTAACGTCGTTACGTCACCTCGTTTCTATACTGCCGATGGAATGCTGCGTCAAAGTTTCCTCGTTTTAGTATCGAACACGCGCGTGTCACACTACGGCGACTCCCCACGGGCGATCGCCGACTCGCACCTTTTCAATAACCTTTCTGCTGGCTACGTCGACAACTGAAACATTATTTGCTGGTCCATTCGCCGTGTACAGCCTGCTGCTGTCCGCATTGGCGGCTATTCCCCACGGCCGGCCACCAACCGGAATCGACGCCGTTATCCTGGAACTCGCCGGATCGATTACAAACACGTTGCCGTTCCAACCAGTTGTGACATACAGCTCACCTTCGTTCGATGCCAGCCGCAGCCCCATCGGCTTAATGGTCTCCTTCGTAACGGGTAAGGCAGCTCCTAACACAATTGTTCCCGCGGGGCTGTGAGTAATGCTATCAATAATGGCCACAGCCGCATCACGTTCGAGACTTACAAACGCGCGGGAACCATCTTTTTGAAATACGATCGATCGTGGTCGATGCCCGACTTCAATTCGCTTAGCTACCACATGCGTTTGCGCATCAATTGCGTAAACGCTTCCGTCCGCCTCTGAGGTGACATAGATGTAACGACCATCCGGCCTCACAGCAACCCCTTCCGGCTCGTCACCGACTTTGATAGAAGCTACGACCGAACCAGTCGCCGCGTCGAGAACACTCAAAACAGCCGCGTCCTCATTCGCAACATATACTTGCTTCCCATCAAAACTAACCGCTAATTGCTCGGGGTCTGTGCCGCCACGCAACATTCGATCAAGTTTTTGTGTGGCCACATCGATGACTCCAATGCCGTCAGCACTCCGGTCTGGAGGCGGTAACTTGCTTTCATCGACATCCGGGCCCGCGAAAGGAGAACCACTCAGTGCAATGTACAAGTTCCGTTTGTCCGGCGATACCTGTATGCCTCGAGGCCTTTTCCCCAATGGCAGCGTTGATAAGACTTTGAGTGAGGCTGCATCAATGATCGAAAGATCTCCCGATCCCTCGTTGGTTACATAGATCTTCTGGCCGGCTGATTTCTTCTTTATGAGGCACGCCGAAGCCGCTAGTGTAGCGATTGCACTGAGCGCTGTTCGTCTATTCATCTCAACTCGTCATTCAATGATGGTCCGGCTATTTCGGCTGCCGAGTTGCGATGAGAGCTTCAGTGCCACAGATCGAATCAGATTACCGATCTTGGGCAAGTAGTCATCATTCATTTGGCTTGCAGTGCCGCTGATGCCGATAGCTGCAACTACTTCTCCACTGGCAGCGAGAATGGGCGCTGCTACACATCGAACGCCAACTGCATGCTCCTCGTCATCAATTGCGTAGCCTCGTTGTCGAGTGATCGCCAATTCTTGAACCAGTTGGGGTAACTTCAGAATTGATTTGCTTGATGCGGGAGCCACACGATGCCGAGACAAAATCTCCTGAAGTACATCTTCGTCGAGTTGGCAAATCAAAGCCTTACCGACTGCGGTAAGCTGTGGCGCTACTCGCCTGCCGACCCAGATATCCATCTTGATAAACCCGGGCGACTCAATGCGTTCGATATAAACCGCATCACCATGATCGAGAATCGCAAGGTGGGCTCCTAGTCGCGTTCGCTCAACGATGCTCCGCAAGTGTGGGAAGGCGACTTCGCGCAACGCCATACCCTGCACCGCCTGTCCACCCAAACTCAGAACGCGTATGCCAAGGGTATGTTGGCCGCTCTCGGGATCGCGCCGCACATAACCTCGTGCCGTCAGTGTTCTTAGGAGATAGCTGGTGGAACTCTTTGGTACTCCGGATAGCCGGCTAATTGCGGAAGTGCTGAGCCCCTGGTGCCTGCTCGCAAGTAACTCGAGAATGGACAAAGCACGCTCGACCGAGGTCACCTGCTCACGGCGCTTCATTGACTTTTTCATAACTAACGTCCGATAGCCTACAGGCGATGCCACCCGCGGGGGCACCTATGTCAGCCGTAACGGACGCTGTGTTCACAATAGTGAACTCAGCAGCCAGATCCCAAGCCAAAAACTAGACTTTTATCGAGAGCGGCCGGGTGCCTCGTCAAAAGCAAAGGAAAAATTCAGTTCACAATGTGGAATACGCGATTGTCCAACGGAGCAAACGCATGCTACATAGTTCACCTGCTATTGTCGAGAATGTGTTCACAATGCGGAACACTTAGGTGGGAAATTTGAGGGCCTGAGCGACTAAGGGTCAGGTTTTACTGGAATGGTCCGGCTATTCCTACTTAATAGGAGAGAAAGCGATGTTTCTAGTTGAAGAAAAAAAGTCAGAAAACGGTAAATCCAGCGCATCAATTTACATGCGTGCCGACGGACTATTCGAAGCGCACATCTATCGTATGGATGGCCGTGCCAGCGAAACCGTTCAGTTCGAGGTTTGCGCTGTCACCGAAACGCTGAAGCCTTTGGAAGCGATCGTTGATGAAGAACTCGGTCTGTAAAAAGGCGACACGGCAAAGTGGATAATTTCTGCGCGCCGACAGATGTAACACTCACTTGTGCACCGGTCCTTCTCCTCTCAAGACAGTTATCGAGTAAGCGGGAAGATTCAACTTTGGACCAACTATCGTCGCATGCTCTGGTGGATCGCTCTTGATGGGAAATGGCTTAATTTTGTCGTTGCTCAACTGATAGTCCCGCTCTGAATACTGATAAGCATCCAACGGCCCTCGCCACTTAAAATATTTCGCCCGCGAAGTAGGGCCAAAATCGACTCGCACTTCATAACCTTGAGTTGGATCTTTGTTAATTAGCATCACGCTCCACACGCCGTCCGGCCGGTAAACTGCATAAGCGGAAACAGGTACAATCCTGCTATTCCCGCCTGCACGAACAGATGTCGAATACATTGAATGTACACCTCCACGATCAGACAGCCATTCCTGCGTCAATAAACGCGCCGCGAAATAAGTCGCAAAACGCGCGGTGATATTGCCTTGTCTGTCCATCTCGAAGAGCATGTTGTTGCCCGCGGTGCAATCTACATCCTTCGCGATCTGACCGGGTGTGTAACCATACAGAAAAGCTTGATCCCCACCGAGCGCCAGAAATTCACCGAGGATTTCAGCGTTCAGCAGTGCTCCTTCGATTCCGATCTCGGCGCGACTCGCAAATGCGGAATAACCATACTCTGAAATTATCCAGGGAATGTTTGGTGAAAGACCCCTGTTAGTCATCTCTTGCAAGGATGCTCTGAGCATCCCGGCGGCCTTCGCGAGTTGAGGCGCAACTGGATCGCAAACGTCATCAAACGGATACCACTCAAACGAGAAGAACGAATAATCTTCGGTCCGCGCTCGACTCTTGATGTAAGCGAGAAACCGATTCAGGAAGGCACTATTGCCGAGGCGTTGCGCTCGATCGTCGGGAAGGATCTCCTGAAAACTAGGACCACCAAGTTTTAAGCTGGCATCGACTTTGTGAATCGTTGTAGCAAACTGAAGATACAGGGCGCCGTAATCTTCCGGCGCAACGAATTGCCCATCAGGCTCCTCGCCCAATTCGACTCTTTCAATCGGATAGCCTTTCGATTTCAAATATTGGATTTCAGCAGCTGCGTTTTCAGGAACGCCATACAGCAAGTCAGTGGCAAACATTACCGGCAGGCCGTTCGTCAGGCCACTACGAAACACGAGATCAAATCCTGGTTGTTCCACGCTTTCATCAAAGTCTGCGTTGCCGTGCCAGGGGTCAGTTGAGGAAACATAAATAACTGTTTGTTTGTCATGACTATTTGAGTGATGAACTTCATCTACGAACTTGTCGTCAACCATCCTGCCGAGCCAGATCTCACGCATCGAGTATCCCAAACCATCACGCAAATCTTTGCTTGCAACAGGAGCAACTTTGCTGGACTCGGTCATCTCGATGCGAACGAATCTTGCAGTTACAGGTGATGACGACAACTTGAGCTGTACGTCTCCGCCTGTGCTGTTCCGAATATGGCCCGCAGGGAATGTTCGCCACATGCCCGGCGGGTTGAAACTAATGTCACTCGGATCGTCAAAATTTGCATATTGAACTTGATACGCGCGGGCGAATGGTACTCCCCACAACATCTTGATAGTGTCAATTTTCTTAGCTGAGCCAAAGTCAATGACGATCCATTGTGGGTGAAGCGAATCTGGCTCAGCAGTAAAGTGCTGATCCAGATATGGATTGCTTTTCCAAAAACTGTTCACATCCCCATCGTCAATTCGAGAATAACCGGTGTTATCGGCTTGATCGATCGTATTCCCACGTCGCGGCAGTTTATAACCATACGATTTGATGATCGGCTCAGCAGAACTCGGAGCGCCAATCCAGTAACCTTGCTCTTTCTGTTCGTCGCTCCAAGTTCCTTCTGAGTTCCAGTGCCAGGCGTCTCCTGCTAATTCTGTGCGCAGCCGATAAGTTAGGGACTTTAGTCCCGCTGACAGCATGGTCTGAATATTTGCCGGCGTGAGTTGACGATCTACGTCACCCTGGTCGTGGCCATCAATGCCGGCACCGAGTGCATGAGCGGGAATAAACCGGTTACGCAGACGATCAGAGTGGATCGTTACCGTTAGGTCTGTCTGGTGATAGTGGTTTGGAAGGGCCTGTTGCGAAAGCAGCAGGAGAAGCAGCCAACAAATAACCATTTTCGATTTTCCATTTTTCATTTTTCATTTCGGTTTGTGTGTTTTGGTGTGAATTCGTGGATACGCTTTTCCTGCACGACAACGATCGATGATGACAAATGGAAAGTGTGCTTACTGGGAAGCGCCAGGATCACTTCGCAGCAACGGGCTTCATTCCTTCCGGATAGATTGTCTCCTGGTAAATGTACTTTCCATCCTTGAGCTTCAAGACAACAGCAGGCTTAACAGCGTTGCGTTGCGCATCCATCGAAATCGTGCCAGTCACACCAGCCAGGTCCTTAGTGGCCGCCAACGCATCTCGCAACTCTTTTCCAGAAGTTGTTCCCGCCCGCTTTATTGCTTCCACCAAAACCTTCAACGCGTCGTATCCGAGGGCGCCGAGCGCGTCGGGAATAATCCCGTACCGGCTCTTGTATTCGCGCACAAAGTTCTGAATAGCAGGTGATGGATCGTCAACAGAATAATGGTTCGAAATGAAGTCGCCATTCAGCGCGCTACCTCCCAATTCCCAAAGCTGCGTGGCATCCCAACCATCGCCTCCAAGAAGCGGTGCCTTCATTCCGAGCTGCTGTGCTTGCTTTGCGATAACACCAACTTCGCCATAGTAGCCGGGAACATAAATCACGTCGGGATTGAGTGCGCGAATCGCCGTCAACTGGCCCTTGTAGTCACGATCGCCTTGCGTATATGACTGTTGTGAAAGAACCTTTCCGCCTTGTTTGATGAAGCTGTTTTGAAAAAATTCCGTAAGGCCACGGCTGTAGGGGGAATTAAAGTCGAGCATCACCGCGGCGGTTTTTGCATTAAGTGTGTTCGCGGCAAACTTGGCCATCACTTCACCCTGAAATGGATCAATGAAGCAGACCCGAAAAATGTAATCTCCCACCTGAGTAACAGACGGCGCAGTTGAAGACGGAGAAATCATCGGGACGCGCGAGCTCTGCGCTTTAGGGGCAGCCGCCAGAGTATTGCCGGAAGTGTTTTCTCCGATTAGCGCAATGACGCGGTCTTGATCAATCAGTTTGGTGACAACTGTAGCTGCCTTCTCCGGACGGCCTTCGTCATCCTCAGCGATTATCTGGATTTGTCGTCCGTTGATGCCTCCAGACTTATTGATCTCATCAGCGAGCATCTGAATGCCATTCTTTGTAGACTGTCCGAAATTTGATGTTCTGCCGCTGAGGTCACCATAAAACCCGATCAGGATCGCGCCATTTTGGTTAGTGCCGCGCCCCCCTCCTCGGCGTTCGCAAGAAACAGCGAAGAGCAAAGAAAGGATCAGTGTTAATGCGAGTTTCTTTTTCATGATTTGCCATTCACTCGAAAAAAGATTTTCACTCGAAGCCGTCATCGTAATTTGAGGCTTATGCTCTGTGCAATATCAAAGTCTCTCTATCGACGGTTTGTTTCTTCATAAAACAAACCCGGGCATCAATAGGACCGATTAGATACGTTCCCAACGAGAACTCTGCTATACCGCGCCTTCCCCTTACAGTCCGACAGCTCACGTCTTTCGACAGTAACCGGTGTCTCACACAAATCCTGTTTCGCGATAGGACCAAAAAGGCGCTTTCATCTCACGTATGTTGCATAGTGGCGTCGTCATCATTGTCATCGCTGGTCAACAATTCGACGACAAATCGGATCACCAATGTAGGAACCGGATCGCCCAATCGGCTGTTGTACACATTGTTTTTCTGAGGGTGCGGGGGATTCAGTAGGACAGGTCAGGAAGCGGTCGTTACAAACAACTTCCGGAACCGTTATCGAGCGCCCCCCGCTTGTCTTCGAAAGTTAGGATTCTGCTGATGGAGGTCGGCGGGGGCGCGCTCGTTGAGTTGGGGTAACTCGACTTTAGCGACCGCTCGCCCCTTCCCAACTGCTCGCGCCTTGCGAGTTGAATTAGGCGAGAACCGCGTTTACAGGTTGCGGCACATCTCCGAGCCCCACGGGGTGGATACTGCTCGGGTATAGGTGAGACGTATCTCGCTAAAATTCCAATCCTTCCGTTGCCAGATGGTACCGTCTGCGTATTCCACACGGTTAATGAACACACTTTCCTGGAAAGGATTTGGTCCATTCCCGGCAAGGCTCCCCACGCTGACAACGTCGCTTGGACCAGAGAGGGTGAATGCCTGCAGTTCTTTTTCTTTGCCAGGCTTGATATTGACGCCGCAAAGAAATTGCCGCCTGGTGACTGTTGCCGGATTCGAAACATCGGCGAATCGATATTCCCAAAACACGATATCGACGATTCGCGAGCCCGTGTTCTGTATCTTTGCCTTATAAGAGTACCCATCTACGGCCTTGGGCTGAGGAGCGCGGGATTCCTGAACCGCCTTTTCCATTGCCGCACTGCGCCCGTCCATCGTGTCGAGGTTAGGATCTCTTGCACCTACAGGATCATTTATCCTGACATTTCTTTGATAGTTCTTGTTCTGGGGAATCATTTCCGCCGCGGGCGGATTATTCGCTGGAGCTGTCGATTGAGGTACCTGCTTTGATCGCGACCATTTGAATCCAAGCACTGCAATCGAAGAATCGTTTTGCTGAATGGGTTGTGTGTAACCAGAACTCAGAAGCGCAAGGAGTAGCAGGAGCGGGAGTATAATCCTCATTGAAGCACCTCCGTTCGACTACGAATTAGAACCTTGCCGGGGATTGTGGGTCAAGGGATTTGGCTTATCGGCGACTCAAACCAAGAGGATATGATTCGCTCATTCCTTTCCGAATTACGTTAAACTGTTAAGGAAATCAACCCGAGAGGCTACCTTCCATGCTTAGACGATTTCTTCTTTCACTTCCTCTGATCGTGTGTGTGTTGCTGACCGTTAACTCCACTGAGACTGGCCGCCACGTTCCCACTCTCGATGATTTATTGACATTGAAGACCATTGGCGGCCTACAGATCTCGCCGGACGGGAAGCGAGTTGCCTACACGGTTAGCTATGGCGATTTCAAACAAGACGCTTTTGTGACGCAGATCTGGATGGCGGATGTTAAGGAGGGACGCCAGTTCCAACTGACACGCGGCGACAAATCCTCTACTAATCCAAGGTGGGCGCCAAACGGTGAGTGGCTCGCATTCCTGAGCAATCGCATTGAGGACAAGAACCAGCTTTTCTTAATCAATCCCGCCGGCGGCGAAGCGATACAACTTACAAAATCGGAAACTCCGATCAGTAATTTCTCGTGGTCTGAGGATGGAAGATCGATCGCGTATCTGGCCACAGAACCCGTGCCACAGTTGTCCAAGGATCGCAAGGATTATCTTGGAGATTTTGAGGTCATTCATAAGGAGTACAACTTCCTGCACATATGGACCTTAAACGTAAACGACGCTCTAAACGCGCCTGTCGTCGGCAAGCAAAAAACGAAAAAGAAGGATTTCAGTGTCGATTCAATTTCATGGTCTCCTGATGGCTCCAGCATAGCTTTCAGTGCCACCATCAATCCTGACCTAATCCAAGGTGTAACATCAGACATTTACGTTCTGAATCTGAGGGATGACTCGATCCGGAAGTTGGTATCTCAGCCGGGCCCAGACACGAACCCGCGATGGTCTCCGGACGGTAAGGAGATTGTGTTCTCTTCAGCCATGGGGCAGACAATGTATTTCGCCAGAAACTCCCGGCTGGCGATTATTCCCGCCAGTGGAGGTACCGCACGCTCGTTGACAGACGCCTTTGACGAGAATCCCAACCTCGTCGATTGGAAATCTGACGGGATTTACTTCACCGGTCTGCAAAAGACTGCATTGCACCTCTTTCGTATCGACCTGACGAAAATGAAAATCGAGCGCATCTCTGCTCCAGAGGATTTGCTTGCCGGGACATTTTCACTCACACGCGATGGATCGGAGGTGGCATTCACCGCAAGCTCGCCAACTACTCTTTCAGAAGTCTTCGTTAGCCAGGTGAAAAAATTTGCGCCACGAAAGCTGACCAGCATGACAGACCAAACGAAACAGTTTGTGCTTGGTACGCGCGACCTGATCTCATGGCAAAGCACCGATGGAACCACAATCGAAGGGGTGCTGATAAAACCCGCAAATTTTGATCCATCCAAAAAATATCCACTACTTTGCATCATTCACGGTGGACCAACCGGTATAGACAGGCCGGCGCTCGGTTCCGATACTCGATATTATCCATCGGACATTTGGGCGGACCGCGGCGCCCTTGTATTGAAAGTCAATTACAGAGGTAGTGCCGGTTATGGCGAGAAATTCCGCAAGTTGAACATGCGAAATCTCGGTGTCGGTGACGGGTGGGACGTCTTGTCAGGCGTGGATTACTTGATCAGCAAAGGTTGGGTCGATCGAAATAAGGTCGCCTGCATGGGCTGGAGTCAGGGCGGTTACATCTCTGCATATCTAACTGCTTCATCTGACCGGTTCGCGGCAATCTCAGTTGGCGCGGGAATTTCCGATTGGGCCACGTACTACTACAACACAGACATCACACCGTTCACAATTAACTATTTAGGAAATAACCCCGTGGACGATCCGCAGATCTATCAGAAGACATCGCCGGTTTCATACATCAAGAATGCGCGCACTCCAACACTGATTCAACACGGAGAGCTCGATCGCCGCGTGCCCATTGCGAATGCCTACCAGTTGAGACAAGCGCTGGAAGACAAAGGCGTTAAAGTCGAGATGATCGTCTACAAAAGCTTCGGTCACGGCATTACGAAACCGAAAGCGATGCGGGCGGTGATGCTTCACAATCTTGCCTGGTTCAATCATTATCTATGGAATGATCCGGTCCCCGATTTCACCGCACCTGAATTACCAAAGAAGGATAAAGAAGGTGAAGGGGTAAAGGAATAAAAACCAAGCCGCAGATTAACGCTGATGACGCAGATCAAAACAAATCGAGTTCTAACAGCCGAAATAAGTCTCTCCTATCTTATTTGTCTGTTTGATCTGCGTCATCGGCGTTAATCTGCGGCTCAATCTTTTCTTCACAACTTCTCCTCTTGTCGAGACTCAAGAATGCTTCAGACCCTCGCCATAGCAAATTACCGCTCCCTCAGGAACCTTATAGTTCCTTTGCAGCGCTTGAACTTAATCACCGGTCCCAATGGAAGCGGGAAATCGAGTGTCTATCGCGCTCTTCGGTTATTGGCCGAGACCGCCCAGGGAGGCGTCATACCTTCGCTCGCGAGCGAAGGAGGACTGCAATCGACTCTATGGGCCGGACCAGAGAGGTTAGGTCGTTCCGTAAAACGTGGTGACCATCCCATTCAAGGCACAACCCGGAAAGAGCGAGTCAGCCTGCGTCTCGGCTTTGCGGGTGAAGATTTCGGTTATGCGATTGATCTGGGCTTGCCTACTCCAAGCATATCTGCTTTCGCCCTTGATCCGGAAATCAAACGCGAGGTTATCTGGAATGGTCCACTGCTGCGTCCTGCTGCAATGCTCGTCGATCGTCGCGGCTCTGTTGTGCGAACGAAGACGGAGGATGGTGAATGGAATACCATCTCGTACCAGCTTTCGAGCTTCGACAGCATGATGACGCAATTTGCAGATCCACGAAACGCGCCGGAGATGTTGGTTCTTCGAGAACAGATTCGTTCGTGGCGCTTTTATGATCACTTCCGGACGGATGTTGATGCTCCCGCACGCCTGCCGCAGATCGGAACTCATACTCCTATCCTGAGTAACGATGGTTCAGATCTCGCCGCTGCACTGCAAACAATCAGCGAGATCGGAGATCCCAACGCGATGGACAATGCAGTTGCCGACGCATTTCCTGGTTCAACAATTTCAGTTTCGAACATCGAGGGAAGGTTTGAAGTCGCTATGCAACAGCATGGTCTGCTCCGACCGTTGAAAGCAGCGGAACTTTCCGACGGGACGATTCGCTATCTGCTTTGGATCGCAGCGCTGCTAACTCCACGGCCACCAGGAGTGCTCGTTCTAAACGAACCGGAAACCAGTTTACATCCTGATCTCTTGCCGGCGCTGGGCCGTCTGATTGCAAATGCTGCGGAACGCTCCCAAGTGCTCGTAGTAACACATGCCGCGAACCTAATCCGAACCCTTCAGAAACGGCGGGACTGCAATGCGATAACACTGGAAAAGGAGTTCGGCGAGTCAAAAATTGTTGGCGAGGATGAACTCAATATGCCGGTTTGGAATTGGCCTGCCCGGTAGTGTTGTCTTGTGTGATTTCGTGGATCGTTTTTATCAGTAAGTAAACGGATCCACGAAGTAACACGAAATGGACACGAAGCAATGGACCTACTGAAACACGCACCCAATCTTGATCGTGCGGCGGCTGCCGTGCTGGCCAAAAAGCTGTACGGCCTGTTGGCAAGCGCGACTCCTCTCCCAAGTGAACGCGACCAAAATTATCTTCTGACTACTGAATCAGGTGATCAGTTTGTTCTGAAGATTGCTAACGCACTCGAAGATCGGGCACTGCTCGAGGCACAAAATGCGGTAATGGTCCATCTGGGAAGAGGTCTCTCATTTTGTCCGCAGCCAGTACCCACACTCGCCGGAAAACTTATTTGCCAGATTGAGGAGACTTCCGGAAGGGAAGCTGCGATTAATGCGCGACACTTCGTCAGATTAGTAACCTATCTACCTGGAATCCCGTTAGGTATGAAGGGGAGTCCTTCCCCAAAGCTGTTGTGGGATTTGGGAAAGAAACTGGGCCAAGTTGATCGGGCCCTTAGCGCATTTCATCATGAAGCCTTTCATAGAGACTTTCATTGGGACCTTGCAAAAGGACTGGATATTGTCCGCAAATACAGTCCGTTAATTGACGACGTGGCGATGCGGGCAACGATCCTCAGCTACGTTGAAACGTTCCAGCAAACTACGTCACCTCTACTGCCCAGACTGCGCCGAAGCATCATTCACAACGATGCAAACGATTACAATGTCATTGTCAGTGACTCAACGGATAAACATGTAACAGGACTGATTGATTTCGGCGATATGCTCTACAGCTATACCGTGGGTGAGGTGGCAGTAGCCGTTGCGTATATCATTCTCGACAAGGCGGATCCACTCGAGGCTGCGACGCACGTCGTCGCGGGATATGTTTCGGAGTACAAACTTAACAACGAAGAAGTCGAGGCTCTTTTCGGACTGGCGCTCATGCGCCTTTGCATGAGTGTCTGTCTGGCTGCACACCAGCAACAACAACAGCCTGGCAATTCCTATTTAATGATTAGTCAACGAGCGATTGCGAAGACGTTGCCACGATTGATCTCTATCGATATGCCGAACGCTGCCGCCGCGTTTCGGCGAGCATGTATTAGTGACTAGCAAAAACGAAACACTGGCGCGTCGACAAAAGCTTCTCGGGCGTAATTTGAGCATCGCGTACAGAGACCCCGTCAAAATAGTTCATGGCGACATGCAGTATCTCTATGATGACGAAGGACGACAATATCTGGATGCTTACAATAATGTGGCCCACGTCGGGCACTGCCATCCCCGCGTAGTGCAGGCGGCCTCAGAACAGATGCGCCGGCTGAACACCAA
>JBKPCC010000059.1:0-12566 GCA_046727215.1 Acidobacteriota bacterium
GTGCCGATGGGTACAGGCGAATTTCGAATGATCCACTCGCGCGTCGCGTGAATGTTCTTGCCAGTTGAAAGATCCATCACTGTGTCAGACCCGCAGGTGATTGACCAACGCATCTTGTCAACCTCTTCATCAATCGATGAAGCGACCGCTGAGTTACCAATGTTCGCGTTGATTTTTACGAGAAAGTTGCGCCCAATGATCATTGGCTCACTTTCGGGATGATTGATATTGGCGGGAATAATCGCCCGGCCCCGTGCCACCTCGTCACGAACAAATTCGGGTGTGACGTAGTCGGGAATTGCAGCTCCAAAAGATTCGCCACGGTGCTGGTGAGGTAGCGAGTCGCGCGAGACATTCGCGGAAGGCGCAAAGTTATTTTGATCTTTTACGTTACGTCCAAGGTTCTCGCGAAGCGCAATAAACTCCATTTCCGGGGTAATGATTCCCCGTCTCGCATAATGCATCTGTGTCACACAACGACCGGGTTTTGCGCGCAGCGGCGCACGTTCGAGATTGGGAAAATCTTCCAGCCGCCCCTTGACCTTGATTCTCGCCTGATTCGCAGCCTCGAACGTCAAATACCCGTCGTCGATCGGTGTCAACTCTCGACCGCTATATTCTTCGACGTCTTCACGCCCGGTAATCCATTGTCTACGCAAGGGGGGCAATCCTTCACGCACGTCGCAGTGCATGTTCGGATCACCCCATGGTCCGCTGGTGTCGTACACGCGCACGGCTGGGTTCTCCTCCAACGTGCCGTCGTAATTACGTGTTGGGCTCTGGTCGATTTCCCGAAACGGCACACGAACGGGCCCATGATTTCCGTCTACGTAAACGCGACGTGAATTAGGAAGTTGATCATCCTTCGTATTTGCTTTGTGGCCGTTCGGCGCTGCTGCGCTCATGAGAGATTTCCTTTCTTGACTCGATTCTCTGCACCTTAAAAACGAAAACCGTTCCACCCTCGACAGGGATGGGACGGTCATTGTTTGGCCTTTCTCCCTTCGACGGTGTTAACCGTATCAGGTTCAAGGGGTCTCCGGATTTTCGATCGTCGAGTTTTGATTGCCGATTGTCAGCTTAGTTTTAACTAAGTCGACACCGTATCAATCGGCACTCGGTAATTGGCAATCGAAAATTTTCCAGTTTCTCAGCCGCCGTTTGCGGCTCCCCCGAAAGATTGTCTGATTATCAAATCTTCGAGTGAGATTCTAGAACCGATTAACATCGCTGGCAAACTGTGCACGATTGGGAACGTCCCCTGGCGGATCCAAGCATTCATCTTCGTGAACGACGCCTCCTCGGTACTGATTTGGGCTGTGGCTTTGGTATCGCTAGCGGTGCTGGTTGAGCAGCTGCTTCGACGGGCGGTTTGGGCGGCATGGCTTGGGATGCAAATCTGGGAAGCAGTTCGTCGCGAGTGGCTAATTGATAGACTGCCCAAGCGACGGTGACGGCATCCTTTTTAACGTCCTCTTCCAAAATTCTTTCATATGTGTCGAGATTTGTGTGCCAGGTGTGCGATCCATATTCAATCGGATCCTGGCCCAAACCCATCCCAGGTAAGCCGGCGTTGTTGAATGATGTGTTATCGGATCCACCCAGAGCGCGGCTCCTTGAAGGTACTGCACTGTAGACCCCGTCGTCCTTAAACGGTGCGAGAATCTCACGCATCGTGTTTGCAGCGTCAGGTCCAAAAACTGAGGCGCCACGGATACGACCTGTTCCGGAGTCAATGTTGAAATAACCGCCAAACTTTTCATACCCGGGCTTCTGAGATTCAAACGAGCCGAAGTGCTCCTTCACATACGCCTGCGAGCCAAGTAGTCCCTGCTCTTCGCCACTCCACAAAGCCACTCGAATGGTTCTGCGCGGCGTTAGTCCGAGTTTTTTCAAAATACGGGCCGCTTCCATCATAATCGCGCAGCCTATCGCGTTGTCCGTTGCGCCCGTCGCGGCGTGCCATGAGTCGAGATGACCACCCAACATGATCACTTCTTCGCGTTTGTCACTTCCAGGGATCTCAGCAATCGTATTGTATGAAGTCTTCCCCTCAGGATAGACACGGTTCACGATATTGAACTCCAGAACCACATCCGTGCCGTCGTTCAGTATCCGGGAGATTCGTCCGTAGTCCTCGTTGCGCATGACGACAGTCGGTACAACCTTATCGACATCGAACGAACGGTTATTGAAAGCTCGAATCTGACCATGCTCACGTGCAGCATCGTTAACGCGAACCAGTGCGCCATTCTCCTTCAGGAACTTATCAACCTGCTCATCAATCTGCCGGGCGGTTAGCGGCCTCGGTCCGGGTCCAGGTGTTGGCGTAGGTGATGGTTGGGGAAAAGGTCGAGGATTTGGACCATATCGTTGTTCCACCTGGTTGTCATCCAGACGTTTGGCTGGCGGTGTCAAGTTAATAGGTACAATCTGATGCTTGCCTGCAAGGACAATGCGTCCGCGTACTCTAATCTTTTCTCTGCTGAAGAAAGCATTCAATTGCTCCTGCGTTGGCCGCTCCGGAAGGATCAGTTGCACAGCCTTGGCCTGCACCGTTCCTTTTGTGCTTGGAGTCCACGACAGCACTTCACAGACGAGAGCATCTTTAACCGGAGCAATTATGTGTGCAGTCAGTCGTTCATTTAGCCATCCCGGGTGCCCGAAATCCCATGGCTCCAGATGAGCATTGGACAGTCCCCATGCTTGCATCTGTTTCATTGACCACTCGGCTGCATTCTTGTGATTGGGCGAGCCAGTCAACCGTGGGCCGTACACATCCGTCAGCATGTGCATAGTCTTCATAATCTGCGAATTGTCATTCTCTTCCTTGCGTATTCTGGCAACCAGATCTGCATTCGCCTGGGTTTGCGCGAAGATCTCAACACAAAGCAGCGATGTGGTCAGAAACAGAGCTATAGAACGTCGATTTAGCATCAGCATTGTCTCCGGAAAAAAATTGGCAGGAGTGATCAACGAGAAGTCAGTATCATCGAGAAACTCACTCGAAGCAACAGAAATATCTCTAGCCGCCGATGAAGCTCATGGTTCGCGAGGGAGCCACAAATCCAGGATCGTTAATGAAATGGCGAGGTTCTTTCTTTAGAACGACGGCTTCGATGTATTCAATGATTTCATCGCGGCTAGCGCCGGAACGAATCACGTCCCGCAATGAATGTTCGACCATTGAGAATAGGCATGTACGAATTTGCCCATCCGCAGTCAGCCGAATTCGCGAGCAAGCGCCACAAAACATTTCCGTTACAGGAGCAATAATGCCGATTTCGCCTGGCGCTCCGTCTGCGAAGTGATAACGTGACGATGTTTCAGATCCTCGCGGTCCATCCACTGGCACGAGTGGAAACTTTTCGCTTATGCGATCGCGAATCTCGCGGCCAGACACGACTTGTCGCCGATTCCATTCATGTCCCGAATCAAGCGGCATGAACTCAATGAACCGCATCTTCACGTCGTGAGTGCGAGCGAATGCGGCGAAGTCAACCAGCTCGTCGTCGTTGTGTCCGCGCACAATCACTGCGTTGATCTTGATGGGTTCGAGTCCGGCTTTCTGTGCCGCCTCGATTCCTGAAAGTACGCGATCCAGAACATCGACACCCGTCATTCGTTTGAAGACGTCACGCTTGAGGCTATCCAAACTTATCGTGATTCGATCAAGACCCGCGTCTTTCAAACCTTGAGCGCGATCGGGAAGAAAGTAGCCATTGGTCGTCAGGGCCAAATCCTTCAGGCCACTCGATTTTAAGACCGTTAACTTTCTGATGATCGTTTCAATATCCCGGCGCATCATTGGCTCGCCGCCGGTTAGGCGAATCTTTTGAATGCCGAGCGAAACGAAGACTTCACAGGCAGATTCAATTTCTTCATACGAGAGCATTTGCTCTTTCGGTGCGATGGGCGGCTCACCGTGAGGAAGGCAGTAAAAGCAGCGAAAGTTACAGCGGTCGGTCAGCGACACGCGAAGGTCGCGAATTGTCCTGCCGTACGAGTCTTTGAGGGTCCCAGGCATCAGTCCAATGATAGCGTCTGCTGTCCGCGTTCCAAAATCCGCTTGGAAGGGTTTCGTATATTTTCATGGCTCGCGATTTGGGCGCCGGCGAAACCGATCCACGAAATAACACGAAACTGCACCAAAAAGACTCGCGACTCTAGACTCCGGACTCTTGACTCAAACCCTAGACTCCTGACTCGGGACTTCTTAGGCAGATCATCGTGCTTTGCATTGTAGCGATCAGTTGTTCTTCTGAGGTGTCGAAAACCGCGAACACGTCAGCATGCACGACAGAAAGCGTCCGGCCTGCTTTGATCACACCCGACCGGGCAACGAAAGAAACACCTTTCGCCGGGCGCAGAAGGTTAACTTTGAATTCCACACTCAGGACTTCTGAATCAGATGGCATGAGGCTCAACGCTGCATAGCCACATGCCGAGTCGGCGATCGTGCTGACGATGCCGGCATGCAGGTACCCATGTTGTTGTGTAAGGTCCTCACGATACGGCAAGGTGATCTCAACAAATCCCGGTTCCACTCGTCCCAGTTCGGCGCCGATCAAATGCATGATTGCCTGCCTTGCGAAGCTGGTGCGAATCTTTTCAGCGTAATCAGGATTGGCTGGTTGTCCAAGAATCATTTCCAAAACGGAGCGCAGCTACCAGTTCATTAGTCGTGCAATGGTGATTTTACTGTTCCACAATACTTCTCCAGTCCGCTTGAAGATCAATGAACCCGACCCGGGCTTTTCACTGCTAACATGCATTGAGATGTGCAGTTTGCGATCTGAAGTGGGTTCGCCATATGCGTCGAGAATCGAGAATGTTCTCCCAATGCCATCAGCCGGTTGGTAGCGCCGCTCAATCTGTGATAGGGCTGCAGCAATTGTAGGCATCCCTTCCGGAAATTCGAGGTCCGCGGTAACCATCACGGCCTTCGCCACTTCCATGGACAATAATTGTGACGGGTTCTGTGAATTGCCGGGATCCGTCGTAACTGAAGGGCTGATGCTGTTGCCATTGGCTTCTGACGGACGCTCATTCGGAACTGATGATCGCGTAAGCATAAACACCCCAGCGCCGAAAGCTAGATTGATCACAGCGACAACGGGAAGTGCCCAAGCCGACTGCTGGTGGTCGTTGGGCTCAGAAATCTTTCGTTTCCTGGTCATAGATCAGACTACAATTGAGAATCACACGAAAAACTCAGTCACGAGAACTTTCAACGAATCGTGGCAGGAGAGGTTAAAATCGCCGTCTACTCTACTCCAATCTGCTATTTAGTTGCGAGACCAGCCGCTTAAGTTCAGCAAATAGTGACACACATGAGCCGCAAATTTGATCTACACACACATTTTTACCCGCCCGCATACTTCGAGAAAATCAGACAAATTCCTTCTGAGTTTAGCTTTGGGAAAAGCCCGACGGGCCAGACGATTATCAAATACCAGGGCGCGCGATTCTTTGGCTTGACGCCCGCGATGACCGACGTCGCACAACGCGTTGAAGATATGGACCGCGTCGGCATCGACGTGGAGGTAGTGTCTCTCTCGACACCCAACGTTTTCTTTGCTGACGAGAATCGCCAGGCGGACGTAGCAAAACTCGTCAACGATGCCTACGCAGAGTTGATTACAAAACACCCGACTCGTTTCAAAGGGTTTGCTTCAATTCCAATGGATGCGCCTGACGAAGCCTTGCGAGAACTACACCGGGCGATTGATGAATTAAAACTTAATGGAGTGATTCTTCTGAGTAATATTCGGGGAAGCGCACTGACCTCCAAAACGTATCGGCCATTTTTTGAAGAAGCGAACCGAATGAAGTTATGCATCTTTTTTCATCCGATGTTGCCGGCTCATGCCGAACCGTTTCGCGAATACGTGTTAGGACCAATCATCGGATTTCCCTTTGATACTACGCTTGCTGTGGCGCGGATGTGTTACGACGGAATGTTTCGCGAGTTTCCAGACATCCGCTGGATCATTGGTCACCTTGGGGGCGCGGTGCCTTATTTGATGGAACGCATGGACAATGGCTGGCGAGACTTTCCTGAATGCCGCGAGAAGATTGATCAGCTGCCAAGCACGTATCTTAAGCAGCTTTATTACGACACAGTAACTTTCAGTAGCCACACACTCAAGATGGTGCTAGGAATGGTTGGCGCAGAGCATATGGTGATGGGCAGCGATTATCCGCACTTGCTCGGGTCAATCGATCGAGCAGTTTCATCGATTGAGGAACTCGATGCGTCTGATCAGCAGAAGAAGAGAATCTTTGAGGGCACTGCGCTTTCGATATTGAATAACGTCTGATTTTAGCCGAAGGACAATTCTTTCGTGGATCACTTTAGCGCGGCGTCTAAACTGGTTCGATCGTCAAGCAAGATCCATTCAATCACCGATAATGGCAGGCTCCCGTTTTTGATCAGGTCGTCGTGAAACTGGCCGAGACGGAACTTTGCGCCTTCTTTGTCTCGGTACTTCCCCAGTATTCGCATGATCTGCCATTTGCCCACCATGTAAGTAATCTTTTGCGTCGGGTTTGCAGCCGCACCCGCAGCTTCGCCCGTCGCCGACTCACGGTCCAAACCACCAGCTTCCATGAAATAGTTAACTGCTTGATCGAACGTCCACTTTCCAGTGTGTAAATTCACGTCGACACCAATGCGAGCCGCGCGATAACGCGATAGCCTTAGTATCTGTGCCTGACCCGGCGAGTTGCTCTGATATAGACCAGTGCGCATCAGCATCTCCTCGCCATAGAGTGCCCAGCCTTCCACGAGAATGTTGTCGGAGTGTTGACGACGAATCTCGTCCGGCAAATGATTCGCAATTGACAGTTGCAGAAAATGGCCCGGGATACCTTCATGTCCGAGGATCGGTCGCGGATCCTCAATGGCTGCGCGGATGTAAAAGTTTTTGCTCGCAGGATTGTAAGAGGGAATGAAGTAAAAGCCGGAGTTGTCTTTATCGTACACACCGGGAGCATTCATAAACCCACCTGGACTCGTGGGTTTGAATGCCTCAGGCAGTTGACGAATTTCGAATCTGCCCAGATATGCCGGCAAGGTTACCAGCTTATTGGCTTTAAGAAAGTCGATCATCTCTGCCTCACGACTTTCGTAGGCCTTTAAGAAAGCCTCTTGGTTGGCGGGCACATTCTTGCTGCGGGCCGGGTCTGGGTCCGCCAGCGACGGATCTGGAAGAAATGACTCGAGCGCGCGATACCGGGCGAGTTCGGCCTGGCCCAACATTTCCACTTGTCGAGCATCTAGTGGGAGCAGGTAAACAGTTCGCAATAGGTAGTTGTAGTTGTCCTCACCCATCGGCTTGAACGGCACCATGCCGGGCAATCGCTGTTGCAGCCAATCAGCAAAACCATGGATTGAGGTAAGCGCTTCGTCACGCGCTTTCACCAGCTCGGCCCGTTCGCCGGCTGAAAGATCCTTCGCGAGCGTCATCAAGCTGTCAGTGAATAAACTGTCAATAAAGCGAGCAGAATCAATCGCGAGCTGCGCGTAAATCCGGACGGGCTTGTTCAGCGCCTGTTTCCCCTGCTCAAGAACAAACGGCATTTGCTTAAGACGTGCTGTCGCCGCCAGAGCACGATTACGCGGAGAATCGTATTCCTTCTTTAAAAGCGAAAAGATCCCGTTGCTGCATTCATTAACATAGGTTTGAGGGTCGCTCGCTTCAAAGTCAATTACGCGATAAAAAAAGTCGACAGATTCGAGCTGAGAACGAAACAGGAGCCAATCTATGAAGTCGTCCTTGCTCCAGTTTTGTGTCTGCATGGCGCGGACCTTGCCGAGCGTCTCTTTGACTTTCAAACGACGCGCAAGGATCGCTGACAGCGAATAATCAGTAAGCCGATTGTCCCAGGTGTGCAAGCCACTGTCGCTGGACACGACGGGATAATTCTCGTTGCGCCATTTGTAGTAATCGTCAGCGAGCCTGCGCAGATCCGCGGGCGTCGTTGGAGTTTGTGCAAAAGCAGATTCAAAGGAAGTATTCATGATCAGTGAAATCAGTAATAGTGCAATTAGAGTCTTCATTCGATGAGCCTCATGGACCGGATTGGAATTGATCGAAATTGTAAAATGCGACTAACTGCCGTTAGTGGCATTTCCAGTTTTCGTCACGGCAGTTGCACTCAGGATCTGCAGGTTACCAAACAGACAGTTTTTTATTGCAAGCACGTACCGATCACCATAAGCTTTCGCACGCTCACAGTAGCGCGGCGAAACACAAATAACTTACCAAAATCTCGTCGCATCCTCCCATTCCGGAGCGGACTGACGAAGAGGAAGACGCATGCCGATCAACGTCGTAGTTGATATCTCACACCATAATGGAAATCCCGATTTTGCACAGGCAGCTAACGCGGGGATCGTTGCCGTCATTCACAAAGCAACGCAGGGCCTCACTATGGTCGATAGAAAATATAAGCAAAACCGCGAGAAAGCTATTGCAGCCGGCTTGCTCTGGGGAGCTTATCATTTCGGCACGTCAGCAAAGGCCGCAGATCAGGCGGATCATTTTCTGGACATAGTCGAGCCCGATAGTCAAACGTTGCTCGTGCTGGATTATGAACCGAATGGTGATTTAACCATGACACTATCGCAAGCCCGCGCTTTTGTGTCACGCGTGCATTCAATCACGGGCCGTTTCCCGGGTCTTTATTCCGGCTCATTGATCAAGCAGAAACTGGGGAACAAGCCTGTAGATCCGGTTTTTTCTCAATGTTTCTTATGGATCGCTCAATATGGACCTGCTCCAACGGACATCCCACCAACCTGGCGGACCTGGACACTCTGGCAGTACACGGACGGCGTCGCAGGTCCGCAGCCTCACTCCGTTCCTGGCATTGGTCCATGTGATCGAGATCAATTCAATGGCAGAATGAGTGCGTTGCGGCGGCTGTGGGGAGTGCGAGTTCACAGAAAGCGACGAAGACGATCTTCCAAATGATGTCGTTGCATGAGAAATGCAACTTCTCAGCTCGCGTTCTGACGATCTTCCAAAGAAATCGACTCATGTAACAACGTCCTGGCATTTCTTTGCAGGGCCGTGAGCTTTGCTCGCTTCATGGCGCTACCGCGGAAGCGTTCAGCGTAAGTGGCAGGTGTCAGTTGCAACACTTCCTGCAAGTCTGAATCCACGTTGCCCGGGCGTGGTTCGAACGCACTTTCATTGGTTGGCTCAGCAAAGCGGTTCCAGGGGCAAACGTCCTGACAAATGTCGCAGCCGTAAAGCCATCCGTTGAAGCGCTCCGCGAGTTGTTGCGGAATCTGTGGTCCACGCAATTCAATCGTGAGATAAGAAATACACTTCGTTGAGTCGAGCACATACGGTTCAGTTATCGCTTCGGTTGGACAGGCGTCAATACACAGCGTACAACTGCCGCAATGGTCATCAATCAGTTCAGTTTCGTATTCAAGATCGATGTTCAGCAGTAACTCACCGAGGAAAACCCATGATCCAAGTTCGGGAGTAATCAGATTCGTATGTTTGCCGATCCATCCGAGACCCGCGCGCGCAGCCCACGCCTTATCCATGATTGGTTGAATATCAACGCAGACTTTGCCTGTAACAGCCGGAACTTGCTCCTTGATCCATTCGAGCAACTGACGCAGCTTCGTGCTGACTACTTCGTGGTAGTCCTCACCCCATGCATACCGTGAGACTTTTCCGCTGCGCGGTGTTTCGTTGTATTCGTGCGAGGTGTAGTAATTGATCGCGACCGCAATTACGGAACGAGCGTCGGAAAAAATCTTCTTTGGATCGGCGCGATTCTGAGGATCTCGTTCTAACCAACGCATCTCGCCATGATATCCACGCTTAAGCCACTCATTAAGTCGATCCTTTTCACGCTCGAGTGGTTCTGCACGGACAATTCCGACCTTTTGAAAGCCTAGTTCCACAGCATGTTGTTTGAGGCGACGGGTGAGATCTGCGCGAGACAGATCCGCGCGTTCACGAGGTGCGGGTTGAATTTGCTGCAAGGTCACCACAGAAAGCATACGGCTGATAGAACAAGTAGGGAAGCAGGCAGTCGCTAAACTGCCCCTTCCCTACTTGTTGCTTAAGTTTGAGCCTTACAACTCAGTGCTCGATTTTTTGTATTGTGACGGTAACGAGTGGCGAGTTACCTGCCGTTCGGTTATACGAAAGCCAACAGCCGGCCTTCGGATAGCGCACCATCTTGTACATAGAGCCGTCGGGTTTGGCTTCAATATCTCCGCCAAAAAGCTGTTTTGGCGTCAGCACTCCATCCGCTCCTGTCATGAAATCGACAGAAATGGTTATTACCTTGCCGCCCTTATCATACAAGATTTGAGCAGTCTCCTTTTCGTTAAAGACGAAAAAGTCCTGCTCCTCGCTCTTGTTGGCGGGACTGCCTAGCTTCTTTCTCACATCGTCCGCGGCACTTCCGATTTGGACGCCGCGATACTCGTGAAACAAGGGTCCCTCTTCCGTTCCACCGCCGGATCTTCGAGTCTGTCCGGCGACGATCTGCGAGGAGGCGAAAGCACACAGGATGGATGTTAGGAGCAGCGTCTTGGGTAAGGTTGCCACTCGTGAAAGGCGAATCATACGACTTTTCTCCTTCCAACTTTACGATGGGTTAGGGCCGAACCGGCGGCAGGCGCAGAAGCTATCAGGACTGTGGAAAGCGGTTGAGCCGCGGCTCTTCCCAACAGGTTCGCGTATCGAAAAAATAATCCTGTCGCTCCACTGTTGTCAACATGGATCGCGCGAGTTTCGGGTGCGTGACAGGTACGCGCCGGAGTCTGCTTTTCGCCCGGTTTATCGCTCGGCGCAGTCGGCGTCACTTCTTGTGATGGCCGGTGAAAAGCGTCGCTGATACTCCACAGAGGTCAGGAATGCGCACACCATGCCGCGATAGTTTCCGGGTTGTCGGTTATTTAAGACGTTAACCCAGAAATCGAAGCCGCCCTGGTCAGGATCACGTCTGAGATAGCCAAAATACTCCATGAGCACAAAGGCGCGATTGTAGACCGCTTGGCCCAACGCAGCGTTCTCTGTCGCCGTCTGAAGTGCCAGGCTTCTACTCTCGTTAACAGATCCGCCGAGGTTGTATCTGGCTATCAGATTGGTTCGCTGACTCGACAGATCGACACCGGCGCCGGCGATGTTTGCCAGCAGTGCGTCGGTGAACGAGGCGGCCGTCGTGCTCGCTTGATACCGTTGAATAAACTCAGGTCGAGTTACGAAAGCGTCCGCAAACGCCTGCCTTCGTATGTTTAGATCGGGTCCCGCTATTAATTGCACTCGATCGGCGACATACTCCTGATAATGGAGTTCTCGCCCAAGCCCCGCTTTGTACATTTGGAAGATGAAGCTGCCTGTCTGCTGAAACTCTGCTTCAACAAAGAAGGCGGCGCTCACCCCAATTCTGCGCGAATTGAGGCACGATAGATTTGCGCCGCAGGATCGCAATTGGCTGCTCCAATAATCCAGTCCTGCCTGGTCCGGTTCGCGACCGAGGAAATCCAAATATTGTTGCCGCACAAAAAATTCTGCGATGTCGAGCGGATTGCTGTTTGGTTGAACGGGGAATGCAGTGAACACTGCGTCACTCCTGTCAGCCAGCAACGAAAACGATCGTTGACCTGGAGCAAACATGTAGTTCGCGAGTGATGGTGTGACAGTATAGAGGAGGCCCGTCTCGACGTCGGCAAATCTATAGTTTCCTTGAGAATCGGTCAGTGTTTGCTCGGCTCCACCCGATCCTGTCAACGTAAGGGTAACGCCGCTAAGTGGCGCACCGTCGTTTGAAACAATATTTCCGCTAATAGAAGCCGGAGCGGCAGTGGGCCCGCATGGCGCGCACGTTGGTACGAGAATACCGAGTGACCAACCATTTGCTATAGATCCGACGTCTACTCCCGCGTCGTCTCTGACATACAGAGACCACGTACCATTTGCCGTGAACCCATTAAAAGTACTGAATGCTGCCGCATACGGGGGCGCCGGTGCCGGCGGAGGCATGTTATCGGTCGTGGTATCGATGTTACTCGGCCTGAACGTACCCGAAGAGAGCGCACCGCTGCCCAGGGCTGCGGCAGCGTTGTCGTCAAACGTGAGCGTGAGATTCGTTACAGGCGTGTTTCCGCCAACATCGGACATCACGTAAGCGGCCTGCCCACTCGGGGAGACCAGAATGATGTCGATGTCCGCAGGGAAAGTATGAGACAAGCCGTTGAGTGTCACAGTGACTCCGACGAAGTTCGAAATGCCGGAGACGGTAATGTTCGAGGGATACGGAGTTGCTGCGGCATTGTCGTTGATTGTAATGCTTGCAGGGTTCGAGAACGTCTGGGTTGAGGTGGTGCCAGTCGTAAACCTGTATGTGAGTGTTCCGAGGTTTGTTGCTCCGTCTTGCAGTTGTAATCTCGCCTGGACGGTTCCGCCACAGAAAAGATCAGGATCCATAGCGGTAAATGTATAGCTGCGACTAACAGTACCGCCGGGCGGAATCACACCATAATTGACTGGACCACTGGGAAACTTGACGCCTCCACCTGATAG
>JBKPCC010000060.1:0-9080 GCA_046727215.1 Acidobacteriota bacterium
TTTTCGCTCCGTGCGCGCGCAAAAAGGTGGTAGTGCCAAACGATCGGCTGACGTCACGTATTCAGTCCCATACGCCGCAGAAGATCGGCGAAACGCGGGTCACTGCGAAGCGACTCGAAGGGTCCAAAGTTTCTGGTTCTCGCCAATTGGCCGTTATGGGACTGAAAATCCTTTTCGAGCCAGGCAAAGGCCTGGTCCTTCTCTCGAAGACCTGCGTAAACCGCTGCAACATCTTGTCCTAAAACTTCATGTCTTTCGTATTTATCTTCGATCTGCTTGAGCAAGGCGAGAGCCTGGGCGCGCTTTCCTGAGACGGCGTAGCTGTATGCGAGGTCTCGAAGAATCTGCCTGTCTTCAGCAGAGAGACCGAGTGCCTTCTGTAACTCGGCAATAGCTTCTGAGAAACGGCCCTGTTTGAGATACGCCAAAGCCAGATTGTCGTGCCCTCTGGGAAAGGTCGGATCCAAATCGATCAGTCTCTTGCTTTGCTCGATCGATGAATTCACGTCACCGGTAACGAGATAGCTAGCAGCGAGATTGGTACTGATAATCACAGAGACCGGATCCAACTCCTGGGCCCGTTTGGCCTCTGTCAAGGCCTCACCCAACCTCCCTGTCTCCATCACGAGGAGGCTGTACCAGTGATGCGCCGTTGCGTAGTTCGGATTGAGCTTTATCGAATGTTTAAACTCTTCCTCCGCTTTTTCCCATTGCCACAACTTGTCATAGACGAATGCCAGTGTGGTGTGTGCTTCCGCGAGCGAACCATCGAGCTGAAGAGCACGCTCAGCGAAGGCTTGGGCCTTCGGTACTGTCTCGCTTGTCGCAGCGCCAGCATACTCTCCCAACACTACGTAACAGTCAGCCAGTCCCACATAAGCGAGCGCATAGTTCGGGTCTTTGTCGGCTGCCTGTTGAAACTGCTCCATGGCTTTTCTGACATTCTCCGCAGTTCGCTTGTTCCAGTAATAACGACCTTTCAAATAGAATCCGTAGGCTTCTGGGCTACTGGTATCACGACTGGTTAACTGCTTCTGCTCTTCGCCACTCAGCTTCGTACGCAGCCGCTCAGAGATTTCGCGCGAGATTTCCTGCTGCACGGCGAGTGCATCAGCGACTTTGCGGTTGTACTGCTCGCCCCAGACCTGCTTGTTATCACGTGCGTCCAGCAACTCTACGCTGACCATTAGATTCTCGCCGCGTTGCAGCATCCGGCCTGTCAACACAGCGCGCACCCCCAAATCCCGCGACGCCTTCAGCGGATCGATATCTTTTCCCTTGAATTGAAAGACTGAGCTTCGCGGACTAACGCGCAACGATGGTAACTGTGTAAGACTGTTAATGATGCTTTCAGTCAAGCCATCAGAAAGATATTCGGTATCAGGATCGCGATTCTGATTCACAAAAGGTAAGACCGCAATCGAGTCGATGGCGACTTCGGTATTACGTGCCTTCAGGTAAGCGGAAAGACCAACGGAGCCAATGATCAACGCCGCTAGTGCTACGGCGATTGCGATCTTGTGACGCTTGATTCCGGTAACTATGTACTCGGCGCTTGATGCTGACGCTGTTGTCGCGGCGCCGCTCGTCGTTGAGGTCACCGCCGAAGTTAGTGAGCTTGGCGGCACAGTCGTTTCAAGTTCCGCTGCACCTTCTAGCTCACGCCGTACGTCTCTCAATTCGATTGCCGCTTCCTTGATTGACTGGTATCGCTCATCCGGATCCTTCGCTAGACAACGGCGAACTATGCGCGTCAAGTCGGCCGGCGCTGCCGGATTCGCGTCCCTGACCAATGGCACTGGCGCATGAACGATCTTGTGCAATGTGTCGATGGTTGATTCAGTTTGGAACGCACATTGGCCGGTAGCGGCCTCATAAAGCAGGCAGCCAAACGAGAAGATGTCTGAGCGGTGATCGACCGGTTTGCCTTGCGCCTGTTCAGGCGACATGTAGCCGACCGTACCCATAACGAGGCCAGGCGTGGATAAGGGCCGCTGCAAGACGACAGTTGAGGCTTCTTCCGGTCGCTCGATAGATTGCTGGTTTGTTTGTTCAGTGAGTTTGGCCAATCCGAAGTCGAGAATCTTCGCATAGCCATCGCGAGTGATCATTATGTTGTCGGGTTTTAGATCGCGGTGCACGATCCCTGCGGCATGCGCCTTTGTCAACCCCTCCGCCACGTGCTGCAGATACCGCAGCAGTTTCCTCAATTCAGTTTGCTCGCGATGAATCTTTTCTCGCAGCGTTGCCCCTTCGACATATTCCATGGCGATAAAGTTCAGGCCCTCGTGTTCGCCAATCTCATAGACATGCGCAATATTCGGATGATTTAGCGCCGCCGCAGACTTCGCCTCGCGAGTAAAACGGTCCATGCGATTGCGATTCTTTGCAACATCGACAGGCAAAATCTTAAGCGCAACCTTCCTGTCCAGTTTGGTGTCCTGCGCCAAATACACCTCACCCATGCCGCCCTCGCCAACCTTCGAGCGGATTTCATAGCGACCGATTTTTGTGCCTGGGGTCAATTGCATTGGCTGGTAAATTCGGACCGGAGCGCTTTCATTGTACTGATTAGTCTAGCTTCTTCGCGCAACCTTTGGCTTCTCAGCGCTTTACTGTGGAATGCCCATGCGTCGCACCAGGTCGGCAAAGCGTGGGTCGTTACGAATTGGATCCCACACCGGCTCGTCTTTATAAAAGACTCCGATTGCTCCCGTCGCCAAGCCGCGCTCCAGCCATGAAAATGCCTGCTCCTTCTCGTTCAAGGCTGCATAGATCTTCCCGATCCAGTGCGCCTCGTCCACGTTCGCGCCAGACATCTGTTCCAGTTGTTTGATGATTTGAAGCGCTTCCGCCCGCTTCCCCTGCGCCGCATAGACAATCCCAGTACTGTAAATCAAAATGGGATCATTCTTTCTCTCGCGCTTCGCCTTCTCCAATTCCCCTAACGCTACGTCGAATAATCTGTTTTGAATGTAGACGCCGATTTCCCAAGAGGTGGCCAAGGTCGGACCAAGCTCGTTGGCCTGCCGCAACAGCTCCAGCGCTCGCACATTATCTCGCTTCAGACAATAAGGGAGAGCCACATTCCGTGCGATGATTGGTGACAGAGGATCGAGTTCGCGAGCTTTGAGAAACTCTCCCGATCCTTCGTCGAGACGACCCTGTCGCACCAACGAAATTCCTAAATAGTGATGGGCTAAAGCTAAGCTCGGGCTGAGTTCGATCGACCGCCGCAGTTCACGGTCAGCCAATGAGAAATTTGCCGGGCTAAACAAGGCGTACGATGCGCCCAGTGTGGCGTGAGCTTCGGCCAGGTTATTATCAAGAGCTAGAGCTTGGCGCGCAGCCTCTTCTGCTTTGGTCCGACCTTCTATCGGCGCAACGTGGCCGCGCGCCCCAAGAGCTAAATAAGCGTCAGACAGACCTGTATAGGCGAGCGCATAATTGCGATCTTCTTCAATAGCCTTCTCACAGTAGCGAATCGCCGTGAGCTGATCCTCGCGCGTAGATCGTTGGTTAAACCCGCGGCCCTGCATGTAATACTGAAAGGCCTTAAGATTCTCAGTGGGACGTTTTGCAAGCTGCTGTCGCTCGGGCCCGCCTAGCTTCAATCGCAGCTTCTCCGATATCTCTTTCGCGATCTCTTCCTGCACTACGAACACATCGGCGAGCTTGCGATTGTATTGCCGGCCCCACAGTTGATGATTGTTGGTTGCATCCACCAGCTCAACACTAATTCCGAGGTTATCGCCTCGCTGCACGACCCGGCCGGTCAATACTGAACGCACATTGAGTTCACGTCCGACCGTCAGCACATCGGTGTCCTTGCCCTTATAGCGAAACACGGAACTGCGTGCGATCACGCCGAGATTCGCGGTTTGCGAAAGGCTGTTAATGATGCTTTCGGTTATGCCATCACTCAGATATTCTGTGTCTGGATCTCCACTTTCATTGACGAACGGCAAAACCGCGATTGAATCGATCGTGGGGTTGCTCTTGCGCGTCGTATAAAAGTAAAACGACCCAACGACAGTTACAATCACCACTGCTGCGATTGCACCGGCTTTGCGCTGATTGAGTCTGGTAATCAGCGAGTTAGATGATGTGACTCCACTCGCGCTTCCAGGTCGACGTGTTTGACCTCTGGATTGTTTCCTTTCTTCAAGACCTGTTGTAGCCGCAGCTGATTCGGCGTCAGTATGGACGATTTGTGCATCGCCCGTGAGCGATGGCGGAAGAATCCTGGTGGCAGAAGATTCGTCACCCGCTGTCACCTCGACTAGCGCCAAGCCATCAACTCGACAGAACTTCAGCGTCTCATCCGTCTCAGCGCGATTACATTGCGGGCAGCGTTTCATCGTTGGGCTACTGCGACTTATCTTTTTCTTATCAGGGTTTGTATTCTCGGTGAGTCTGGAAGCAAATCAAAGCAGTACGGTGACAAGGTAGCTTATTCCAAAGTCACTGCGTCACCCTTCTTCAACATTTCCGGAAAGCGTGCATTCAGCCGCGCGGGAAATCGGCGAGCCACAACTCGGGCTTGCCGGGATTGTACCGCACGTAGATGATCGCACCTTCAGGGGAAACATCATAGAAAGCGCCGATGGGATGGACATGCGAGACTCCAATCAGTTTTTCATCTTGCGTCGAGGTCGAGATAACCCACAGTTCCCTGTCCGGCGGCGATTTAGCATCGCGCAGGAAATAGACGTGTGAGCCATCTTTGGACCAATGAGGAACCGGCCCCGTGTCAGCTGCCGGCAGCCTTTGGTCTGAACCGAGCAGATTGCAATCTGTCTCAATTCAGGGCGCTGCCCCATGTCAGGTCGGTACGGAGTCGTAAGCAAAGTTTGCGGGTTTGCCTCATTTCCAGTGGCCTCCACAACTCTCGCCAGACCAAAGTCCATTACCTTCACTTGTTCGCGCGGCGTGATGATTATGTTCTGAGGCTTTACGTCTCGGTGGATAATTCCGTCGGTCTCGAACAGTAGTCATTTTGCGTTCGCAATCGTGAACACCTTGTAACGGATTCTCAAACTATCTCTTGAACGGGAACGATTGCGGTACTATTATTCCCACTCTACAAGGGACAGTTTCAGCAAGGTCCGGATTGCTTCGCAAAGAGCATCCGTGGCACCCCTCATCACGTAACCGACGGAGAAAAAGAAATGATATTCCCAGTTTTGATCCAAGAATTCGTCGGCCCAAACGGCAGAGGTCACGCCATGATCCTAATGCGCGCGGATGGTGCTTTTGAAGGACTCATCCTTCGGCGGGAGCGGGCGGCACTGCAAGAACACGAGTGTTGGGAACACAGAATCGAGGATTACGAGGTTTGTGCCGTCTCAGAGACACTGACTCCCGTAGAGGAAATGATTAGCGAGGAACTGGGTCTTTGATTTCCATCGAATGGTGGAATAATCATGCCCGGCTTATCGCCTGCCCGCCCCCCAAATCGCGTGGAACTGTGCGAATGTCCGCCGTCGCTTAAAAATCCCCAACTAAGGTTCAATCGGTCAAGCGTTTGCCGTAACGTGTTTACATGAGGCCTTTGCCTCAAAAGTCAGGGACACGTTCGTCACGGCTTTGACTGTTGAGGCAAAGCCTTTACATGAACTCTTCAAGAAGTTCATCGAACGTATCTTTATTTAGCCCGAGCTTTTGCCGCACCAGAGGACCATTGCTGAGGGCTACTTCCTGTTCCTCATATGTTGGCTGTTGGTTTCGATAGAAGACGCCAATTGGGATCCGGTCACCCCATTCGAACGATTTCTCTAATGCAAGTTCAACATTGCTAGCATCGTAGCCTGGCTCAACCTCAAGCTTGTAGTTGCGTTTGCGGAAGTAGTCATAGGTGTTTATTTTGTTGTAAGTAACGCACGGGCTAAAGACGTCCACGAGCGAAAACCCCTTATGGGCGATGGCGCCCGCAAACAGATCCGCCAGATGTTTGTTCTCACCTGAGAAACCGCGTGCGACATAAGTTGCGCCCGAGACAAGCGCCAGGGCGATTGGGTTAATCGGTAATTCGAAATTGCCCATAGGTGTGGACTTCGTGCGCACTTCTTTCATCGTAGTAGGCGAGGCCTGACCCGTCGTCAGACCGTAGATCTGGTTGTTCATAACAATGTAGGTTAGATCCAGATTGCGCCTCATGGCGTGGATGAAATGGCCCAGGCCGATTCCATACCCATCGCCATCACCACCCGTAATCACTACGTTCAAGTCATGATTGGCGAGTTTGATGCCAGTGCCAACCGCCACCGCACGCCCATGCAAGCTGTGGACTCCGTAGGCATGGATGAAGCCGGGAAGATTGGATGAACAGCCAATGCCAGATACGATCATCAGATCTTTGGGCTTGATACCTAGCCTTCCGGCGGCAATTTCCAACGCTCGCAACACTCCAAAATCACCACACCCGGGACACCAGTCGGGTTCAACCTCACTTGCATAGGTTTCAATGGGCAGTTCAATTACTGTGGCCATTTCCAATCTCCTTCGTTAAAGAGTCTCGAGTCTGGAGTCAAAGATAATCGTGACTTACGAGTAACGATTCCCAACGCCCGACTCCATTATCCATCCGCTGCTAGTGTCTTAACAGCTTCCCATGAGTAAGTTGAACCACTAATAGCGCCGATTGACAGCTGGCCTCGTTTTTGGCCGCCGTCGCGGGCTACCATCTCAATTTGCCACAATGGCTCGCCGTACTCGCTCTCCTCAATCTTCCCAATCCTTCCTGGTCGGACTTTATCTGCCAAGTGCACCCGAACGTAGTGATAACCCATCTCTCGAGCCTCTTCGAGCGTGACATCAGTCGAACGCGGACGGCCTTCAAGGATCGCGTGTAGTTGTTCAACAATATGATGTGGTTCGAACGGTTCACCATCGTATTTCAAGATCAGATCGTTAACACTGAATCCGGTTTCGGCGCGCAGGTGACGCGCGAACTGACCGGTATAGTTGCACTCTACACAGACAGTGCGTTTCGTGAGGCGAAGGATATCTTTCACTTCCTTCGAATGAAACGGAGTGAGGTATTTGAGCTGAAGATTATTGGCGCGGATACCCTCCTCAGCGAGTAACGCGATGGCCTCACCAATAACGCCCTTTGTCGAGCCCCAACCAATCAAGGTAACGTCAGCATCGGGTGGGCCCTCCAGTTTGGGTGCCGGCAGTTCCTGCAAGACCTTGTCAAGCTTTCGCATGCGCTTCTCTTGAATCTTGCGTCGCATCGGCGGGCTGGTGAAAACATCGCTGATCACCACACCTTCCTCGTCGTGATCGTCAGTGGCTGCGACATACATCGCGCCCTCCGTACCAGGCAGTGCACGTGGTGAAACTCCCGAGGCAGTGAAGGCGTATCGCTTGAACTGCCCGTTGGACCAATCTGAAATGATCTCGCCGCGCTCGATTGGCACATCATGGCGAAGAGCATCACCCTCGATCGTTTCCGGGTGCTCTGAAAGCAGCAAATCGGAAATGATTGTGACCGGGAGCTGATACTTCTCCGCAAGGTTGTGCGCCTCGACCGCGGAGTAGTAGCAGTCGGTTGTATCGGTTGGAGCTATGATGACGCGAGGGTAATCGCCTTGAGAGGCGCCGAAAACCTGATTGAGATCAGCTTGCTCCGTTTTGGTGGGAATACCGGTAGATGGACCACCTCGCTGTACTTCGATAATCACTACAGGCGCCTCGATCATTCCTGCCTGCCCGATGGCTTCTGTCATCAGGGCAAAACCTCCGCCCGACGTGCCGCACATCGCTCGCACTCCGGCGTGGCCAGCACCTATCGCTATGTTAACGACCGCCAACTCGTCCTCGCATTGCTTTACCACTACTCCACATTTGGCTCCGTGGTTGGCCATCCAGTGCAGGATGGATGAGGCCGGCGTCATTGGGTAGGCTGAATAGAATTTGCAGCCGGCTGCAACAGCGCCCAGGGCAAAAGCCTCGTTGCCAGTGATAAAAGGCCTCTTGATGCGCGTGTAATTCCATTCGTAACCGAGTGGAACAGAAATATCTTTCGCGTAATCGTACCCGGCTTGCGCTACCTTGACGTTCTGCTCCACTACTGCGTCGCCTTTGTGCTTGAACGTGTCTGCCAGCACGGCTGCTGTCATCTCAAATTCGAGTCCCAGCAGATACAGAAGGGAGCCCAGCGCTACCGTGTTTTGCATTATTGGTTGAAGGCGACCGAAAGACTTCGTTATTTCTTTGACCGGCAAAGGAACTGGGAGAACCTGGCTGCCAATTAACTCTGAATCGCAAGTGAGTTTGTCTGAGTTGTAGATGATCGCGCCACCGGGCTCGACTTCACGAGCGTGACGTTCTATAGCGTCTTGATTCAGAGCAATTAGCACATTCAGGTGATCGCCGTGCGAAGTGACCTTTTTCTCGGATATCCGAACTCTCAGCCAAATATGACCGCCGCGAATTACTGATTGGTAGCTGTTGTAGGCAGTCACATATAGCCCCAGCCGGCTACAGGTCTTGGCAATCGTGTCGCCAGACTTATCTAATCCGTCTCCAGCGGCTCCGCCGATACCAACAACAACGTCTCTTTTGTTCTGCATTGTAGGCTCCTACGGATAGACATCTCCATTCACCATTGAGGGCGAGAAGGCCTTAGAAATTATCAGTTGAGGTCTATTGCCAACTCGCGGATGCAGTTTCTCCTTCGCCGCTCACGTCCGTTTTGGAGATTCCGCAACGAAGACCCGGAGTAGAAAGCCGTTCTTAAGAACAATCAACGGACAATGGTCGCATGAAAGAGAGCTTCGATTGGCGATTAATATATCAATGTTGGTTGGCTAGCTCAATGCGTCGTGCGAGTAGCAGGCACACTCACAGTGGAGCTTCAAAAAGAATTCCCGGGTTACCCACAACGACCGTGGACCTTAGCTTGACTACTACTCTCACCCACTTTTTTGCCTATTCTATGTCCTACCAATGCCCGTCCGGGGACGTTGCGTATATCGCAGTCCAACGCCTTGTTAGCGGGTTTTACCCATCCTGGACTTCAGCTCATCAAACCAGTTCAGGACGATTCGGATTTCCGACGCGGAACCTGCCCC